>CAMAQA010000030.1 GCA_945860415.1 Bacteriovorax stolpii
TAATTCAACGGCTCCTCTTTCGCATGGGTCCCCATCGTCTAGAGGCCTAGGACACCGCCCTTTCACGGTGGTAACCGGGGTTCGAATCCCCGTGGGGACGCCAATAAAAAAAGCCTCCGAGCATCGCTCGGGGGCTTTTTTATCTTCAAGTTCGGCCGTTCGGTCACGGACGGGGGATGTCGATCAGGATTTCATTCGTCCGCAGGAACCATGGGGTCAGCGGCATGTTGTAGCGCGCGATCATGGGCAGCGACTGCGCGGGAAGCTGCTGGGCGGCGAGATAGGCCCGAAGCGCCTGGATCCGTCGCGAGAAGTTCGAGTCACTCCAGAATCCCGAGAAGACCAGCGCCGCAACTCGTTTGGCAGGAACTGCCCGGAGCATGATCCTGTCATCATTCGGAATAGGCAGGGTCTCGAGGGTGTACTTCGAAGGCATGACGAAGCTGATGGTGTACTTTCCTGCGTCTCCAATCGCTCCGACGGGAGCCGTCATGTCCATCTTCACGGATTGCACCGGTGCGGTCATGTCCATGGATTCGCTGGATCGGTTTCCACCAAAGATGTACTTTGCCAGCCGCCGAAAGCCCTCGTTGGACGCCTCTTGAAGCGAAGGCGACTCGACCACGGTTTCGGCAACAATGTACGAAGCGTAATCGCGAATCTCGATCGACTGGCCCTCGAAAACCAGCGACTGGACGACCTCATGCTTCGGCTTTTCAATCGCGGATGCCTGTGTCGTGCCCATCAGAACTCCTGTAGCCATGGTGACCGTCAGAATCGCATTCTGGAGTGACTTCATGAAAACCCTCTTCTCTGGCGCCACAATACCCGATCGCGCTTCTTCCAAAAACCTCAAGTTTCTGTTGCCAAGGCGCGACGGATGGCTTCAACTTCAGTGGGAATTCCATTTGCAACCAGGAGTCGAAGACCGATGCACCGAATCGTAGTTTTCGTTCTGTTCCTTGCCCTTGTTTCATCGACTGAGCCGCTCGCAAGGGCGGAGAGCCCTGCTCCGATCGGACGGGCCTTCAAAAATCTCCAGCATCCCCTCGATGACACGGAAGGTCTGCGGCGACTCCTGGGCGACGCAGCCATTGCCTCGCGATCGGACCTGGCCCGGGCATTGCGGCATCAGACGCCGGTCAAGTCTCAGGCAGACCGCGGCACGTGTTCGATTTTCTCTTCCATTGCCTCGATCGAGAGCTACCTGATCCGGAACGGACTCGTTTCGAGGCCCGACGCCGTGGACCTGTCGGAACAGTGGCTTCAGTACCTGGTTGCCCGGAAAACCGGCGAGGATGGATCGGATGCACCCCAGAATTTCAGCCTGATCTCGCAATGGGGACTCGCTCGCGAGGCAGCTCTTCCGTATGAAGGCGAAGATTGGGCGGAGATGAAGAGGCGCCCGCCGCTGGCGCGCGAGCGCTGCGGCCACCTTCAAAAAGGTAGGAAGCTGAAAGCCTGCCTGCTGGGCCAGTATGATCCGGACGCCCTCGAGTGGGCGGATGAAGAACTTCGCGGCTCCTCGCACGAGCCACTGCTGAAGGCCCGGCGAGAGGCGGAAACGTTTCTTCGAAAGCTTCGCGGGCATGCCGGCAACTGGCCCCGGGCAACTGCGGTGCGGACGGTTTCCGAGGTCAAAGCGCTGCTTCAGGCAGGAATTCCGCTCGTGCTCGAGACCGATTTTTTCCTCGGCGCCTGGAACCATCGTGAAGCTGAGGATCATGGCATTCCTCGCGATCCGATGAAGTGGAAGCAGGGCGTGATTTCGTATCCGCCTCTGGGCTCGGTGGATCGTCGGAAGTCAGCGGCCGAGGAGGCAGGACATTCGGTCCTGGCCGTGGGTTATGATGACTTCATCGAGGTCGAGGTCGAGTCGCTCCAGGAAGACGGCAGCTTCCAGACGTTCCGCTATCGCGGCGTCTACTTCATCAAGAATTCCTGGGGCACTGATGGCTTCGGATCGGAGTTCTCAGCCCAGGGAGTTCGTGCTCCCGGCTACGGCATGATGAGCCAGAAGTACGCACACGAGTTCGGCGGCTTCTACCGGCTTCAGTTGCCGGAGTGAACTCTGTCAGTCGTGACACATCTTGTGATGCGACAACCGAGCCCGCATTCTCATGGAGATGCACCTCGGAAATTATAGATTCACGGCACCTTCACTGGCATGGGCTCTTCTGCTGTCCGGGTGTTTGACGCCCGGATCGATGGAGCAGCAGGGAGATGCTGGAGCCGGCGGCGTGACTGTTTCATGCAGCCCTTCCAACCAGCCGTGCCTCTCGTACAAGATCAGAATTTCGGACCTGACGAACACGAGAGGTGGAATCAGCGTGCTGATGCAGGGAGACGTCTACCAGGGCGTCACGGCGCAAACGAATTTTTACGGTCCTTGCACGAAGACCGGAGGAACGCTGGCATTATGCAGCCTGAACTCGTCGGTTCAGGCCACCATTTCCAGCAACTGCACGAGCTGCAGGAACAAGGGAGATGGCCGGTCCGTCACGGCCACATTTCGCACTCGTCGACTTCAGAACTCGATCAGTGCCGGGACGCTGTCCAAACTTGAAGCAGACTCACAGTGTTTTGAGTCGGATGAGAACATGCAGCTTTATGACGGGCATGTGATTGATCTCGATGAAATGCAGCCCTGTCGTGATTCAGACGAGCGCGCCCGCGACGATTCAGATCGAGCGTGAGCTCATCACCGCCGCAAAACCGCGCGCCATGACGTGCGGGAGCGTGCCTGGTCCGCGAACAGGAAGCGCGAGCTTCTCGGGCGCCTGCGTCGGGCGAATGGCGCGCAGCACCTCTTCGGCGGCAAGGAAGCCCGCATGGCAGGCGCTTTCCATCGAGGACGGTAGACCCGTTTTCACCCAGTCTCCGGCAAGGATGTAGGTCTTTCCTTCGGGACGCACGGCGGGCCTCAGGCTCTCCGTTCCGGGGCGCGGGCAATGGATTGCCATCGGCACGCGGTTCACGCGCCAGTGCAGGAGTCTTGCCTCGCGCGTGCGCGGCAGGTGCTCTTCGAGCTCACGTCGCGTGGCCTTCATCACATCCTCATCGCTCATCGAGCTGACTCGGTTCGAGTAGATGATGTTGCTCGTGATGACGGAGCCTCGTCCTTCGTATCCGGTGCGGAAGCGTGAGAGGTCGTAGAAGTCGCAGTTGAGATCATCCGGATGATACGTGCGCGCCCAGAAGGCGCGATCCGAGACCATGCCCTCGAACCAGAGATACACACTGAGGTAGGGGCAGGTTTCAAACTTCGCGAGGCCGGGGGGCTGCTGCTCTTTCTTCAGCAGCCGAGCCAGATCCTGGGGTGCGAGGGCGAGGACGACCGTGCGGGCTTCGATCTTCGAGCCATCCTCGAGCGTCACCACGCCTGAGCCATCCGCGTTCATGTCCACCGATGCGGCACGCGAGCGAAGCAGCACCTTGCCCCCTGCCTCTTCGATTTTCTTTACCGATTGATCGGCAAAGAGCTCGCCGAGGCCCACTTTTGCGAGGCCTGGAAGCAGGTTCTTCGTGCCGGAGAAATACCGGACCACGCGAAGGAAGGCCGTCGCCGAGGCTTCTGCCGAAGGAAGATTCAGGAGCGACATCGAGATGAAATCCCAGAGCAGCTCTTTCATCGCAGGTGAAGATCCGGCGCGCTCGATGAGCTCGGCCGCGGTCATCGAATCAAACTCGTGGATCTCGCGTTCGGAGAGGCCCAGCGAAAGAGAGACGATGTGGCGAATGGAGACGAGATCGGCGGCAGTGATCTTCGGATGCTTCCAGATGCTCGGCAGCAGGTGCATCGGCGAGGGCAGCGGGGTTTCCGCAAACGTGTAGGTTTCGGTGCCCGAAACCTGATGGATGACGCCGTCGGTCTGCCAGTGGATGAGGTGGTCTGTGCCGAGGCGCTTCAGGAACGCCAGCATGTTCGAGTAAACCGAGAGCAGGATGTGCGGACCGAGGTCGACGGAGTCGCCCGTGGTTTCGTCCCTCCAGCTCTGCGCGCGTCCGCCGAGGCGCTCACTGGATTCCAGTACCCAGGGGCTCAGGCCTTTTTCAGCCAGCGATACCGCACACGTCAGGCCGGCGAGGCCGCCGCCAATGATCAGGCAATCGGTCTTTTGAGAGGTCATGATGGCGGAAGGTCTACTGCAACGCGTCATCTCCTGCAAGGTGGATCCGTCAGCTCGCGCTGGTCAGTAGAGGACAGTGGCCAGATCGGCAATCATCGTGCGCGCGTCAAGACAGACGGGTTCATGCGGATGGGTGGAAACGAAGACGACCTTGGACCGATCGTACCTTCTCAGGAAGCTCGTCGCAGACCTTTGGTTCGACAGGGTGGGTTCAGCACCGAGAAAGGGAATGAATCCCACGACGCCGCTTTCCGATCGAAACGCCAAAGGAACATCCGCGCCACCGCGGGTCCGGTAGACAAACGGAGTGAAGTCCATTCCAGTTCGATACAGGTACTGGGCCCTGAGATTTCGGAACAGGAGACCGGCGGCTTCCTCATCCTCAGGCTCGGGGGCCTGTCTCAGGAAGCGCTGTTCGAGTTGATCTTCGAAGACGTGGATGGGTCCCTTGAAGTCTCCTTCGAGCAGGATCGTTCGAAGGAGAAAGACCGATTCCATGGCATACAGAATCTTCTTCTGGGTCTCGTGCGCTATGCCGATCTCGGATTTGATGGCCTGCATATTGAGGGGAGACCAGCCGTTCTTTGAGATGAGCCTCGCCAGCTCCAGCAGCACCGTGGGAGAGAGCAGGGATCTTTTCACGAGCGGGATGTCTCGCTCGATGATCGTTCGCAGGAGCGAGGCGATGGCGTCCTTTCGTGCCTGTGGCTCACGCATGAAGCAGATTCCCGGAAGCCCTCCGCGGGCGAGATAACTCTCGATATCGCGCCATTTTTTGGGCAGAGAGCGCCTGTCTCCGATACGACTTCGGGCGCGACTCTCCGTGATTTCAGCGAGCGTCGATGCCCAGATCAGGAAGTCCGGCAGCGGGGTTCCGGAGATCTCCGACAGGGTGAGGGGAAGTAGTTCGAGGCTGAGGATCCTTCCTGTCAGAGACTCCTGGATGGCTTTTCGGCTCGTGAATCGGACGGATCCGGACAGCAGGAATGAGCCTGGAGCCTTGTTTTTCCTGACGGACTCCTTGAGGGCGGGAAAAACTTCGGGTACGAGCTGGCATTCGTCGATGGCGACAGGAGTCGAGTTCATGAGCGACTTCGCCAGGAATGTCTCCGGATCTTCCGAGGCCTCAAGGCGTGTGTGCTTCGAGTCGAAGGTCAGGTAATTTTTCGATACCGCCTCGAGAGTCGTCGTCTTGCCCACCTGGCGATGGCCAAAGAGCCCGACGATCGGGCTGTGTTTGAGGGCCGTAGCCAGCCTGGGCGCCAGGTGTCGTTTTCTCAGGTGGGGCATGACTCGTTCAATTATTACAGTGAATGCTTTTTTTGCAACACTATGGAAAAGTCAGATCGAGCGTGACCTAATTGCTCTGTCGATTTCTGATATTGAAATCAAAGAGTTCAAGCCAAGTTACGAGGCGCACGGCTATTCGGTAATGACGCTCGGTTTCTATACGAGCCGAGAGCTTGCCGAGCAGGCCCGAGATCGCCTGGTGACAGATCCGTTGACCATGAAGCACAGCGAGCCCTGAACGAGGGGTAAAATTTCGGACTGACGCGGGGCGTGACTCCCCAAGTCGTGTTACGACGGGGGCATGACGACCTCTCCAAATCCGTTGCTGTCCGCCTGGACCGGCCCTTTCGGCGAAGCTCCCTTCCACCTCATCCAGACCGAGCACTACGGCCCGGCAATTCGGCAGACGCTCGACATGGCGCGTGAGAACCTTAAGGTCCTTCGCGAAAACCCGGCGGCTCCGAATTTTGAGAATACGATCATCGCGCTCGAGACTCTGTCCGAGCCGCTCGATCGCGCTTCGGGAATCTTCTTTAATCTCGTTGAAGCCGAATCGAACGAAGAAATGCGCGCGCTCTCGAAGGAGCTGTCGCCGCTCGTCTCGGCGTTCGCCAACGACCTGCAGCTCGATCCGATCGTCTTCCAGAAGGTCAAGGCCGTCCACGATAAGATGGCGAGCCTGAAGCTCACCACCGAACAGGAGCGCCTGCTCGAGAAGACCTACAAGTCGTTCGCAAGAAACGGAGCGCTGCTGGGTGACTCCGCGAAGTCGAAGCTCCGCGAGATTGATGAAGAGCTTTCGCGTCTGGGGCCCCAGTATTCGGATCATGTGCTGAAGGCGACGACGTCGAGGGAATTCTTCATTGCCGACAAGGCGCGCCTCGCCGGAATTCCAGAGTCTGCGCTCGAGGCTGCGCATGAGGCCGCCGTCGCAAAAGGAAAGCCGAACGAGTGGCTCTTCACGCTCGATGCCCCGAGCTTCCTGCCCCTCGTGACCTACTGCAAGGATCGCGCGCTTCGCGAAGAGATCTGGCGTGCCTACAGTTCGCGCGCGCTCGGCGGCGAGTTCGACAACCGTGAGACGCTCCAGCGCATCGCCGTGCTCCGGCACCAGCGTGCGAAGCTCCTCGGGTATGAAACGCACGCGCACTATGTGCTCGAAGAGCGCATGGCGAAGAACCCGCAGAAGGTGATGGCGTTCCTGGATCGCCTCGATTCGTTCGCGAGGCCCCAGGCGAGCCGTGAACTCGAGAAGCTCCAGGCCATTGCTGCACAGGATGGCAACACGGACCTGAAGCCGTGGGATGTGGCCTATTACATCGAGAAGCTCAAGCACACCGAGTACGAGTTCGATGAAGAGGCGCTTCGTCCGTACTTTCCGCTCGAGAGCGTCCTGAAAGGCGTGTTCGAGCACGCTCGTCGGCTCTACGGACTCGAGTTCAGGCCGAATGCCGCCGTTCCGGTCTACCATCCGGACGTGCGCGCATTCGAGGTCTGGGACGGCTCGAAGTTCATCGGCATTTTCTACACGGACTTCTTTCCGCGCAAATCCAAGCGCGGCGGCGCCTGGATGACCGCATTCCGCGACCAGGGGCTTTTCGAAGGCAAGGTGCAGCGCCCGCACATTTCGATCGTCTGCAATTTCACGCCCCCGACCTCGAAGACGCCGTCGCTCCTGAGCTACGACGAAGTGCGGACGCTCTTCCACGAATTTGGACATGCGCTGCACGGCCTGCTGAGTGAGTGCACCTACCGCTCGGTGGCTGGCACGAACGTCTACTGGGATTTCGTCGAGCTTCCGTCGCAAGTCATGGAGAACTGGACCGAGCAGAAGGAATCGCTCGATCTCTTCGCGCATCACCACGAAACAAGCGAGGTGCTTCCTGCCGAGCTCGCGCACAAGCTCAAGCTGAGTTCGCGCTTCATGGCGGGATGGTACTGCCTGCGGCAGCTAGCGTTCGCGCACATCGATCTCGCCTGGCACGCCGCCGATCCGTCGGGTGTGACGGATGTGGAGGAGTTCGAAAAGAAGGCCGTGGCCCGCGCGCAGGTGCTGCCGCGGATTGATGGCACGTCGATCTCGACGTCCTTCTCGCACATCTTCGCGGGCGGATATTCGGCGGGTTATTACAGCTACAAGTGGGCTGAAGTACTCGACGCCGATGCCTTCTCGTACTTCCAGGAGCACGGGCTCTTTGACCGCGAGATCGCGATGAAGTTTCGCGAGCACGTGCTCTCGAAGGGCGGTTCCGAGCATCCCTCGGTGCTCTTTGAGCGCTTCCGCGGCCGCGGACCCGATGCCGACGCGCTCATTCGACGCGACTTCGGCGACGTAACGAACTGACGGTTGCCGAAAATTGCATGTTGGCGGTCAGCGCCAGAACTTTGGGATGTAGCGGCCCATCACGCGCAGGTCGACGTAGTCCTTGCCGGCGTAGCGGCCGCCGTGTCCGGCGTGGGCCGATGCAATGATCCAGAAGTACTCGGCGACCCTCGTCTGATACGCGAGGACCACTTCGCGGCCCGTGTCGCTGGTGTTGGATCGCTCGGCCGAGTCTCGGTAATCGTACAGATGGGCCAGCAGCATGATCGAAGTGGCACGCGACGGAGTGGACCAGCGCAGCCCTGCATCGACGCCGGATTGCGAAATGCGTGAAGCCCATTGCTGGTTGGATTTTGCCTGGGCCGGGTCTTCAAAGCGAAGGAGCGTGATGTTGCCGACGACTTCGAGAGTTCCTGACTCGGACTCGAGTAGGGGAGCCTTCCACGGAATCGTGTTCTGCAGGTAGGCCAATGAGTCCCAGCCGCGGCCCGTCTGGCGATCCGAGAGCCAGTCAAAGAGCGAACCATCGCTCATGGCCGGAACATTCGCGGTTCCATCCGAAACTCTCGCGCAGTCCTGTTGAGCCAGTCTTTCGGAAAGAAGCTCTTCAAGTCTCGATCGTTTGTAGATCGTTCCACTGCGCAGGACATCGAGAGTGCCGTCCCAGGCGGGAACACTGACCCAGCACGAGGGATGCGCCTGCAGGAAGGCAGAGCTGACGATCGCAACGGTGTCGATGGCCTGAGGTGACTCCAGCATGCTCAGGATGAGGGCATGCTTGCGAGGGTCTTTCAGTGACTGGGTTCGAAGCTGGAGGGCGACCCCGGCAGGGTGGGGCACGAGCAGGTGCTCACCGCTGGCGGTCCTGAGGACGCTGGCCAGCGGAACGGGTTCAGGCCCCGGGGCGGCGTTCGCCAGTGAAGCGGTGAGGAGACAGAGTAGGAGGGCGGAGCTGGTTTTCATTCCCGCCTCTCTCTCATGGGGTAATGCGTTGCGTCAAAGTATCTCTAAGACTATCTAAGTATCTGTTGTTGCAAATAAAAAAGCCGGTACCGCCCTCGGGCAGTACCGGCTTTTGATTCGCTCAGGTCATTGGAGGCAGGCAGAAACTTCAATCTGCGATCCTGCTCCACCGGCATCGGCACCCAGGATGTTCACCGTGCGGCTGGCGGAGTCGTACGAGGAGCTGATGGTTCGACCGTCCACCGTCATCGTAATCGAATCTTCACGGACCGCGCGGTCGCCGCTCAGGCTGAAGGAAGTCAGCAACGAGAGATGGCTCGTCACCATGCTGCCCAGCTGCGCCAGCGCACTGGCGAAGTTGCCGGACTTCAGGTCCATGATGATCGACGGCATCGGTCCCGAGGGCTGCGAGGAGGCGTTCTCCTGCACCAGTTCGATGATGCCGTGCCCGATGGCGTCCTCGCCGAACCACGGAACGCTCTTCTCTTCAGCGTGAACGATTCCGGCCATCGCGATGCGCTTGCCCGGAAAGCGGCTGCGAAGCGAGGAGATGGCTGAAGTGGTCGAGACTTTCAGCGCACCCTTCGAGTCCACGCACCACCTGTCATAGGCAAACTTCTCGAGGCCGAACGCGCCGTACTTGTAGTGCGGATGCCTCGTGTAACCATGGGCCTTCGGATCGAAGCAGACGTCGTTCTCGTCGGTGACAAAAACGACCGCCAGCGATGCATCTGGACGGTAAAACCCTTCGCGTTGGATCTCGGCAAAGTGGTCGTTCCTGAGGCTCGACTGCAGCGAGTGCATCAGCATCTCGCCATTGCCGACTCCCAAGTCGAGCGCAGGACAGGAGAGGTTCTCGATCAGGAGCTCGCGGGCCTTGTCGTCCGTGTAATTCGATGGGTTGATCACCCGGGGATTGCTGCCGCGCGAGTAGAGCATGCCGTTCCAATCGGAGTTTGCGCCGTGTCCGAGCATCACTGCGATGCGGGGGTCGGCATCGGCAGGAAGTTGCGAGAGGAAGCTGGAGATCGCCTTGGCGAGCTTGCGCCGCTCGGGAGTGAGCGACAACGAAGAGTCGACGACGAAGAGCAGGTCGACCGACTTCGTGATGGAAGGCTGCGGCTGGGTCCAGCGCCAGCGGGTCCGGTTCGTGCCGTTGCCGCACTCGCCGGGGTTCGTGCCGCCACCTCCGGTATCACCGCCGCCGTTGTCACCGCCGGATCCATTTCCATCATCACCGGTGCCGCCGTCGCCGTCACCGGGCTTGGGAACGTTGATTCCACCACCGCCTGCATCGGCGACCCGCTCGACGGTCTTTCCGCAGGCTGCAAGCATCGTGGAGGAGAGCAGCGCTCCGGCCATCACCACAGGGTAGAGCTTCTTGTTCATCATCATGGCTCAGGTCCTTTCGGGATCAGTTGACTGCTGCGGGCTCGGGGCTGAGAGGTGCCAGGAGCTCTTCGAGTGCGTTCGGGTTGGCCACGTTCCGGAAAGTGAGTTCCACGCGGCGATTCTTCTTCCAGGCCGTCGAGTGATTGGCCGGATCGGCGGGCTTCGAAAATCCGAAAGCCTCGACCGAAACTCGCTGCTGGTCGATGCCTTCCACCAGAAGCTCCTTCTTCACGGATATGGCACGTCTCATCGAAAGACGATCATTGTACTCCTTGGGTCCGCGAATGTCGGCATGTCCTGCAATCTCCAGCGAATCCCAGTCCGAAGGATTCTTCGACAGATGGCTCGAAACGGCTGCCAGTGCTCGTGCGAACTCGGGCTTGATCTTCGAGGAAGAGGTCTTGAAGAACACCTTCCTCGAATCGAGGACCACTCGAACGTCGCGGCGTGGGGCGGCCTGAGAAACGGTGACGACATCCCTGCGCGTCTCCTGGATCGGCAGGCTCAGGCGCACTCCCGCGATCAGGGTGATCGCATCGCGTCCGAAGGACGAGATTTCGGTCAGCGCCTCGCCCCAGGCTTCGACAGGAAACATTCCGGCGTTTCCGACATCGAGGATCGCCTTGGCTCCGCCGTAGAGGGTGGCCACCGAGTCGCCGATGACGGTATTGAAGCGGGTGTCCGTTCCGAAGTTTGCGGTCACGATCGGACCGACCTGCAGGAAGTTCAGCAGTCGATAACGCGCGCTGAAATCCGCGCGAGCCGAGCGAATCTTGATCGAGACCTGGCGTCCCGACGAGTCGAGCCCCGAGCGCGGCGAGTAGCCCCAGCCGAAGTTGGTGTCCCACTCCCAGCGACGCGTGCGCCGACCGATTCCGATGGTGCCGAGGGTGTAGGTGCCCGAAGGAGAGGACTGGAATTGCCCGCCCATCACGGCGCCGAATCCCGCACCGAGGCTCGCGTGGACGCGATAGCCCTGGTCGGGAATGGTGGTCGGCGTGGATTCCACCACCTGTGCGATCGTTTTCGAAGTATCGGTTTCGGCAAACGCGGGCAGGGCCGCGAGGGCCAGGACGGTGCAGAGTCCACTCTTCCTGAGTGTCATGCGCATGGGCATCTCCTTGCTTGGAACAAGAACTGCGATTCTCTCCAGTGTAGTCACGCTGGAAATCCGCCGCCATCGGTCAATTTTGCCTGACAACGAGTTGACGTGCTAAGACGAGCTTCCGGAGGCAAACAGCCATGGAATTCTTTGAAGCCGTCGAAGCACGCAGGAGCATTCGCAAATTCACGAGCGACCCGGTTCCCGCCGAGGTGGTCGAGCGTGCCCTCGATGCGGCGATCCTGGCTCCGAATTCCTCGAACACCCAGACGTGGAACTTCTACTGGGTTCGCTCTGCCGAAAAGAAGGCCGAGCTCGTCAAGGCCTGCTTCGGTCAGGCCGCCGCTCGAACCGCGCAGGAGCTCGTGGTCTTCGTCGCCGATCCGGCGCTCTGGAAGCGCTCGCAACAGCCCCTGGTCGAGTTCGTGGAAAAGGTCAACGCACCCAAGGCCGTGATCTTTTACTACAAGAAGCTGATTCCGATGACCTATCGAGCTGGATTTCTGAATTTGTGGGGATATTTCCGAGCGCTGACCTTGTGGTTCTCCGGTCTGCTGCGTCCTGTGCCGCGTGGACCGAACACACTTCGTGATCTGCAGGAAGTGGCGATCAAATCATCGGCGCTTGCGGCTGAAAATTTCGTCCTCGCCATGGCGGCCCAGGGCTTTTCGACGTGCATGATGGAAGGGTTTGATGAGGTGCGCGTGAAGAAGCTGCTGAAGCTTTCCGGCACGGCCCGCGTGACGATGGTGGTGGGAATGGGGAAGGGGACTGAAGCAGGAACCTGGGGACCGAGATTTCGAATCCCCCGCGAATGGGTCATTCATCACGTCTGATGAAGACCCGCCCGCGAGGGACTCGACTTCGCATCAGTTCAGCTCAACCACCTTATTCAGAGCCTGTCCGTTCAGCGAACGGACGTGGAACAGTGCGCGGCCCTTCCAGGACGGAAGCTTCACGGCCACTTCCTTCACGAAGCTCATGAAATCGTCGGCGCAGGCCACGGCACCATTTCCCGAGCTGACGGACTCGAGGACAGGCAGCACTTCAACGATGTTGGCCTTGCGGGTGAGGACCTGAATTTCCTTCAGGCGGGTGCAGGCTCCGGGAAGGCGGCCCTTCAGTGTCATCACGCCCTTGCTGTAGGACACTTCATCGGCGATGGCGTAGAACGCATCATCCGGACCAAGGTTGTCGTTTGCCATGGCGATCGACAGCGTTTCCATCGCCTTTTCCTGCTTCTGCTCGCCGACGAGCTTCACGGTGTAGTTGCCGGGGGGAAGGATGCCGACATCCACGGTAGTCGTGTAAGGCACGAGCATCTGCATGCACCAGGAGCTGTCGAGGTAATAGGCTTTCTGGGTGACCTGGATGGTATTGGTCAGCGGATCGACATCGGCTGAAGCGGGGCCGGCCTTGTAGCAGGTGTTCATGAAAGTTCCTGCCAGTACCACCTGGCTGTGGTCATTGGAGTCGAAGCCCGGAGGGGCGAATGCGGCTTCCGGCATGTCCTTGATGATCGAAACGCCGTTGTATCGGGCCGGCTCAGCCTGAGCCGTGGCGACGAGAGAGAGTGCAGAAACGGCGAGCAAAATGGTCTTCATGGGTTCCATCCTTGTTGGTGGTTGTACAGCAGTTGCCGGCTGGTAGAGCACCCGCGGTGCCAAAAAATAGACACTTGAAATCACTAGGTAAAGTGATGACTCACAGTGTTGTTGTTTCGTCAGTCGGGACAACGAACCACGAGCAAAGAGACTTTTTTTCTCAACAGGTATTCTCAACAGAGTCGATGGCTTATTCCGCCGAGCGGAGCAGTTCCTGGAGCAGAGGCTGGCGACGGGAGTGGCCGGGACGCAGCTGTTCCGGCTTTCGAAACACTGAAGACCCGAGGCGTGCGTAGCTGCCCAGCGTCATGGCACCGCTTTCAGCATGCCCGAGGATGAGCAGGCCTCCGGGCTTCAGTCGCGAGGCCAGTCCTTCGATGATCCGCTGAGTGGTTTCGGGTTCGAAGTAGATCAGGACGTTGCGGCAAAAGATGACGTCGAAGGTGCCCTCGCGCGGGTACTGGCTCCGATCCATCAGGTTGACCTTGCTCCAGCGGATGTTTTTCCGAATCGCACTGCCCGCGGTCCATTGGGGCTCGCTTCCGGCGCTTCGAGTCCAGTAGCGCTCGCGAAGCCGTGCAGGAATCTGCTGGGCCATGGCCTCGGAGATGGTTCCACGCACGCCTTCGAGCAGGACGTCTTCGGCCACATCCGTGGCAAGGATGCGAAAGTCCGGACCGGCCGCACGTCGAGTCGATTCCAGGGTCATCGCCATGGAGTAGGCTTCAGCTCCGGAGCTGCAGGCGGCTGACCAGACTTTGAAGGTGTCTCCTGCCCTGTGATACGCTTCTCGAAGGGCGTCAAAATGAACCGACTCGCGAAAAAACGAGGTCGTGTGTGTCGACAGGGCCGAGACGAAGGCCTCGCGGTCCGGGTGTCCGGCCCGGAGGGGGGCCAGCACGGCGGCGTAGGCCCGGAGTGAGTGCATCGCCTTGGCGGCGATCAGGGTTTGGATGCGGGAGGTCAGCAGCACCATTCCCTGCATCCCCTCCGGAAGGCGAATTCCCGTCCAGCGCAGAAGAAGTGCTGCAAGTTGTTGGAATCCCTCGAAGTCCTGCTGTAGTCTCGAAATCGAACGAGTGACCATATGTGAACAGTGTCGTAATCCTGAGTCATTTGGTCGAGTTAAGAAGTTGCCAAGAAGGTGTAGTCACGGCCTTTGGCGGCATCATGGAGGAGTCATGTACGGTCTGGTGAATCAAGCCATGAAGGATCTGGTCCTCGAGCGATTCGGAGAATCGCGGTGGACGGAAATCTGCTCGGGGGCGTCCTGCCCGACGGATGATTTCGAGCTCATGAAGAGTTATCCGGATGCCCTGACCTACGGACTGGTCGGAAGCGCGAGCCGCGTGCTGCAGGTGGACGCGGGCGTGCTGCTCGAACAGTTCGGCGAGTACTGGATCCGCTTCACGGCGGAGAAGGGCTACGGAGAGCTCCTGCTCCTTTTCGGCAAGGACTTCCAAAGCTGCCTCAGGAATCTCAACCACATGCACGCTCGAATGGGCGCGATGATGCCGGAGCTTCAACCGCCGCGCTTTCTGGTCGAGGAGGAAGCCCCGGGCAAGCTCCTGCTGAAGTACTTCTCGAAGCGCGCCGGCCTGGCACCCATGGTCGTCGGCCTGCTTCGCGGGCTGGCGCAGCGGCACGGAAACCAGGTTTCGATCGTTCACCATGCTCGCCAGGAAGGGCAGGACCACGAGTGCTTCTCGATCACGATCCACGCCTGAGTTCCGAGCCTGCGCGCGAGCAGCTTGATGCACTCTTTCCGTTCGGAATCCTGCTCGACCGTTCCGGCAGGATCGTCCTTGCGGGAAGGACGATCGAAAAGCTCGTTCCCTGCGTCGAGATCGGCGGAGATTTTCAGTCCTGTTTCGAAGTGCTTTCGCCATCGATCGGAATTTCGAACGACGGGCTCGGTGCGCTTCTCGGCGAGATCGTCGTCATCCATGCGAAGAACGCCCCCAGGCCGTTTCGACTGCGCGGGCAATGCCTGAAGTGGACGGGCGGATATCTTTTTGCCCTGACCCTCGTCCTCAATGACCTGCATAAGATTCCGGAGCTGGGTCTCGATTTCAGCGACTTTGCGCTCTCCGATCCGATCTTCGACCTGCTGCTCCTGGTCCAGTCCGAACGCCGCCACGGCGAGGAGCTGAGGAAGGCCAATGAACGCGAGAAGCTGGCCCTCGCGAAGCTGGCGATGGCGTCACGGCTTTCGGCCCTCGGAGAAATGTCAGCTGGCATCGCCCACGAGATCAATAATCCGCTCGCGATCATCCAGATGGCCTGCGAGCAGTTCCTGGATTCTCCTGATATGCCCACCGACCGCGCGGTTTCGATCATCCGGCGCGCGCAGAACGCGGCGATGCGGATCAATCGCATCGTCACCGGCCTGCGAACTTATGCGCGCGACGGAACGCTCGATGATGTCGCGCCAGCGGATCTGGCGATCCTGGTTCGCGACACGTTGATTCTTTGTGAAAACCGCTTTCGACAGCGTGGAATCGATCTTCGTGTGGGTGCGATTCCGGAAGGCACGATGCTGGAGTGCAACTCGGTGCAGATCTCGCAGATCCTGATGAACCTGCTGGGCAATGCCATGGACAGCGTCTCGTCGGGCGAGGCTGCCTGGGTCCGGCTGGATTTCGACGTGGCTGAGGATCGTATCGTCATCCGAGTCACGGATTCGGGCACGCGTCTGCCACCCGAAGTTGCCCAGCGAGTCATGCAGCCGTTCTTCACCACGAAGCCGGTGGGACAGGGAACGGGCCTCGGGCTGCCGATTTCGCTCGGTATTGCCGAGGCGCATGGCGGGAGGCTTTACCTCGATCCTGCATCGGAGAACGTGTCGTTTGTTCTTGAGCTGCCACGGAGGCAAAAGAAATGAAGCGTATCCTGGTCGTCGATGACGAAGTCGATCTTCGCGCGATGTTGTGCGACATGCTCGAGCCGCACTTCGAGGTGCTTGAAGCGGCAACAGGACGCGAGGCGGTTCAGCTCGCCATGCAGGACCGTCCGGATCTCATCCTGCTCGACATCAGCATGCCGGAGATGAGCGGTATCGAGGTCTGCCGCACCCTGCGGGGCCATCCATCCACGGCTGCAATTCCGATCATCATGGTCACGGCGCACGGCACTCCGGAGAGCAAGGTACATGGGCTGGATATCGGAGCCGATGATTATGTCGTGAAGCCTTTCCACGTCGGAGAGCTCCTGGCGCGCATTCGCGCCCGCCTGCGCGAAGTCGAGACGCGCGATCCTGGTGCGGTCGCCTCGGGAATCGGAAACCTCCAGATCAATCGTGAGCTTCGCGAGGCGACGATTGCCGATCGAAAAGTGAAATTGACTCGCATCGAATGCGACCTGCTCGGCTACTTCATCGGGCGCGTCAACCGCGTTGTGGAGCGTCGCCAGCTCCTCGGTGAGCTCTGGCCCGATTCGGTCGTCTCGGAGCGCACCGTTGACACGCACATGGCCAACCTCCGTAAAAAAATCAGCGGCTTCGATCATCGGCTCGATACCCTGCACGGAAGCGGATACATTTTGCGCGCTCCCGGAGCGTCCTGATAGGCTGGTGGCATGATCAACACTCGTGCCTACGCTGCCCTGAAGGCGGGCTCCCCGCTGGTTCCGTTCACCCTTGAGCGCCGCGCCTGCGGCCCCCGCGACGTCGTCCTTGACGTGAAGTTCAGCGGCATCTGCCATTCCGATATCCACCAGGCCCGCGACGAATGGGGTGGAGCGGCGTTTCCGATGGTACCTGGACACGAGATCGTGGGTGTCGTCTCGGCAGTCGGAAAGAAAGTGAAGCGCTTCCGGGTCGGTGATCACGCCGGCGTGGGCTGCATGGTCGACTCCTGCAGGAAATGCTCGAATTGCCGGCACGATGAAGAGCAGTTCTGCGAACAGGGTGCTGCATTCACCTATAACAGCACCGAGATGGACCGAAAAACTCCGACCCAGGGCGGGTATTCGACCCGGATGGTCGTGAATGAAGACTTCGTGCTGAAGCTCTCGAAGAAGATGCCGCTGGATCGTGCGGCTCCGCTTCTTTGCGCGGGAATCACGACATATTCTCCGCTCAAGCGCTTCGGCGCAAAAAAGGGCAAGGTGGTGGGGGTCGTCGGCCTGGGGGGCCTGGGGCACATGGCCGTGAAGATTGCGGCGGCAATGGGTGCAACGGTCGTGGTCTTCAGCACGTCTCCATCCAAGGAGAAGGACGCCAGGAGGCTCGGTGCGCGCACGTTCGTGCTCTCCAGCAATGCCGAGGCGATGCAGAAGCTCGCCGGAAAAATCGACCTCATCATCGATACGGTCTCCGCTCCGCATGACGTCAATGCCTACCTGGGTCTCTTGAAGATTGATGGAACGATGGTGCTGGTCGGCGTGCCGACCGAGCCTGCAGCGGTGCATGCCTTCTCGCTCATTGGAGGACGGAAGAAGCTTGCCGGCTCACTGATTGGCGGAATTGCCGAAACCCAGGAGATGCTCGATTTTTGCGCGAAGAAGAAAGTGCTCTCGGATGTCGAGGTCATTTCCGCATCGCAGGTCAATGAGGCCTACGAGCGGACGATCCGCGGCGACGTGAAGTACCGCTTCGTGATCGACGCCTCGACCTTTTGATCCGACTTTTCGGTCAGAGCCCGGCGTGTTCGGCGAGTCTTCGGAGCGATTCAGGAATGCCTGCGGTGAGCCTCGATGAGTCGTCGCCGCCGGCGAGTCGGTTGAAGCGCGCGAGGCAGAGTGCCCGGATTGAATTCGCGAGCTTTGCCGAGTGGGCGCATTCGGAATAGAATTCCAGGGCTCGTGGCTGTAGTGCGGGATTTTTAGATACTATCTCCGCAATCCTGCCCAGCAGCAGGCCTGAGGCGATCAGCGACCGCGGGATGCCGTGCGGTTCCTTCTTTACCTCTTCTCGGACTGAATCCTGGCGCGCAAGCTGCTCCAGTCCGTCGTGCGTCATCTTCTCGAATTCCGTCGCCTCGACAGGAGCCTTCGCGTGAGTTGAAGCGTCGCCAGCCGATGAGCCCTGCTCGGGAGCGGTAATCATCGCTTGCGGCAGATTTTTTTCCGCTGCCGCTGGCGCCGAAGCCGAGCTGGCAGCCGTCCTGGACGACAATTGCCAGCGAAGAACTCCCAGTGCCGCTGCAATCAGGACTGCCAGGATCAGGATGCTCGAACGAATTCGTGCCTTGTTCATGGGTTTCTCCTGCCGTTGCGGGTTTTACTTCCGAGGAGGAAACTGACCTTCAGGAGCAGCATTCCATGCGTTGGGCGCGGAGCCGTCCCGTGAGGGGATGATCCGACTTCGGCTTTCGAGGCCGAAAAGTCGGATGGTTTCTCGCTCGACTTCGGTGCATTCCGAGCACGCCCGGGCAATGTGTTCGTCCATGAGAGCTCCGACCGAATAGGGGCCATTGATGTTGCGGTCGCAGGCATTGGTATTTTCGTAGTCATGTCCTCGAGGGCAGAGCGCATGCATGAAGCCGAGGGTTTTTCCGTTGCCGTCGCTGTGGCGGGCCTCATGGAAGAAGGTGCTCATTCGGAAGGTCCTGCGAATCGGAGAGTCGTTCGGAATCTCCTTGCCGAACAGTCCATCATCAAAAAGCCCCTCGCCAATCTGGATGATGCCGACGCGCGGAGAAGTGACCGGAATTCGTCCGATTCCGCGGAGCTTGATGCCGAGGAGCATGTCGGCCATCTTGCCGCCCAGGTAGAGCGCGGACCCCAGGTTCGCCATGACGACTTTTCCACCGGACTCGGGCTCTTCGGCCCCCTCGGGGGATCCTTCAGGAAGGCTGTTGGGGTCGATTAACGGAATGTTCTCGGCTTCGGGCGGAAATTCGAGGTCGGGCATTTCCGTCTTCGGGAATTCGAATTTCTTGAAGATGTAGGGGCGAATGTTCAGCAGGCTGGGCTTGAAGTCCTCGGCCACCATGTAGCGGACTCGAGAAGAAAGCCAGCTCAAGAGATCCGCAGGCGCCGCGCTCTCGAGGCCCAGCACTTCGCGGAATTCCTGGGTTGGTGGTTCGTCCTGCAGGGTTCCGAGCCACGCGAAGTCCTGGCGGAGGAGGCCCAGCTGATCCTTCGGAACGGCGCTTTCAGCCTGGATCGGGCCGAGCGACTGGGCACGACCGAAGGCATGCGCGTTGGGTCCGGCAGAGAGTGCAGCCAGAAGAAGCAGCGAGAGGCGAGAGGGGGTATTCATGGCCTGCCTTCTAACGCAATGCGTCCAGCCGGTCAAAGAGGAGGCTAAGGCTTCGTTTTATTGAGCTAAACTGCTGTTTGTCGGGGGGCACAGTTCGGACACTGTTTCTGCGGAAGGTAGCGCGGGTCCTGCTGCATTTCGGCCGTCACCGGAAACTGGCAGGACCGGCAGTGGGCCGTTTCAGTTTCGGCGAGGCCCGGGCTCAGCCCGATGCGGTAATCGAACACGAAGCATTCGCCCTCGTAATGGGCTCCGCCGACTTCTTCGAAGTACTTCAGGATGCCGCCATCGAGCTGATACACGTCGTTGAAGCCGACCTGGCGCATGTAGGGAGCCGCCTTCTCGCAGCGGATGCCACCGGTGCAGTAGCTGACGATCGTCTTGTCCTTCCACCGCGGCAGCAGCTCCTGCACTTTTTCAGGAAAGCTGCGGAAAGTCCGGATGTTCAGCTCATGGGCTCCCCGAAACTTTCCGGTCAGGCATTCATAATCATTTCGGGTATCGAGAAGGATGACCTCACGGCCTTCATCGAGCCACTGTTTGAGCACCTTCGGAGTCACGGAAGGGGCGCGGTTTGCCGCAGGATTCACGTCGATGCCGAAGGCCACGATCTCCTTCTTGATCTTGACCAGCATGCGCGTGAACGGCTGGTAGTCCGAAACGCTCTCCTTGAAGGGAAGGTTCGAAAACCGAGGGTCGGCTTCGAGTTTCGCGCGGAAAGCGTCGATGCCTTTGCGGCTTCCGGCGATGATCGTGTTGATGCCTTCGCGGCCGAAGATGATGGTGCCCTTGAGTTCGTGCGCGAGGCAGAACTCCTTGTACTCGGCTCGGAGCTCGACCAGGTGGTCGAGCTCGACGAACTTGTAAAAGGCGAGGTTGATGATTTCCATTCGGGGGACGGAATCGCACAAAAGCGTGAGGGCCGCAACTCGACTGCCGATTCAGGCCGCCCGTCAGCCCTGGTCTTCTGCGTCGTCGTCGCCGCCCTCGGCGGCCCCATAACCCAGAATATCGACGTAAGTCGTGCCTTTGGCGAGCGAAGACGAGGGTACTGCCGCCTGTCCCTTGATGCGGACGCGCTTGTTCTTGAACAGCTCCTTGAGCTTGGCGCGGGATAGGGCGCGAAGGTCGATGTTCAAGTTCTGCCTTCGCAGCTCGTCGAGGAGCACCTGGTCGATGCGGGGGCGCGGCGAGGCCAGCTCGAGGACGATGCGGAATGCGCCTTTCGGAATCTTCGGAACGTTGGCTTCGCTCATGGTGCAGCTCGACTACAGGTCCGGGGCTCGATTGGGCAAGCGAATTCAGGACAGGAGCTGGATGCCGAGCGTGATCACGATCGCGTTCACGAAATCCACGAAACACGCACCGACGAGCGGCACGACGAGATAGGCACGAGGCGCCGGACCGTGGCGCGAGGTGATCGCGTTCATGTTGGCCAGGGCGTTGGCCGTGGTACCGAGCATGAAGCCGATGAAGCCGCCGCTGATCACGGACGCCTCGTAGTCACGGCCGGAGAATCGATGAACGACGAAAGCCGCGATTGCGAGAACGACCGTCGTCTGTATGGCGAGGATCACGACAAGGACGCCGGCAAGGTTCGCCAGCTGGCTCAGCTGGAGGGTCATCGTCGCCACGACCAGAAAATACGAAAGAGCCACCGATCCGATTTCGTCGATCCATTGTTCCGAGAGTCGGTGCGACTTGCGTGAGTCGTGAACGTTCCGGATCACGGCCGCCACGATCATGGAGCCAATATAGACCGGAAGCGTGATTCCGGCGGCATTGATCCATTTTCCGACGAGCGCTCCGAGGGCCATCACGACGATGAAAAATCCAAAGTGGTGCGGAAAGTGGGCTGCATCGAGAGTCGATCCCGCCGCAGCCTCGATCGAGAGCGGTTCTGAAGCCAGAATCCGGGTCTCTGTCCGCGGCGGTTCGCCGGGAGCGCGTTCCTTCTTGAACAGCAGGGTCGCAACGGGTGACCCGAGGAGTCCGCCCAGGATGATGCCGGCGAGGGCACATGCAGTGCCGATCGACCCGGCCGAGACGACACCGGCCTTTTCGAAGGACGGCCCGAACGCCAGTGCCGTTCCAGGGCCTCCGGTCAGCGAAACCGAACCAGCAAGAATTCCCAACAAGGGATTCTGACCCAGTGCCCGGGCCGTGACGACGCCGACCAGGTTCTGGAGCACGAGCACGATGCTGCAGATGATGAGGAACTTCAAGACATCCGGACCGCCACGCTTGAGGTTCCGAAGCGAGGCCATCCAGCCGATCGACAGAAAAAACGCGATCATCAACGGAGTCTGAAGCGTGGTGTCGAACTGGATCGTCGTTCCAGAGGCCTGCAGCGCCGTGAAGACTCCACACAGGATCAGGCCACCCAGCACTGGCTCTGGAAGACAGAGGCGCTGGAAGAGAGGAATCCCTCGAACGACCAGTCGTCCCAAGGTCAGTCCGAGCGCGGCGATGGCGAGCGTCTCAATGATTGAAAGCGTGATCGAAGCCATGCCCGCCACTATGCCGGTTGATCCGGCGGGGGGCAATGCTCTAAGCGGCAACCCAAACGGCTACCAGGCGGGCGGATCACTGGCCGGAAACGACGCCCACGAAGCCTCATCGACTCGGTCGTGCGGCTGGGTTCTCCACTTCTTTTCATGCGCGGCTCCCGGGTGTTCTGCATGAACCCTCGGCTCCTTCTCGATCAGCCGGAGGCGCGTTGGCCCTCGCCTCGGGCGCCGCGCAAGCAGGAGATAGGCCACGATCCCGGCCGCTGCGGCCGCTAGAAAACTGACAGCCACTCGCTGTGTTGAAGGTCTCACAGATCAGGAAGTTGCAAGCCCCGATCTCAAGCTTCTTGCTTTACGTGACCGTTCGTTTAGGCTGGAGAGAACCCCTCTTCTGGAAAGGATTTTCACATGTCTGAAAAAGCGCCGTCGAACGTCATGAAATGCCTCGAAGAGATCTTTGAAGCCGAGATGGCAGGAGTCATCCGCTACATGCACTACTCGTTCATGATCATGGGGCCGAATCGGATTCCGATCCAGAAGTGGTTCCGCGACCAGGCAACCGAAAGCATGGGACACGCAGTCGTCATCGGCGAGAAGATCACTTCGCTCGGCGGGCATCCCCCCATGTTCTCGCAGAAGGTGGAGGAGACCCACCAGCATTCGGTGGATGCGATCCTTCGCGAGAGCCTGCGCCATGAGGAGGCCGGACTCGAGCTGTACAAGAAGCTGGCATCTCTTTCCGGTGACGATATCGCCCTCGAGGAGCTGGCCCGGCAGATGGTTCGCGAGGAATCCGAGCACATCGACGAAGTCCGGAAGATGCTGCGACCGAACCAGTGACCATGCGTGCCGGCCTGCTCGTGCTTCTCATTGTGGGAATCGCGGGAGCAACGCGCGTCCCGGCGCAGGACGATTGTGGGCGAGTGGAACCCCTATCGACGGAGCGCGATGCTTCATTTCGTGCGCTCGACGAGGTTCGGCTCGTCCTAGACCCTTACGATCGCTATCTCGAAGGAACGCTGACGAGCCTCGATCGAATGCGGGCGCCGAATGGCCTGATCGTGGACAAGGTCCAGGCCGTCCGTGATCCCGACGGCCGGCTTCGATATGAAGTACTGAACCCGAACACGTCACCCACCAATATCGGGCTGGATCTACTGATCCAGCTGGAGCTGCTCGGTGATCCGCGGAGAAAAGCCGAAGCGTCCGCAAACATTGCCCGCATGGTGGAGACTCTCGAGAATCTTCCCAGGCACCCGGACAGCGGGTTGTACTACTCCTGGTACGAAGCTTCGTCAGGAGAGCCCAGACAGAAGAATGTCTCGTCGGTCGACAACATCCACCTCGCGCTTGCGCTCTGGGCAGCTGCGAAATCAGCTCCCGGCGAAGTTTCCAAAAGGCGCGCCGAGAAACTGTTCGGTCAGTTCGATTTTTCTGCATTCCTCGACCGAAAAACCGGACTGATTGGAGGCAATCTCCAGCACCAGACCAAGGAAGGCAGGGAGAGCTGGTTCCTCGAGCCGTGGACGTATTCGAATTTTGGAGCGGAGGCTCGAAGCATCTATTCGCTCTCTCACGGCCTTGGGCTGATGCGAGAGGCGGGCAGCAAGGCGGTGATCGACGGTGCTCCTGCAAACCTGAAGGTAGAGGTGGCGCGCACCCCTGAGGGAGAAGTGCTCCGCACCTGGGATGGCGGAGCGTTTCAGCTGCTTCTGCCCCGGCTGCTCATTCGTGAGGACCAGTATTCGCCAGCGATGCGCAGCTACTTCAAAAACTATGGACAACATGTCCTCGCCCAGCAAAAGCGCGAGTCCATTCCTGTTCCAGCGGCATACTCGGCATGCAACTTCGGCGTCGACGATGAGCCTTCACGTTTTGCAGGAGTTCCCTCGTACGTCGGCAAGGCCGGTTCGCCAGGGCTGGTGAGTGCCGATCACGAGGAGTTTCGAGACAAGGCGCATCGCCGGGACTGGGACCGTGTCGTCACCCCGCACGCCATTATTCTTGCCGCGACAACCAATCCGCCAGCGTTTGCAGGGCCACTGGCCAGCGCCGAAGCCGTCGGGCGGGACGAAAAGCTCTATGATCGCGAAGTCGGGTGGATGGATGGCGTGCATGTCCATCATGAGCACCGGGGCAAGGTGATTCCGGTGCAGCTTTCCCTCGATCAGTCCATGATCGCCTTGTCGCTCCTCGAAATGAAATCGAAGGACAATCGCACTTCGGCGTCACGGCTCCTGGAATCCGATCCGGCGGTCCGCTCTCGGATCCACTCCTTTTACTCTGCCATGGAGTCGCGCCTGGCGACTGCCGCCGTCCGATCAAAGTAGCTCGATCATCGCGTCATGCATTTTTTCGAGCTGGAGCTCGGCCTTCGCCCGATGGACCAGGCATCGTGCGGCTGCAGCCGTCATTCCGAGTCTTTTTGCAATTTCCTGGTACGGAAGCTGGACGACGATCCTCATCCAGAGGATCCGGCGCTGGAGAGGGCTCAGCACGCGCGAGATCCGGAAGATCATCCTTCGAAGCGAGCGGCGTTCGACTAGCGCCTCGGCGTCCGGATCCAGGCCCGGAGCATCTTCCGCGGGAACCTGGTGGTCCTGGAGGTGCGGGCTCTGCTCGAGGAGTGGTCTTTTTCGAAAGTCGGCCACGGTATTCCTGGCGATCGTCCAGAGCCAGGTGGTGAACGCAAACCCCAGCTGGTAGCTCGATGAAAATCGGAAGGCCTTCAGGAAGATCTCCTGCGTGAGCTCCTGGGCGATCGACTCATTCTGCACCTTCATGCCCACGTAACTCTGGATCGGCTTGAGGAATCGCCGATAGATCTCGGTGAATGCCCAGTTCTCTCCGCGCTGGAATGCCTCGATAGTCTCGTCTTTCATGTGGGTCGATCGTAGTGATCGAAGCCGGAAGCGCCAAAAAGTTTCCGTCCCTTGACTGTTTCTTTGCCGTTGTCAGCGAAACAATCTCGATCGTGGGTCGTATCACCCTCCATAACAAGGAGGTTTTTATGACCATGGAGTGGACACGATTGAAAACAACACGGCTGCTTCTCCGAGCACTCGCAATTCCGGCGCTGGTGGCTATTGCCGCGTGCAACGAGAGGGGAGTCGTTCCGCCGAGCCTGATCGGGGTAATCGAGCCGAAGCCGTCACCGACCAGTGGCATGGAGGATCCGCCAGCCCCGGGCACGGACGTGAGCGGTTTGTACAGCGGGCCAGCGGAGCTGGCCAAATACGTTGCCAAGTTCGTCGACGATGCCCGGCTTCAGGGCAGGAGCGTGACCAGCGAGATGCTCGGTCCGAAACTTCAGGTTCGGATTGCCAGTCTCGACTCCTATGGAAGCTCGGTGATCGGACTCTGCGAGACGAGCTCGAGCCTTCGTCGGGTGACCTTCGATCCGGATTTCTGGAACGCCGTCTCCGAGACGCAGCGCGAGCTGCTCGCGCATCATGAGTTCGGCCACTGCGTGCTCTACCGCGGCCACAGGAGCACCGTCCTCTCGAGCGGTAGCTTTGCCTCCGTCATGTACCCGACGATCATGAAGAGCTCCACCTACCTCAACAACTACGACTACTACCAGGATGAGTTGTTTACTTATGCCGCGCAGGAGGCTGCTCCAGAAGAGGATCCGGCGCGAATCACCGTCCATGTCTGTGATCATCAGGATCTAGGAATGGCCGAAAAGGAAGGAGAAGAGTGATGTTTTCCAGAAAAATGCTGACGATTCCCGTATTCCTGCTCACGATCACGACAGCCACGCTCACAGGCTGCCAGTCCGAGGGCGACTCTCTTGCGACCACGGCCCTTCCGGATACTTCGAAATACGATCCGATCAATCCGCCGAAGTCACAGTCCGGCTCCAAGGACGTGCTGCTTTTCAACGGAACGGGCGTAGCCACCTCGGACTGGCAGATCACGGAAAAGCTCATTGCAGGCGAGGGGTGGAGCTACTCACTCATCAATTCGGCCGAGCTGAACGCGATGTCGCTGGAGGAGATCGCCAATCACAAGCTGATCGTGGTTCCAGGAGGCAAGGGTGGGAACATCACCAAGGCACTGACTCCTGAAGCCCGCCTGCGCCTGCGGCAGGCGGTTCGGGACCGGGGCGTGGGGTATGTCGGATTCTGCGCGGGAGCGTGGATTGCCGTGGGGCCCGAGGCTGAAGGCGATGCCACTGCAGGTTATGGCGTGGCGGTGGCAAAAGGAAGCGTGCTTCCGTCCTATTGGCCCAACGGAGATACGAGCCTGACTGCCGCGATGGTGAAGGTCAGTTTTGCCGATGGATCCAGCCGCCAACTGGTCTGGTGGGGAGGACCGTCGACTCCGGAGTGGACCGGAGGAGTGATCGGACGCTACCGCACTGGAGAACCGGCTATTTCGCAGCGCTGGTCGGGCAAGGGGCTGGTCGTGATTTCTGGTCCCCACCCGGAAGCTCCTCCAGCCTGGCGCCTGACTGCGGGCACCGATACCGATGGCATGGACTACGAGCTGGCCATTGCCATGATGACGTCCGCGATGAATGGCCGACCGATGGCCACCTTCTGACGAAACTGGTAAGACTTCTCTCGTGCCACGAATCCGAAGCCCGGGAGAAGTCTCACTGGAAAGAGCGTTGTCGAAGCTGGGAATTGCCTCGCGAACCGAGGCCCGTTCCTGGATCGAGGCAGGGCGCGTTCGCGTGAACGGAGTGGTGCAGGCGGATCCGGGAAGATGGGTCGTTCCTGAAAAGGCCCGGATCGAGATCGATGGCAGGCGGGCGGACCGCAAGGAGCGAATGGTTCTCCTGCTCCACAAGACCCGCGGAACCATCACCACACGTTCTGATGAACGAGGGCGGCCGACGGTCTTCGATCTTCTTCCCGAGGAACTCTCGAGGTTCGGAAATCTCCACTCCGTCGGCCGACTCGACCAGGCCACGACTGGACTACTCCTGCTGACGAACGATACCCGGCTCTCTTCGTGGCTGACCGATCCTGAAAACGAAATTCCTCGGGTCTACCGAGTGACGGCTCGAGGCGAGATCACTGCGGAGCATGTCGCCAGGATGCTTGCGGGAGTTTCGAGCGAAGTGGGCATGCTGAAGGCCTCGCATGTCGAGATGCTCAAGGCCAGCGGGCGCGAGTCGCACCTTCGCATCACGCTTCATGAAGGAAAAAATCGCGAAATTCGCAGATTGCTGGAGGCCGTGGGAAGCGAAGTCACTGATCTCAAGCGGATCTCCTATGGTGGACTCGAGCTCGGAGCGTTGAAGCCGGGCGAGTGCCGAGTGGTCGAAGAGCGCGAGATCGATGCGGCTTTTCCGGGATCTCCGCGCGGCACAGGGCTGGCATCGGGAGTAGTTTCCTCGTGAGTGGCGCCGCGATGAGCCGCCGTTTTCGCTGGGCCCCCACTCCGAGCGGACCCCTGCATCTCGGAAATTTGTTTTCAATGCTACTGACGTGGCTCGATGCGCGCGCGGTAGGTGGCGAGCTCCTCCTTCGAATCGACGATCTCGATTCCACTCGCGCACGGCCGGATTTTGTTCGCGAAATCTTTCGAGTGGTGGAGTCGCTGGAGCTGGAGTGGGACCTCGGACCGCGTTCGTTCGAGGAGTTTGAAGCGCGCTTCACGCAGCGTCTCTCGCAGGAATTCTATTCGGCCGCTTTTGAGGAGGCACGCTCGGCAGCACCGGAGCTGTTTTACGCCTGCGGCTGCTCGCGAAAGGACCTTCCTTCGGATTCGGTCTACCCCGGCAACTGCAGGGCGCGCGGCCTTCCACTTGCTGACGACGGAAGCGTGTCGTGGCGCGTGCGTTCTGATCTTTTGCCCGAATCGTCACGTGCGCTCGGTGATGTCATCCTGTTCCGCAAGGAGCGCCTCTTTGCCTACCAGTGGGTGAGCCTGCAGGAAGACCTGCGTTGGAGGATCACCGACATTCATCGTGGAGAGGATCTGCATTCTTCGACGGAGTTTCAGCTCGGGCTGGCTGGCGTGCTCGCTGGGCGCGGACTCAACGAGTACGGAGCGTTCACGCGAGCTCAGTTCGTGCATCATCCGTTGATCCTCAGCGGTGAGAAAAAGCTCTCAAAATCTGAAGGCGCGCAGGCCGTGGCCCTCTGGCTGGATCATCCCGAGAAGATCTTTGCGGGATTTCTGAAGTGGATCGGGTGGCAGGATGCGGGCGAAGTCCGCACATCGCGGGAGCTGCTCGAGCTCTATCGATCGCTAAAGGCCAACGGAATTAGTCCGTCATTTTCCACTCGGTTTCAGCTTTCTGAGCTGGTGAATTGACGCCTGCCGCGGCGCCACTAGGAAAAAATTTCAGCGCTCCGGACCGGGGCCGATACGCCCTTCATGAAGCTTTCATGGAGCAGGGCGATTTCGATGGCAACCACGACCCTGGCGATTTTCAGTGTCGCGGTTCCTGCGCACGGCTCGCCTCTTCCGAGCGATTGCACCGGCAAAGGATTTCTTCCGGAAAACTCGCTCCGAGTCTCGATCTCATCCAAAGCCAATGGAATGACCGAGGCCAGGTTCAACGCGATCCTGGATCGCATCGAGGCCCACTATCGTCCAATCATTGCCGCTCGCAGTGCGAGGCTCGTCGTCCAGCGACTCTGGAACGACTCGACCGTGAATGCCTTTGCCGAGCGTTCCGGATCAGAGTGGCGCATCCGAATGTACGGCGGGCTTGCCCGACACGAGGCCGTCACCGAAGATGCATTTGCATTGATTGGCTGCCACGAAATCGGCCATCACCTCGGAGGTGCTCCGAAGTATCGCGGTCAATGGGCTGCAAACGAGGGGCAGGCTGATTACTTCGCCACGCTCAAGTGCATGCGCGACGTTTTTGGCAAGGACGACAATCGTCAGATCGTCTCAGGGATGAATGCTCCTCAGGCGCTGGTGCGCTCGTGCGAGCGCAGCTTCGGGGACGCCCAGGCAATCGCTACCTGTGTTCGAAGTGGAATGGCAGGACAATCTGCGGCCGAGCTGATGCGCGTGCTGACCAATTCCGCTCCAATCTCGTTTGATACGCCGGATCCCGAGCAGGTGAGCGAAACGCTCGATTCGCATCCGGCTGCGCAGTGCCGCCTGGATACCTATTCGGCGGGAGCTGTCTGCCAGATGGCATCGAGCGAACCGCTCAGCGAGACGGATGCCACGCTCGGTACGTGCTCAATCGAGAAGAACTTCAAAATCGGCGTGCGCCCGCAGTGCTGGTACAAGCCGGGGACAGTCGTGACGAATCCGCCTCCCGATCCGAATCCCACGCCGACTCCGGTGCCCGGGGATATTGCGCGTCAACCGCTGATGGCTGGTGTCAACTCGATCGTCGTGCGAGATCCGAGGCAGACGGTTTTCATTGACGTGGATGTTTCGGAGTTTGCCGGAGCGGGAGGCGTCTACCTGGAAGTATCGCGCGCGGACCGAGACTTCTCGAATCCGAACTCGACGACCCCAGATCCGATGCAGCTCCGGTCTGCAGCCCTCCGCGGAGTGCGTCAGCGCTTCTTCTTGAATCCCGCCCAGGCACTGCCCGGATGGGGCGTGTATCACCTTCGGGTGATTCCACTGGATGCATCAGGAATGCGCTCCGTCGGGCGCGCCTCGAATTCGAGCCGTCTGATCCTTCAGAGATAAGAGCGCCGGTGGTCAGCCCGAAGTCGAGCGGCAGCGATGGAAAGCGCAGCTCGACATCCAGGCGTCGCGGTTGGCCTCTCGGCAGCGATCGCTAGCCTGTCTCTTCGCTTCATCGCGGCTCTCGAGCCACTCGCTTCGATGGAATCGCAGCTCGCGGTCGACGGCCTCGGAGGTGTAGACGCACTGGAAACGTAAGGAGGACTCCTCGAAATCCTCAGGCTCGGATAATTCCGAGAAGTCCGGCTCCATCGCGCGGCCCGAGGACTCATACCCATCCAAATCGGTCCTTTCATCGCCCAGTCTTTCGCCACTGAAAGACGAGGACGGCGCCAGGTTGGCGCACATGGCTACAGCAACAAACCAGTGCTTCTTCATCGGGTTCCCCTGATTCATCGCGACTCAGTTCCGACATGATTGTCGGACCGACGCAGGGAACTGCGGACCGAGAGGTATAGGAAAGAGCCGGACGCTTCACAAACAAAAAAAAGGCACGGATCGCGGCAAAACCATGGTGTGGAGCGGCTAAAACTCCAGAGTTCGGACCGTGGCTCATCCTGAGCCGTTCGGTCCTGACTTGATCACGTTTTAAAATACCGGCTGCACGCGCGCGGTGGACCCCGAGATCAATTTGCAGCCGATCAGCTCGCCGAGGTCATCTGATTTCTCGACGCCCATCGGAAACGCCATGACTGGCCTCGGAATCTGCTTTCCATCCTTGATCGAATAGATCCGAGCGGTCACCGAAAAGAGGACGTCCTCCGAGCCGATCGCTCGTGCAGCAAGCGTGACGCAGTGATCAGGAAGGGACTGAGCCATGACCTTGTGGAGTTTGATCGCTTCAGAGCCCGACACGACTCCCGAGTTGTTCGAGTAGTGGAATCCCTTGTATCTCGAAGCGCTCAGCGCCGTGCCTTCGAGTCTGCCCCTGCTGATGCTGTCGATGAACTCGAAGGTGACTTCAGTGTCCACAAAGGCATCCTTGACGGTCACTTTGCCTTTATTTGCTTCGGCATTTGGCGCCGAGAGTGATGCCACGAGCGCCAAAGAAAGTCCAAGCGCCAAAATGTAAGGTGATCCCCCCCGATTTCCAATTGATCCGATCTTCATGGTCTTCATCATTGTCCCCTTGTTCGATCTTTTGTTCCTGTTCGCGCAGTCCGTCGGAGTGACGAACCATCCCATCCCCGGAGAGGAGCTAACGCAAGCCGTTGACCAGCGCGGATTCCGACCCCGGCGGCACTCTGGGGCTGCTTTATAGGGTGCTGAGTGCTCTCGAGTGTGGAAGCCTTTTTCGACTAAAAAAAAGTTGGTCAAAATGCAGGGGGATGTGTGGATTTGAACACAGGGGGGCTTGCGCTGCAGTGACGCGTATTTCTCGCTACTCGGGAACCGTCGTAAAGAGTTCCACCGCTCGAAGTCCCTTCCGCTTGTCGCGGCTCGAGAGCAGTCCGGCCGCTTCGAACAGATTCGTGACGATGTATCGCGCGGTGCGCGTGAGGTCGCGACCCCATTCCACGACGCGAGTGTAGGCAAGCTCGTCCCAGAACCGGCCATTCGCAAGCTCGAGCGACTTGCGCGCGCCCGTGACTCTCATGGCA
>CAMAQA010000031.1 GCA_945860415.1 Bacteriovorax stolpii
GCTCCACCTGATCCCATCTCGAACTCAGAAGTTAAGCCCGCCAGCGGCGATGATAGTACCGAGGTAGCTCGGCGCTAAAGCAGCACGATGCCCCCATTTTACTTCCGAAACCCTGAGCAGTATCCTCACTACTCAGGGTTTTTTTTTGCTCACTCGTTTCAAGAAGGAGAATCACCATGGGACGTGGTCGTAAGCGTACTGCGAAGAAGATGATGAATCGCAAGAATCAGGCGAAGAAGAAGGCTCGCGCCAAGAAGAAGGCCGAGACTGTCCGCAAGGCTCGCGCAGCATAATAATTAGCATCGATTCAATCGAGGAAGCTGCGTGGGGCAGTTTCAGCGTGTTTGCTCATTGCGTCTGCAATGAAGTCGAAAAGGCGTCAGGTTTCTGGCGCCTTTTTTCTTTTCTCGCCGCGGGTTCGCATCGGATCCGAGCGCGAGCGCCCCGAGTGGGTGATTGTCGAGTCCTTGACGGCATCTCTCCAAGGGTTCGAAACCTTTTTTGTCCATTTTTGTTTTTTCCTCCATACTGATTCAGGGAACGGAAAAAGGCTCCAAGGATGGCGTCCTTTTGCCGAGAAGCCCTTGAGGTCCCGTACGGTGTCTTGCCGCATGGGCCGACTAACTCCGGCGATGATCATCATCGCTTGGCTTTTTGATGAGGAATGGATGGTTATGAAGACCGCATCCTTCAGTACTCGAGTTCTTGCCGGGGCCATGGCGCTCCTGATCACCATCGCCAATGTGCAGCCCGCCTTCGCGGAATCCGCAAAGCAAATGGCGGAACGCGCCCGAAAGGTGCGCGAGATGGAAGACCAGATCCAGTCGATGGAGCGCAGCAAGCGCAAGCTCCAGGCCGAGATCAAGGAGGCGGAGGACGCCGCCAAACAGGCGCAGCAGGACGAGAAGGATGCGGGTCGCCTCCCGTGCAACACCTGTCAGTACTCGAAGGGGCCCTGTACTGCGGCCGACTTCACTCTTGCGACAGGCATGGACAAGGACGAGCTGAAGGCCTGGTGGGATCAGGAGAAGAACGATGGCAGCGCCTGGGCCAAGAACTCTTGCATGCAGTTCTTCGGTGCCTTCAAGCGCAAATGGACCAAGGAAGTCTCGCTGACCGCTGGGTGCGTGAGCGCGATCGAGAGCTGTGATGCGGTCATCTCATTTCTGGATCAGGAGAATGCAAAGTCGAGAAAACTGCAAATCCAGGCCGAGCTGAAGACCCTCGACGAAGAGCTCGAGAGCGTTCGAACGAAGAAGTCGAACACTGAAGATTGTGTCGATTGTAATAATTACGGTCAGATGCCCGGCATGCGCGACCCTACCACGGGTGAGCTCCTGCTTGGCGGACTGGCCACTCTTGCCCCGATCGCCTTGGGTGCGTACGGCATGTATCAGGGCGGCAAGAACATGAACTCCTACTACCGTGGCTACGGTAATTACCTCGACACCATGGCAACGATCGGCGTTCCTCCTCAGGCACCCAACCTCTATGGAGGCATGGGTGGCGGTTGGGGGGGATGGGGTTTTGCGGGCGGAATGTACGCTGGCGGATATCCCGGCGGTTTCGCTGGCGGAATGTACGCAGGTGGATTCCCCGGCGGATTTGCCGGCGGCTTCGGTGGTGTGGCTGGCGGTGTCGCCGGTGGCCTGGCCGTAAGCTTTGCTGGCGGCATGGCCATGGGCTATCCGGGCGGCTTCGGCGGCATGGCCATGGGCTATCCGGGCGGTATTGCCGGTGGAATGGCGATGGGCTTTGCCGGTGGAATGGCGATGGGCTTTGCCGGTGGAATGGCGATGGGCTACCCGGGCGGCATGGCCATGGGGATGGCCGGAGGTCCTTGGGTTAATCCCGGATTTGGCAACCCGGTATATGCCGGTGGCTTTCCCGGCGGTTTCGCTGGTGGCATGGCGCTAGGCTTTGCCGGTGGGATGGCCATGGGTTACCCGGGTGGGTTCGGTATGGCGATGGGCTATCCCGGCGGCATCGCAGGCGGCATGGCGGTTGGTTTTGCTGGTGGGATGGCCATGGGTTACCCGGGTGGGTTCGGCATGGCGATGGGCTATCCCGGCGGCATCGCCGGAGGTATCGCTGGTGGCATGGCGATGGGTTATCCGGGCGGTTATGCTGGAATGGCCATGGGCTACCCCGGAGGAATTGCCGGTGGAGTGGCATTGAGCTTTGCCGGAGGTCTTGCTGCGGGTTACCCCGGCGGAATCGCCGGAGGTTTTGCCGGCGGCATGGCGATGGGTTATCCCGGTGGATACGCCGGCATGGGCCCCGGCGGATTCGGCATGGCGATGGGGTATCCGGGTGGCTTTCCCGGTGGCATTGCCGGAGGCGTTGCTGGCGGCATGGCGATGGGCTATCCGGGCGGATACGCCGGAATGGGTCCTGGCGGTTTTGGCATGGCGATGGGCTATCCGGGGGGCATGGGCCCTGGGATGATGCCGGCCGGCGGATTTGCTGGCGGCATGGCGATGGGTTATCCGGGCGGATACGCCGGAATGGGTCCTGGCGGTTTTGGCATGGCGATGGGCTATCCGGGGGGCATGGGCCCCGGGATGATGCCGGCCGGCGGCTTTGCTGGTGGCATGGCGATGGGCTATCCTGGTGGAATCGCGCCCGCTGGCGGATTTGCAGGTTCGACAGTGGCGGGCGGCTTCCCGCCGGCCGGTGGGTTCGCGATGGGGTATCCCGGCGGAGTCGCTCCGGCTGGGATGTACGGACCAGGTATGATGCCGGCTGGAGGTTTTGGACCGGGAATGGTCGCACCGGCAGGTGGTTTCGCGGGCGGAGTTCCCGGAATGTATGCGGGCGGTTTTGCTGGAGGCATCGATGGCCAGTACCAACAGTGGCTGCAGCAGTCGATGCAACAGCAGCTCTATCGTCAGCAGCGCGCTGCACAGACCCAGGCCGATTTCATGATCGCCCAGCAGCAGATTGCTGAGGCGCAGATGCGAGCCAACCAGATCGTGAACGGTGGTGGTTTCGCTGGTGGTTACTACGGTGGCGCCGGTGGTGTCGCTGGATCGTTTGCAGGAAGTTTTGCGGGCGGTTTCCGTTAATCCGGACAGAAAGTCCGCATTGGACTAGCAGTTGAGTTTTTTTGACCCGAGGCGCGCAGGTGCCTCGGGTTTTTCCTTTTCTGGACGCTGGTTTATCTTAAAAAACAGGCGTTAAATGGTGTTCAGGAAAAGGGGAGACGCAAGGATGCGGACATCGAACAAAAAGACGATTCTGATTCAAGCGCTGCTGAGCAGCTGGGCCATTTTCCATGTCCTTTCAGTGCTGATCACTCCCAATCGGAATACATACCTCGGCACCAAGGTTTCCGCGTTGATGGAGCCTTACTCCAACTTCCTCGAGCTCTCGGCCAACTGGAATTTCTTTGCTCCCCAGCCCGGACCTCCGATGCGGCTCGAGTTCGAGGCCGTGGACCACGAGGGAATGCAGGTTGCCCACGACTTCTGGCCCGCGCTGAGTAGTCCCTGGCGTCAGTCTGCTTTGTCTCACTTCGTGTTGAAGGATCAGAATGGCGGCGATCGCCTCGTCGGCAATTTTCTGTGCCACCGGAACCCTGGTTCACACGCCATCCGAGTGTGGAGAAATACGTACGGCATTCCATCGCTCGAAGAAGTGGCTTCCGGGCAGAGACGCATCGGTGATGAAACGAGAGTGGTGCGACAATTCATCGGAGAGTGGAATTGTTCTCAGAAGGTCCGTCCCGCGGGCACGCCTTCCGTGAGTGCAGAGGTGAAATCATGAAGCGCATCAAGCAAGCAGTGGGCGATGCGTGGGCGGGTTGGTCCGGGTATTGGTTTGAATCCTTTTCTTCTCAGCGCTGGCGCCTTTTCCGGGCCGTGATCTGTTCGATCATGTTCTTTGCCTACCTGGTCCGCCATTTCAGCCTCGAAGACTACTACTCGTCGGCTACAGGCATCTACATCGCGGATCCTTCGCAGTATGTCAGCATGGCCTACCGCTGGAACCTGTTCACCAACCTGTTGCCATCGCCGGCGGCGGCCTGGGCCATTCCGGCACTTCATGCCCTTTACCTGGTTACCCTGATCATGCTGATCATCGGTTTCCTGCCTCGAATGGCCGCAATCCTGGCCTTCGTGCTGCACGTTTCGTTCATCCACGCCAACATCGGAGCGGTTTACGGAGTTGACCTGATCTTCACGTTTTATCTGTTCTTCATGTGCCTGGCCTCTGACCGGGTGAAGCCCGGAGACCAGGGGCCCCGTGCGTGGATCAGCAGCATGGCCTTTCGGTTTGCCCAGATTCAGCTCTGCATCATCTACGCTTTCTCGGGCTGGGAGAAGCTCAAGGGAGCGGCGTGGTGGAACGGTGAGGCGATGTGGAGTGTCATCGCCAATCCCCAGATGGCGCGATTTGACTTCTCGTGGTTGTCGCATGTTCCGCTGGTGCTGGTCTTCGTCGCTTATTTGACGCTCATTTGGGAAATCTACTTTCCAGTGCTCGTGTGGCTGCCGCGTTGGCGGATTCCGACACTCTTTGTCGGCCTGATGTTCCACCTTTCCATCGCGGGAATGATGAAGCTCGCCTTCTTTGGCTTCCTGATGATCAGCACGTACGTCCTGTTTTTGACGGATGGCGAGGTCCGGGCGGTCTGGGGTGCGTTGAAACGCATGCCCATGATGCGGCGGCTCGTTCCGAAATTTTTGTAAAGTTCGTGGCCGGTCTCCCGATAGGTACAGTGTCTGGCTTGGGGGACTTTGGTGGGTACTCGAGGCTAAGACAACTTGACTGAGGACCGCTATCAACTGCCGAAGTCGCCCATTGCGGAAGTACAGCCTCCGCAAAACCGAGGAGAGGGGGCGATGAAGGGTACAGCAACAGGGGGTAGTGGTCCTCGTCCCTTTTCTGGGATATTTCTTTCCCAATGATCCATTTGAATCACATCGGAATTGCGGCGAAAGATCCGGAAGCTCTGGCGCGCGTCATGGCACTGCTTGGATTCTCCAAGACTCATGTTGAGGATGTGCCGGATCAGGGCGTTCGAACCCACTTCATTCCGCTTCGGCACTCGGTGCAGCCTGAGGCCGCGCAGGTCGAAATTCTGGAAGTTCTGGATCCGGTCGGAACGGTCGCCCGGTTTTTGGAAACGCGTGGTCCTGGAGTGCATCACCTGTCCTTCGAGGTCTCTCGCGGCGAGCTCGATCCGCTCTGCGCCAGGCTTCGAGCAGCCGGTCTTCAGCTCACCTATGAAACTCCGAAGAACGGAGCGCATGGAATGCGGGTAAACTTCATCCATCCGAAGAGCTCGGGCGGTATCCTCCTCGAAGTGATGGAGAAGGGTGAGTCATGATGATGCCCATTCGAATTTCTCGGACCATCTGGGGCCTGATCATCGCCTGCCTGGGCACCTTCATCATCCAGAAGGGCTCTTCTCAATTTGCTGGTGCCGATCTCGTCGGCCTGCTCGGACTAGTGCCCCAGGCCGTGGCTCAGGGAGCCCTCTGGCAGCTCTTGACCTACATGTTTCTTCATGGAGACGTGGGCCACCTGGTTCTGAACCTCCTGATGCTGGCCTTCATTGGCTCCGAGCTGGAGTCGGTGTGGGGGCGCCGCCGGTTTCTGCTGTTCTATTTTTTCTGCGGCGTGGTGGCTGCCTTGACCTATCTGGCGCTTCAGCTGGCCGTCTGGCAGGCCAATGTTCCGATGGTCGGGGCCTCGGGCGGAATCTACGGGCTGCTTCTGGCTTACGGGCTGCTTTTCGGCGAGCGGGTGCTGTTGTTCATGCTGCTCTTTCCGATGAAGGCCCGGCACTTCATCTGGGTGCTGGTTGCGGTCGAATTTCTGACCGGGCTGTTTTCGGGTAGCCCGGGGGCTGCGTTGAGCAGTGTGGCCCACCTTGGGGGAATGCTGGGTGGCTTTGGCTACCTGTATGGCCGTGGAGCCTGGCTCGTCTGGAAGCGAAAGAGGGAGTCCGGGGCATCGTCGAAGCGGTCACGGAAAGCGGGCAAGTCTCACCTGAAGCTTGTCGTGAACCCAGATGACCGCGAAAAAGAGGCCTCAAAAAAGTCCAAGGATCAGGACCCTCCGACCTGGCATTGACATGCCTGCGCTCCGGGGTTTAGAACCTCCGGCATGGCTCTCCTTCATGAATCAATGGCAGACAAGAAGTTCGATACCCGCATGGCTGAACGCAACATCCAGCGCGGCAACCTGACCCAGGCAGAGCTGGACAAGGTCCTGAAGGACCTTCCGGATGATGCTGCGAATGTAATCGTCGTGACTCCGGAAGCTCTCGACTTCCAGGAAAGAATTTCGCGCCGTTCCTGATCGCCTGCCGGCGAGCGGACAAGCCCCAGTTTAAAAAAGGTGCGACGTGCTGCCCTGCCGGCCCGATTGCACCTTTTTTGTTTGGATCGAGTCATCGGAGAAAACATGAGCCAGAATTCCGTAGAAAACGTCGCCATCATCGGAACAGGTCCTGCCGGTCTGACGGCAGCGATTTACGCTGCTCGCGCCAATCTGAATCCTGTTTGCGTCGAGGGCGAACAGCCCGGCGGACAGCTCACCATCACGAGTGATGTGGAGAACTTTCCGGGGTTCGAAGATGGCGTGATGGGTCCCGAGCTCATGAATAAGTTTCGGAAGCAGGCCGAGCGATTCGGCACGCGCTTCGTGCATGGAAACGTGAAGAGTGCGGATCTCTCCCGTCGTCCGTTCACTCTCGAATTTGCCGACGGATCGAAGCTCCAGACACAGACTCTCGTCATCGCCACAGGGGCATCGGCCAAGTGGCTCGGTATTCCCACTGAAAAGAAGTTCATGGGAAAGGGAGTATCCTCATGCGCGACCTGCGACGGGTTTTTCTTCCGGAACATGGACATTGCCGTGGTCGGGGGCGGAGACACCGCCATGGAAGAAGCAACCTTCCTCACGCGCTTCGCGAAGTCCGTGCTGGTCATTCATCGGCGTGAGTCGCTCCGGGCGAGCAAGATCATGCAGGACAAGGCGTTTGCCAATCCGAAGATCAAGTTCGTCTGGAATTCTGCGATCGAGGAGATCGTCGGCACGGAAGCAGTCTCGGGAATCAAGATTCGCAATCTTGTGACGAATGAATTGCAGGACGTAGCAGTCCAGGGTGTTTTCGTCGCCATCGGACATCAGCCGAACACGAAGCTTTTTTCAGGCCAGCTGGATACCGACGAAGCCGGTTACCTGAAAGTGGTTCCAGGAACGACCCGTACGAATATTCCGGGAGTGTTTGCCGCCGGCGACGTGGCGGACCATGTCTATCGGCAGGCGGTCACGGCCGCAGGCACGGGCTGCATGGCCGCAATCGATGCTGAACGGTTTCTCGAAGGTCACTGATCGAGGTTTTCATGAGCGAGCAGAAGAATAACGCCAGCCAGGAACAGAAGCAGCCCGGGGGCGTGGAGCTCCAGGATCTTGCCGAGCAGGTCCGTGTTCGTTTTGAGAAGCTGCATCGGATTCGCGAGCGCGAGAAGGTGCCGTTCAAGAACGGTTTCGAGCCTAGGAATCTGGCTTCCGAGCTGCACCGGGGTTTCGACGAGAAGTCCAAGGAAGAGCTGGAGTCGCTTCTCGTCCAGGCGAGTGTTGCCGGCCGGATCATGGCCATTCGAAATTTCGGCAAGGCCGCCTTCCTGCAGCTGCAGGACCGGTCCGGAAAAATCCAGGTCTTCGTGCAGAAGAACAAGCTGGGTGATGAGGAGTTTGCCAAGTACCGCGACATGGATGTGGGCGACATCGTGTTTGCCTCGGGCGTCCTGTTCAAGACGAAGACCAACGAGCTTTCGATCGACCTCGACCAGCTGACCCTGTTGACCAAGTCTCTTCAGCCGCTTCCGGAGAAGTTCCACGGGCTCACCGACGTCGAGATCCGGTACCGCCAGCGTTATGTCGACCTCATCATGAATGAGTCGACCCGAGACACGTTCCGCAAGCGTTCGAAGATCATCGAGGAAATGAGGAAGTTCTTCGTCGAGCACGATTTCCTGGAAGTCGAGACGCCGATGATGCATCCGATTGCAGGCGGAGCGACGGCCCGGCCGTTCATCACGCACCACAACACTCTCGACATGCAGCTCTTCCTCCGCATTGCTCCGGAGCTGTACCTCAAGCGTCTCGTTGTCGGCGGTCTCGATCGCGTGTTCGAGATCAATCGCAACTTTCGCAATGAAGGCATTTCGATCAAGCACAACCCCGAGTTCACGATGCTCGAGTTCTACCAGGCCTACGCGACGTACGAGGACCTGATGGACTTCACGGAAAAGCTCTTCCAGCGCGTGGCTGAACGGGTGATCGGCAGCACGACGCTTCAGTACCAGGGCACCGCAATCGAGCTGGGCGGCAAGTGGCAGCGGATCTCGGTGGAGGACGCAATCCTCAAGTATTCCGCCTTCAAGGACCGTTCACAGCTTCGCAATCGTGAGGCTCTCCTGGCTTACGGCAAGGAGCAGGGACTCCCGATGAATCCGAAGGACTCGACCGGTGGCCTCATGATGGTGATTTTCGATGAGCAGGTGGAAAAGCACCTCGTGCAGCCGACTTTCGTCACGCACTATCCCCTGGATGTCTCGCCGCTCTCCAGGCAGAGCGACCAGGATCCCTTCGTGGTCGACCGCTTCGAGCTGTATATTTACGGCCGCGAGATGGCCAACGCCTTCTCGGAGCTGAACGACCCGGAAGACCAGCGGGCTCGGTTCCTGGACCAGGTCAATGCCAAGAATGCCGGCAACGAAGAAGCCTGCGACATGGACGAGGACTACGTGACGGCTCTCGAGTATGGCCTGCCTCCGACGGCAGGTCAGGGAATTGGCATCGACCGCATGGTGATGCTGTTCACGGATTCACCCAGCATCCGTGACGTCATCCTTTTCCCGCAGATGCGTCCCGTGGCAAGATAAGGGGCATGTCCCGAAACCCCGTGGTGCTCCGGCTTCTTGCCGGCAAGTTCCTGCTCTCCAAGAGCTCCGATGCGTTCATTTCGCTCATCGCGTGGGTGTCTGTTGTTGGGGTTGCCCTCGGGGTGCTGGCTCTCACCGTTGTGACGAGCGTCATCAATGGTTTCGAAGGTGAGTTGCAGCGCGTGATCACCGGGATGAACGGCGATCTGGTTCTGTATTCTCGGGCCGAGCCGTTCTCTGACGTGGAGCGGGTGGAGCGCAAGATCCGCCAGGTCGTTCCGGACGTCGAGGCCGTCTCTCCCTCGCTGATTATGGAGCTGATGGTAGCGGGCCCGGAGTCGGTTGCCGGTGCCGTCGTGGAGGGGCTTGACTGGCAGCGCGCGGGCCAGGTGACGGAGATTCCCAGGCGCTTCATTGCTGGCAAGCCGCCGGTTGAAAAAACCGGTGAAAAGGCCGGCGAGGAAACTGCCGAAGTACAGGTGGCGCTCGGTGACTCATTGGCCGGTCGGATAGGCGCCAAAGTGGGAGATCTCATTCGGATTGTCATTCCGTTCTCCGATGGAGATCTGGATTCCACCAGCAGCTCCAAGGTCGTCCCGGCAAGGGTCAGTGGAATCGTGAAGATGGGAATGTTCGAGTACGATTCAAAGTTCGTGTTCGCTCCCCTGGGTGCCCTGCGTGACATTCTCGGCGCGCCCCAGCAGGCCACCTCAATGAAGGTTCGCCTCAAGGACGGCAGTCGCTCGCGCTGGGCCTCGGACCGTCTGGCGGAGAGCTTCGGTTATCCGTTTCGGGCCAAGGATTGGGGCCAGCTCAATCGAAACCTGTTCTATGCCATCCAGCTGGAGAAGGTGGTCATCTCGATCATCCTGACGGCGATCATCCTGGTGGCTGCCTTCAATGTCGTGAGCACCCTCATGATGATGATGCACGACAAGACCCGCGAGATCGCCATCCTGAAGGCGATGGGGTTTTCGTCGGGGCAGGCTTTCGAGCTTTTTGTCTGGATCGGCGGAGGGATCGGAATCGTCGGGGCTGCGGTGGGTTCCGCACTGGGGCTACTGGCCAACCAGGGACTGGCCCGGAGTCGCCTGATCGAGCTTCCTGCCGACATCTACTATATCGGGTTCCTGCCCGTGCTCACGCGCTGGAGCGAAGTGTTGTGGATCGTGATCGGCGCGCTCGCGATCTGCCTTCTTGCCACCCTTTATCCGGCGTTCCGCGTTGCTCGCCGCTCTCCGTTGGAGGGAATTATCGATGTCTGAAGTCCTGTTGGAAGCCCGGGGAGTCACGAAGACTTTCAAGAAGGAAGGGGTCCAGATCCAGGTCCTCCGAGGAGTCGATTTTAAGATCCACTCTGGAGAGATGGTGGCCATCACCGGAGCATCGGGAGTGGGAAAGAGCACGCTCCTGCACATCCTGGGGACCCTCGAGCCTCCGACTGAAGGAAAAGTCTATTACGGTCCTGGACGACAGGACATTTTTGCGATGAAGGAACGCGAGCTGTCGCAGTTCAGAAACCGTTCACTCGGATTCATCTTCCAGTTTCATTACCTGCTGCCCGAGTTTACTGCGCTCGAGAATGTCACCCTTCCGGCCCTGATTGCGGGAATGGGGCGCGCCTCAGCCGAGGCACAGGCGCGTGAGCTCCTGGGGTTTGTTGGCCTGGGGCATCGCTTGTCACATCGCCCCAGCGAGCTTTCGGGTGGTGAGCAGCAGCGTGTGGCAATCGCCAGGGCCGTCATTCTCCGGCCGAAAATCCTTCTCGCAGATGAGCTGACCGGAAATCTGGATTCCACGAACTCCGCACTGGTGCTGGATCTTTTGACCCAGCTGAATCGCGCAACCGGCATTGCGGTGCTCATGGTCACGCACGATATGGACCTCTCCAGAAAAATGCATCGCGTTATGCCCATGAAAGATGGTGTGTTTGTCGGTTGATTTTCCAACAGCCGGCCCCTAGACATAGGGGCTTGTGATTCGAGCTGGCTCGTCGCTTCTATATCGTTCATGGGTTGCACCCGGAGCTCTTCTTGTGGCGAGTCTTCTCGGTGCGGGCACGTCTACCCATGCCGCTCCACCGGTTCGGGCTTCAGCCGCCGACTCTTCGGAGCGTTCAGGCGCCACCATCGAAAAGGTCCGAGTTGAGGGTCTCAAGCGAATTGAGGAGCCGGCCGTCCTGGCGAAGGTGTCCTCGCAGCCGGGCCAGAGAGTCGAAGTAGAAAAGGTCCGCAAGGACATCCAGTCCATCTTTGCGATGGGCTTCTTTGAGGACATTTCCGTGTCCGCACGGGATGTGGATGCCAGTCGCGTCGAGCTCGTCATCACCGTTCGTGAGCGACCGGTCATCTCGGAGCTGATCTTCGAGGGAAACGAGAAGATCTCCACTGATGACTTGCGGGAAGTCGTCAAGCTCAAGAGCTGGTCCATCCTGGATGTGAATCGCGTCAAGGATGATGTCTCGGCAATCCAGAAACACTACGAGGACAAGGGGTATTACCTTGCTCGGGTGAGCTATCGGCTTGAACCGGTCAAGGACAAATCGGACGAGGTTCGCCTGGTTTTTCAGATCCAGGACTTCGACAAGGTTGAGATCAAGAAGATCACCTTCCTGAACAACAAACGGTACTCCGATCGCCAGCTCAAGACAGTGCTGCAGGAAACGCAGGAGGGCGGGAGCTTTTCGCTCGGCGGATCGGGCAGCTTTCGCGAGGGGGCCTTCAAGCAGGATCTCCAGCGCCTGACCTACTGGTACCTCGAGCACGGGTACGTGAAATTTCGGTACGAGACTCCCATCATCACCGTGAGTGATGACAAGAAGTGGGTCTTCATCTCGATTTACGTGGATGAAGGCGAGCAGTACCAGATGGGAACGCAGGATTTTTCCGGCGATCTCCTCTTTCCAAAAGAGGAGCTGCACCAGGAGATCTCGCTTTTGTCCGGCGAGACCTTCAGCATCTCGAAAAGAAACCAGGACATCCAGCGCCTGACCGAGAAATACCAGGACCTTGGATATGCGTTCACCAACGTCGTGCCCCGGATGGCGATCCAGGACGATACCCGCACGGTGGACATCGATTACTCTTTCGAAAAGGGCGAGCTGGTCTACTTTGGAAAGATCACCGTCGTTGGCAATTCGAAAACACACGATAAGGTGATTCGACGCGAGCTGCGCATTCAGGAAGGAGAGCTCTATTCCGGCTCACGGCTGCGAGTATCGCGTGAGCTGGTCGAGCGATTGGGCTTTTTTGCGCCGGGAGAGGTGCTGTTCAATACGAGCAGTCCTGCAGACAGCCCCAATGTCCTGGACCTCGAGATCCAGATCAAGGAGCGCTCAACCGGAACGATCACTCTGGGGGCCGGGTATGGAACCGTCCAGCGGTTCTTCTTCACCACCCAGGTGTCGGAGATCAACGTCGCCGGCAAGGGTCAGTCGCTGAGCCTATCAGCCAACTATTCTGCCGATCGGATCACTCGAAGCGTCAACCTGGGGTTCACCGATCCTTACGCATTCGATACGCGCTGGAGTGCGGGATTCGACATCTTCGCGATCAACTTTCCGATTCCGAATCGGTATCTGACACGCAAGCTGGGGTTTGATGTTCGCGTCGGGCATCCCGTCGGGGACTACACGAATCTCTTCGTGACCTACAAGAACGAGGGACTTCGGATCACCCAGGTGCGTGACGTCAACACGGATACGTCGCTGGATACGGGAATTCTCTCGAGCGTGGTTTTCTCGATCATACGAGATCGCCGCAACAACCGTTTCGAAACGACGGCCGGCAATTTTCAGAGCGCTTCGATCGAAACTGCGGGAGTTCTCGGGCTTGCGGGAGACAAGACATTCATCAAGGTCGGATTGAACAATCGTTATTACAAGCGGCTGATCGGCGATCTGGTGTTCCGAAATAATCTGGAATTCGGCCAGCTCTCAGAAGCGGGAGGGCGTGGTGTTCCCCCTGCCGAGCGCTACTTCCTTGGCGGCCCCAACAACCTCAAGGGGTACGAATTCTTCTCGGTCGGTCCGACACGCATTACGGCAGCAGGAAATATTGAGCCGCAGGGCGGCCTGGTCCAGATGCTTGCCCTGTTTGAGCTGGAATATCCGATCATCCGCGAAGCGGGACTCAAGTCCGTCTTGTTCTACGATGCGGGTAATGCTTTTAATGAGTTTCCGGGGACGGGGTCGACTCCGTTCACGATCCGGACGGATGCAGGCTTCGGGATCCGCTGGTTCTCGCCCATCGGTCCGCTCCGCTTTGAGTGGGGCTTTCCAATCAATCGGCGCCCGGGTGAAAGTTCAACGGTGTTCCAGTTCTTCATTGGGCCGCCATTCTAATAAGGAGCATTCCATGCGTTTCATTTCTTTGAAGAAGGTAGTGACGTTCGTTTCCTGCACCTTGGCTCTGGCGGTGGCGTCCGCCCATGCCTCCACGGAATCAGTCAAGCTGGGCATCGTGGACATGCAAAAGGCCATTCAGAACGTGGAGTCGGGCAAGAAGGCCAAGTCGCAGCTGGAGAAGGACTTCAATGCACGCAAGTCCGAACTCCAGAAGGAGGAGGCCCAGATCAAGAAGATGGGCGAAGAGTTCCGCAAACAATCCCTGGTAATGAATGACGAGGCCCGTGCGAAGAAGCAGCAGGAGCTTCAGGAACGGGTGATGAAGTTCCAGGAGCTGACGGCTCGCTCACAGCAGGAGATCGCCCAGAAGGAGCAGGAGCTCACCATGCCCATCATCCAGAAGCTTCGCGGAATCATCGGTGAACTTGCCAAGACCAAGGGCTACTCGGTGGTCCTGGAAAAGAACGAGAACACCGTCCTGTTCAGCCTGGACAAGGATGACTTGACCGACGAAGTCATCAAGCTATTCAATTCCGCGAAGAGCTGATCGCCCGATGTTTTCGCTGGATCAGATCCTCCAGTGGACCGGCGGGCGGCTCACCAATGGCGAGAGTCTGGGCTCGGAGTCGCTTAGCGTGGCACGCATGGCTCCTCTTCGGGGCTCCTTATCGAGTGACCTGTGCTTTTTCTTTTCGAAAGAGTATCAGCACGAACTTCCGGATGCGAGGCCTGCGGTCCTGATCACCGGAGAGGCTTTCGTGGAGCCGCTGCGGAGTTCGGGGCTACCTCTCTGGAAAAGCTCTGCCGTTATCGCCTGCAAGGATCCTTACCTGGCCATGGCCAAGCTTTCGGCGCGGTTTTCGAGCCTGTCTCCTGGCCGCGAGTACGGCGATTTCACCTCCGAAGGGATTCATCCCACGGCCGTCGTCCATCCGACGGCTCGAGTGGCCGCGACGGCAGTCATCGGGCCCCATTGCGTGATCGAACGCGATTCGCGGGTGGGTGAAAATACCCGGATCATGGCGGGGGGATTCGTCGGAGTAGGGTCGCAAATTGGAGCGGACTCGCTGCTTTTTCCGCGGGTCACGGTTTACCAGGGATGCCGAGTGGGCGATCGTGTTCGCCTGCACTCGGGAGTGGTCATCGGGTCCGATGGCTTCGGGTATGCGCCGGACAAATCGAGCGGACAGGTCACCCATCATGAAAAGATCCATCACCTCGGCGGCGTGGTGATCGGCAATGATGTCGAGATCGGAGCCTGCACGGCAGTGGATCGTGGAACAATCAGCGACACGGTCATCGAAGATCTCGTGAAGATCGACAACTTGGTCCAGGTGGGCCACAACAGCACGATTCGCCGCGGAGCGATCCTTTGCGGGATGTCTGGAACCGCCGGTGGCTCGGTGGTGGGCCGTTTTGCTTACCTGGGCGGACGCGCGATCGTCATCAACAAGGCGGAGATCGGAGACGGCGCCATGCTGGCTGCAGACTGCGTCGTCACCAAGGATGTGGGCGCTGGCGAGCAGGTGGCCGGATCTCCACATCGACCGGTGCGAGAGCATCTGAAGATTCAGGCCAGGCTCAGTCGGATGATCGAGCCTTCGAGACAGAGCAAAGGAGAAAAGTCATGACCGCTGATCGGGGTCGTTATTATCTGGATATTGAGAAGGTTCGTGCTTTTCTTCCCCACCGTGCACCGTTCCTCCTCGTTGACAGGATACTGGAGATTCATCCGCAGGGAGATCTCTCCAAGTTTGATCTCACGAACGGATCGGCGATGGTGGGCACGAAAGTCGTGGGCATCAAGAACTTCACCTACAACGAGCCTTTCATTCCCGGGCATTTTCCAAACTATTCCATTGTTCCCGGCGTGATCCAGGTCGAAACCATGGCGCAGGTGGCGAGCTTTGCACTGTACCCGCATTTCGAGGGTCGCCCCGAACTGTCGCGTGGATTCCAGTGCATCCTGGTCGGCGTGGATGGCGTACGTTTTCGAAAGCCCGTGATTCCCGGTGACACGCTTCGCGTTCAGGCGGAACTCACCAAGGCCCGAGGCAAGATCTGGGGCTTCCATGTGGAAGGATTCGTGGAAGGCCAGCGCGTGGTCGAAGCGGACGTCCTTGCCAACCTGACCATGAACGGAGAGTGACCATGACCCGCATTCATCCCACGGCAATCGTTCATCCCGAAGCCCAGCTGGATCCTTCCGTCGAGATTGGACCGTGGTGCACGGTTGGGCCGAAGGTAAAAATGGGAAGGGGCAATCGACTCGTCAGCCATGTCGTGGTCGACGGCCGCACGACGATTGGCGAAGAGAACGTGTTTTACCCATTCTCCGCAATCGGCATGATTCCTCAGGACCTGAAATACAAGGGCGAGGATACCGAGCTGATCATCGGCAGCCACAACACGATCCGCGAGTCGGTGACGCTCAATCTCGGCACCGTGGGTGGTGGTGGCAAAACGGCGATTGGCGATCACAACCTGCTCATGGCCTATACGCATCTGGGGCATGACTGCATCATCGGCAGCCATTGCATCATCGCGAATTCCGGCGGCCTCGCAGGACATTGCCTGGTCGAGGACTACGTCACGATGGGCGGAATGTGCGGAGTCGCGCCGTTCGTGCGGATTGGTGCACATGCCTACGTCGCGGGATTCTCGGGCGTGGAGAAGGACATCCCTCCGTTCGCCATTGCGATCGGGCAGCGTCCGTGCGCGATCAAGGGCACCAATATCGTCGGCCTCCGGCGCCGCGGCGTTCCCGCAGAGACCATTTCCAAGCTCAATGAGTCCATGAAGCTGTGGATGAGGGGCGACGTCGAAAAGGAGCGCTGCCTCCTGGAGATGGAATCACAGTACGGCGACGTGCCCGAGGTCCAGAGACTGGTCGCATTCATCCGTGCAAGCCAGTACGGCACAGCGAGGTAGGGCGTTCCGTGAGGGTCCTGGTATCTGCCGCCGAGGCATCTGCGGACCTGCATGCAGCGCAGCTGGTAGCGGCCATTCGCCGGCGCATCCCGAGCCTCGAGTTGATGGGCATTGGCGGAAAGCACCTCGAAGCCGAAGGGCTTCGTCCCGTGGCGCGTGCCGCTGACCTTGCAGTCATGGGCTCAGTCGAGGTGCTGTCGCGCCTGCCGACCATCCGCCGCGCGGGGCGAAACCTTTTGGCTGAAGCGCAGGCCCGGCGTCCGGATGTTGCCGTCCTCGTGGACTATCCGGGATTTCACTTCCGGATCGGCCCCCAGCTTCACGCCATGGGCATTCCGGTAGTCTACTTCATCCCGCCCAAGGTGTGGGTCTGGCGAAAGTCGCGCCTTCAGGCCATGAAATCCTGGGTTTCGCGGGTGCTCTGCATTCTGCCGTTCGAACCGAAAATCTACGACGAGGCAGGAATAGCGGCCGAGTTCATCGGATCGCCACTGATCGAGGAGCTGCCCGTCCGAATGCCGCGCGAGGAGGCTCGGGCACATTTCAGACTCGCTTCGGATGTTCGTGCCCTGGCCGTGCTTCCGGGAAGTCGTCCATCTGAAATGAAGCGGCACTGGCAGCCTTTCCTGGATGCGGCGTGCACGTTCTGCGAGATGGCGGGTGGGAAGTGGGTCGTGCTTCTTCCGATCGCGGCTACGCTGGACCTGGATCATTGGAATGCCCAGGCCGACTCGTGGGCGCGTCGACTTCCGCCGACTGTGGAAATTCGCCTGACGCGCGAGGGGTCCGGGATGGCGCTGCGCGCAGCCGATCTTGCGCTCGTCAAGTCAGGAACAGCAACGCTGGAAGCCGGCGTTCTGGAGTGCCCGATGGTCGTTGCCTACCGTCCGGGCAAGGTGACGAGCCTTGCCGTGAAACACCTGCTGCGCTACCGGGGCCCCGTGGGGCTGGTGAATCTGTTTCGCGGGTGGAAGCCCGGAGATGCATACCTTGCCCCGGAAGTGCTCCATGAGGAAATGACTGCGGAGCGGCTTTCGGCCGAGCTGCATGCTCTTTTCTCGGATCGCGAACGCCTTGATCGGATGAAGCATGATCTTCGAGAGCTGCGTGAAGTAATGATGTCCGGAGCAAATGGGCATGGCGGTCCGAGTGATCGAGCAGCGGCAGCAGTGATCGAAGTCGCGAGATCTTCGTTGTCCTCGGCCGGGAGTCCTCGGGAATGAGGGCGCTCTGGGTTGCAACGGCATCCCTGATCTGGTGCGTGTTGACTGCCTTCTCGCGTGTGCTCCATCGGCTGGGAATCCGGAGGTCCGTGCGACTGCCGGTCAGGGTGATTGCCGTCGGAAATTTCGAAGTCGGTGGAACCGGAAAGACCCCTGTCGCGGCGCAGTTGGCACGCGAAGCCCTCGCTCGGGGCCATGCGCCACTGATCCTGACGCGCGGATACGGGGGGCGTTGGGAGAAAACAGGTGGACTGATCGAGCCGCGGAAGGCGCCTGAAGCATTGCTGACGGATCCGCTGGACTGTGGCGACGAGCCCGCCCTGCTCGCGGAGCTGGTTCCATCGGCATGGATCGGAGTCGGAGCTGACAGGTTTCGGTCCTTTGAGCGTGTGGAGGCGCGCGCACGAGAGCTCGGAATTGCTACCCCCGATTTAGTGATCCTGGAGGACGGTCTCCAGCATCTGTCCATTGCCCATGACGTCGAGGTCGTGCTGTTGACCAGTGCACGTCCCTGGCAGAAGGTTTTTCGCGAGTGGCCGACGAAACGGGCGGTTCGTGCGGTCTACGCATGGACCAAGGGCGGCATCCCGCCGTTTCGCGCGACTGCGCTGCAGCCGTTCATCCGGATCAAATGGAAGACGGAAATTCGTGGCGGAGTCTCTGCAGAGAAGCGACCGCTGTGGCTGGTGACCGGTGTCGCCGAATCCGGTCAGGTTCGCGCCTCGCTGGAAGCCGCAGGCTGGCAGGTCGTCGCCCACTCTGCGTGTCGCGATCACGCGAGGTATTCGCGTGAGTGGCTCGAAGGCCTGTCGCGCCGTGCATCGTCGGGAGGATTGATGCTCGCGACGACGGGCAAGGACTGGGTCAAGTGGCGTTCCCTCGGGCTGGACGAAGTCGATGTCGCTGTATTCGAACCGGAGATCGTCTGGGACGCAGAGGGGAGGCGGCAATGGCTGCGCATGCTGTGGGGAGAATGATCCTTCGGGTTTTGGGCGGGCTCCTGGTGCTTATTCCGAGGGTCGGCTCGTTGGTGGTCGGATCAGCCGTCGGCAGGCTCCTTTCTCTGCTTGGCTGGAAGCGGTCTTTGATTCGCTCGAATCTGCTGCTGGCTTTTCCCGGTGCCACGGCCGACGCCTTGGACTATCGCGCTCGGCTGGAGTCGGGTTTCTACCGACATTTCGGCAGTCTGGTAGTCGAACTCCTCTGCCAGTTCGGAAACTGGCGACGCTGGGTGCTGGAGAACGTGGAGATCTCCGGACTGGAGCACTGGGAGGCGGCGCACGCGCGGGGCAAGGGCGTGATCTTCATCACCAGCCACCTCGGAAACTGGGAGGCGATGGCTGCAGGGTTCTGCGTTGCGGGAACTGGCGCGGATCGCGATCTGCTCATCGTGACGAAGCACCTGAAGCCCGAATGGCTTCATCAGTCCTTTCAGCGAAACCGCCTCAAGGCGGGCGTGCGCGGTACCTATGAACCCAAAACCATGCGCGAGGTCCTTCGTGAGCTTTCGCGGAACGGAACCGTAGGATTCGTGCTCGATCAATACGCAGGCGCACCCATTGGAGTGCGCGTGCCCTTTTTCGGCATACCGGTCGGCACGCTGCTCGCCCCTGCTGTAGTTGCCCGCCGTACTGGTGCTGCAGTGCTCCCCGCATACTGTTACCGAGATTCCAATGGCCGCCTGAAGGTCCGAGTGGGAAACGAGTTTTCCTGGCAGCCTGCCGGAAACTCGCACGAGGAGCTCGCGAGGAATACCGCACTGTGGGTGTCCTCGATCGAGGAGTCAGTTCGCAGCCACCCCGAGCAGTGGCTGTGGTCGCATCGTCGTTTCAAGGGAGACCTGTCGCCCCTGTTGCTGGAAGAGTGGTCAGCATCGCGCGAGCGCACGTAACGGTGGAAACGCCTTCAAGTGTGGGACATACTTTCAGCCATGTCCCGGTTTCGATGCTTGACCTCCGTCATTTTTTCGACAGCCCTGATCGTCCTTGCGGCCGGGTGCGCCAGCAGCGGGTCTCTCCATCGAATCGACGATGCGCCCCTGCTTCCGCAGGAAGCGGGCAAGGATATCCTGAAATTCGAAGTTCGTGAGCAGGTTGCAGTGGAGGAAAAACCGGTGAGGCAGACGGAGCCTCGCCGGAAGTCCAAGACAATAAAGCCGGGAAAGAGCCCCAGGGTTTTTGAGTACCCGAATCGGCGCCCCAAGGCGGATCCCATCTGGATCGGTGAGCAGGCCGTCTACGACATCCAGTATCTTGGCGTGAATGCGGGACAGTTTTCGATCAAGATCCTTCCGTTCAAGCAGATCAATGGCCGCAAGGTCTACCATGTGTTCGGAGAGGCGAAGAGCAGCAAGGTTTTCAGCCTTTTTTATTCGCTCCGAGACACGATTGAAACGTTCATCGACTATGAGGCGATTGCGCCGCATCGATTCCACATCGTCCTGGACGAGTCGAAGCAGAAGCGGAACTCTCTCGAGCTGTTTGATTCCGAGAAGGGAGAAACCTTCTTCTGGAACCGCTGGAATCATCACAAGCGCGGCTACGTCGAGATCAAGGATTTTTTTCCGATGCAGCCGTTGTCGCAGGACAGCCTCTCGTCACTCTTCTACCTGCGCACCGTCGACCTGTCGGATGGGGCAGTAGTGAAGTTTCCAGTGATTTCCGAAGGAAAGAACTGGGATGCTGAAGTCAGCGTGATTCGCAGGGAAATTCAAAACACGCCGCTGGGCAAGGTCCGAACCGTCGTGCTCAAGCCCGAGACAAAGTACCAGGGAATCCTGAAGAAGCAGGGAGACAGCTTCGTCTGGCTGACCGATGACGACCGCCGGCTTCTGGTTCGTCTGGAAGCCAAGGTCAGGATCGGTACGGTCGTGGCCGTGCTGCGGTCTTTCGAACGGGGACATCGTGAAGTGCCCTCGGATGCAGTGCCGACGGCGATACAGAAGGACTCCAGCGTCGACGAGCTGCTTCCGCCCGCCAGAAAGGTCCGCGCGTCCGTGGGGACGGCACAGAGATGAGGATCCTCGTCCGCGCTCCGAACTGGATTGGCGATCAGCTGATGGCCTATCCGTTTTTCTATCAACTGCGTCGAAAGTATCCGAACGCGAGAATTGCAGTGGCTTGCGTACCCTGGGTAGCCGATCTCCAGTTTCGAAACCTGGTGGATGACGTGATCGTCGTTCACCCTCCTGCGGGACATCAGCTTTCCGCGCTGGCAAGGCTTCGGGTCGTCGATGAGGCGGCGCGCGAAGTTCGTCGCAAAGGACCTTGGGATCTCGGTTTCGCCCTGCCCAATTCCTTCGGCACTGCCTGGTTCCTCTGGCGAGCGGGCTGCAGGCGCCGGGTGGGATACGCCGCCGAGGCCCGTCGGTGGCTGTTGACCGATCCAGTGGAGTGGGGTCCTGCTGCGGGCCTACATCGAGCGCAGGCCTACATTCAGCTCATCCATCAGGGGGGCCGTGGCAGATCGTTCGTGGTTCCTGATATTCGCGGCTTCTGGACGCTGCCTCCTGAAAATGACCTGGATCCACCGATTCGGGGAGAGGTCGATGCGTTTCCAGCGGAGCTTGCCTGGCCGAGGGCGGCAGCTCTCGAGCCTCCCTCCGAGCCGTACTGGGTGATGGCTCCGGGATCGATGGCGGACTCACGCCGCTGGGGTGAGGAGCAGTTCGTGACCCTCGCCCGTGAAGTGGTGCGTGAAACGGGCTGGAGTGGCGTGATCGTTGGAGGACCAAAGGAGGCGCCCATTGCTGAGCGCCTGAAGCAGGATCGTTCGCTCCATCTGAAGGACTGGACAGCGAGAGGGCCGATCACGGATCTGTGGAAACTACTCCGCGACGCGAAGTTCACGGTCGCCAACGATTCCGGCATCGCCCATTTATCGGCGCTGCTGGGATCACCTACCTATGTGGCATGGGGTGCAGGTGATCCCCGCCGCACCCGTCCTCTCGGCCCCAGCGTCGTCCAGATCGAGGTCAATCCCGTCGACTGCTGGCCGTGTGAGAAGAACTCCTGCGAGAGGAGCGGCGGCGAACATCTGGCCTGCATTCGTGGAGTCAAGGCCTCGAGTGTCTGGACGCAGATACGACGAGGCGTGCTCCGAAAACCGGCGCAGCATGAACGGGAGTTCGAAACCGATGTCGACTGCTGACTCTATCGCGGGACTTTCGGACTCGCTGCGCGGAACGCTCAAGCCGCTGATCATCTGTCTTTCGCGCTACTGGGGCGGACTAGAGCAGACCGCCTTCAATGATCTGTCCGACTTCGTGTCGTGTGATCTTCCGGTCAGGATGGTCTGCCTGCAGGATACACCGCTGCAGGAGGAGGCGTCCTCGCTTCAGGCACGATACCCGAAGCTCGAACTGGTCGCCCTGACGGATCGCCCTCGGGATGTCCTCGATTTCCAGTTTCGTGGATTTCTACGTGAGCAGATCGCAGATGAAGTGAACCTGGTTCACTCGCATCACACGTCGCTGCTGAGTTCGCTTTCGCCATGGCTGCTTTCTTACCCGCGTATTGCGCTTCTGGCCTCGCGCTACCTGATGGCATCAAACGACAAGCACGACCTGTTTCATCGCCTCATTTACGGAAGGCTGGATTCGCTTCTGGTGACCGGCGAAGCGCTGAAGCAGAACGTGGTGGAAACTCATCCCATCAAGGAACGGCGGGTTCGCGTGGTGAATCCGGGCCTGGACTGCTCTCGTTTCGATCCAGCCCTCGTGAATGCCGCTTCCCGCAGGCAATCATGGAAAGCCGATGAGCGAACGGTGGTGATCGGCACGGTCGGAAGAATCCATCCGGAGAAGGGCCAGGAGATCTTCCTCAAGGCGGCCGCCGGACTGCTCAAGGACAGCTTCACCGGCAGGGCCGATGGTCCGCCCCTCAAGTTCGTGCTGGTCGGAGAAGAAGCAAGGAAGACCGGGACGCCCTACCTCCAGCAGCTGCAGGAGATCGTGCGTCAGTTCCGGATCGAGGACCATGTGGTTTTTGAGGATTACGACGACCATATTGCCGAGACGATGCAGGGCTTCGATGTTTTCGTCATGCCTGCGCGTCGCGAGAGCCTCGGGCTCGTGGCACTCGAGGCGATGGCTATGGAGTGCCCTGTCGTTCTCTCGGACGCTGGCAGCGCCCGAGAGGTGGTAGGAAACCAGGAGCATGGCCTGATCTTTCGCTCGGATGACGCTTTCGATCTGCAACGGAAGCTGAGGATCCTTGTTGCCGATGCCGAGCTCCGGACGGAAATGGGTCGCCTCGCGAGGCAGCATGTGGTGAAGAACTACGACCGCTCGCTTCGCCTTCAGCGGACGCTCGAAATCTACGATCGCTGCCTTCGCGTCCGGCAGGCCTTCTAAGGGCGGCGCAGCCTGCCTGAATTGTTGGGGTTTTTGCCCCGGTCTGACTGGTTGACAGAAATGCTCAAAATAGCCTATACCCTCAAAAGCTTGGGGATTTTCCCCTGGGGTGATTTCACGCTTCAGGCTGCTTTGCGGCCTGCGGGAAACACCCTCTAGAAAGGCCAATCAATAAAAAATGGTCAGTAAGCAAACCGCCGGGTCTGAGGCTGCCGGCAAGTCAGTGAAGCCTCTGAATAACCAGAAGTGGATGGAAGAATTTTCGGATTACGCGGGCGAAGAGTCCGTGAAGAAGATTTCTTCCGGCGAAGAAGACTTCGCCGAGCTGTTCGAAGCATCGCAGCAGCAGCAGGAAATCAAGGAAGGCGAAGTCGTTGACGGCACCATCGTCAGCCTCTCTCCGGAGTGGGCCACCGTCGACATCGGCTACAAGTGCGAAGGCCTTGTGCCCCTCCAGGAATTCAAGGACGCCCAGGGCGTCGCGCACGTGAACGTCGGCGACGTGGTCGCCGTCTATCTCGAGCGCATGGAAATGGAAAACGGCTTCATGCTCCTCTCGAAGGACAAGGCCGAAATCATCCGCGCATGGGATGAAATTTCCGCAGCTTGCGAAAAGGACCAGGTCGTTGAAGGCACCGTGATCGGCAAGGTCAAGGGTGGTCTCTCGGTTGACATCGGCGTGAAGGCATTCCTCCCCGGAAGCCAGATCGACACGAAGCCGGTCAAGAACCTGGACAAGTTCCTGGGCAAGCGCCTCAAGTTCAAGATCATCAAGTTCAACAAGAAGCGTGGCAACATCGTGCTCTCCCGCCGCGCAGTCGTGTCGCAGGAGCGCGAGCTCCAGCGTGCCGAAACCCTGGCGAACATCCAGGAAGGCATGATCGTGACCGGCGTGGTCAAGAACATCACCGAATACGGTGCGTTCATCGACCTCGGCGGCATGGATGGACTGCTGCACATCACGGACATGAGCTGGGGCCGCATCAAGCACCCGAGCGAACTGTTCGCTGTTGGCGACGAAATCAAGGTCAAGGTCCTCAAGTACGACCGCGAGAAGGAACGCGTCAGCCTCGGACTCAAGCAGGTCACTGCAAATCCGTGGGATGAAGCTGAATACAAGTTCCCTGTCGGCATGACCGTCAAGGGCAAGGTCGTCAGCCTGAAGGACTACGGCGCATTTGTGGAACTGGAAGACGGCATCGAAGGCCTGATCCACGTCTCCGAAATGTCGTGGACCGAACGCGTCAAGCACCCCTCGAAGCTCATCAACGTGGGCGACGAAGTCGAGTGCAAGGTTCTCGAAGTCGATTCGAAGAACAAGCGCATCAGCCTCGGCCTGAAGCAGCTGCAGTCGAATCCGTGGGATGAGCTCGAGCTCAAGCACCCGGTCGGCACGCAGGTGGAAGGCGAAGTCAAGTCGGTCACCGACTTCGGCGTGTTCGTCGACATCGGCCTCGGCATCGACGGCCTCGTGCACATCTCGGATCTGGCCTGGACGAAGAAGTTCGCCCACCCGTCGGAGAAGTACAAGAAGGGCGACAAGATCCGCGCAACCGTTCTCGGCATCGACAAGGCCAACGAGAAGTTCTCGCTCGGCGTGAAGCAGCTGGAACGCGATCCTTGGGACAACATCAAGACGCGTTACAAGGTCGGAACCGCCATCGACGGCTCGATCACCAAGCTGACCGACTTCGGCGCCTTCGTGGAGCTGGAAGAAGGCATCGAAGGCCTGATCTATGTCAGCGAAATCGCCGATCATCGCATCGAGAAGCCGTCTGACGTGCTCAAGGTCGGTGACAAGGTCCGCGCTGAGATCCTTTCGATCGAACCGAAGGATCGCCGCATCGGCCTGTCCATCAAGCAGCTTGGCCGTTCGGAAGAACGCGCCAACTACGAGAAGTACATGGGCGAAAGCTCCAAGAAGACCTCCATGGGAGATCTCCTGGGCGACAAGCTCAAGGCTGCTCTGGGCGGCAAGAAGGAAGACTAATCGTCGACCTTTAGCCCTGCGCTAAAATGATGACGCCTCCCGAGGGGAACCTCGGGGGGCGTTGTCATTTTTGACGCTTCAATTTCTGCTGCGGGAGCCGCCGGCTTGAGCGAAACTCGGAGGAATGGAAGACCAGCCTTCGCAGAATCTCGGTATCCCGCCCACCACGCCTCCGCACGAGCCCAGAAGGCGCAAGCGCCGAAACCCGCTCTTCTGGATACTAGGCCTTTCGGCCGTGCTTTTTCTGGTTTTCGTGCTCGTAAGCGGAAAGTTCCTGTTCCGAGGCTCTTTTTCAGGGTCGGGCCGCAGTGCGATCGCAACTTCCCGTGATCACGTCGGCGTGGTCGAGCTGAATGGAGTGATTCTCGAATCGAAGAAGATCCTTAAGCAGCTGACACAGTTCGAGGAGGATTCGAGCATCAAGGCCGTGGTGATTCGAATGAACTCGCCCGGCGGTGCGGTCGCTCCGTCGCAGGAAATCCATCAGGCCGTGAAGAAATTTCCAAAGCCCCTGGTCGTCTCGATGTCCAGCGTGGCCGCAAGTGGCGCGTATTACATCGCGGCTGGAAGCAAGAAGGTCTACGCCAACCCGGGCACCATCACCGGATCGATTGGCGTGATCATGCAATTCACGAATCTGGAGAAGCTCTATGACTGGGCCAAGATCACGCGGTACTCGCTCAAGACCGGCAAGTTCAAGGATGCTGGCGCCGAGTATCGTCCCATGACGGCTGAAGAGCGAGAGCTGTTGCAAGGAATGATCAATGACACCCTGGCGCAATTCAAGGCTGCCGTCGCGGAGGGTCGAAAGCTGACGCAGACGGAAGTGGACGCAGTTGCGGATGGTCGAATCTTTTCGGGAGCGCAGGCGAAGCAGGCAAAGCTGGTCGATGAGCTGGGATCGCTACAGGATGCCATCGATGATGCTGCGAGACAGGCAAAAATCGAGGGGAAGCCCAAGGTGGTCTATCCCGAGAAGGCGCGCAGGCGCCTGCTGGAATGGCTGCTCAGCGAGGATGGCGATGACTCGGAAGCGGAAGGCCGAGCTCATGCAGCTTCAGGCCTGGGTCTGGTGATCCAGAGGGTGCTCGATCTGCCTCGGCCTTCGCTCCAGCTCGAGCCGGGCATTTACTGGCTGCTTCCCTGGGGAGCCTGAGGTAGACCTCCCGCACCATGTCGGAAAACTTGGAGAAGAAGACTGAACAGCGTCGTTGGGCGATGCATGCACTCACGCAGGTTTTGTCCAATCAGCGGATGCTGGATGAGGCCCTGGGGGATGTACCGCCTGCGCAGCGCGCGTGGGTTCATGAGGTCGTCGCGGGGGCGCTGCGCTGCAAGGGGCGTCTCGACTGGATCATCGATCAGCTCTCGCTCAAGAAAAGGCCCAGCGGAGGCCTGCGCAAGGCGCTGCTGATTGCAGCCTACCAGCTTCTGAATCAGCCCAGCGTTCCACAGGCCTGGATCGTCTCCGAAACCGTGGACTGGGTGAGAGGCAAGGAGGGAGAGGCTGCGGCGAAGTTCGTGAATGCGCTGCTACGGCGGATTTCGGATCACGTCGAGAGCTGGCGCACGATTGAGTGGCCCGACTCCTCTACCGAGTCCGCGCAGGCACAGTGGGCAAGCCTTCCGGAATGGATCTGGCGCAGGATTGTCCGCGATCATGGTCGCGAGTGGGCGAAGTCCTTCGCGGTAGCCTCGCTGGAGCGACCCTCGTTCTGGATTCGTTCTCGCCAGCCCATCGAGGGTGCGCTGCAGGGACCGCTCGAGGACTCCTGGAACCTCGACAGCTGGCGACCTGTTCAGGATACGGCAGAATACTCTGCGGGTGGGCTCTTCGTTCAGGACATCTCCAGCCAGTTGCTGATTGATGAATTCACTGAGGAAGCAAAACGAATTTTTGGAGGCCTGGACGGGCTTGGTGTCCTCGACCTGTGCGCAGCGCCAGGCGGAAAGAGTTCGGGGCTGGCGTGGAATGGCTGGAAAGTTCTGGCCACGGACCGCCAAGCCGATACTCCGAATTCACGAGCGCGTTTCGAGCTGCTGTTGCAGACCTCCGAGCGGATCAATCGTGGACGCATCGGACCAGGCCGGATCGAAGTCCTGGATCGAAAGAATATCGAGAGCCTGCCCTTGCAGGATGCCGTGTGGGTCGATGCGCCCTGCACCGGAAGCGGGCTCCTGAGGCGTCATCCGGAGATCCGATGGATCAAGGATGAAAAGACCCTGGTTTCGCTGCAGCGCGAGCAGGCCGAACTGCTTCGAGAGGCGGCGACAAAGGTGCGTCCCGGGGGCCTGCTGATGTTCACCGTTTGCTCGGTGCTCCGATCTGACGAGCTGGAGTCGGCAGTCCACCACGCCCGCCTGGAAGAGTTTGAAAAAGTGCGCGAGTGGTCGCTTTCTCCGCACCTCGAACCTCGAGGCGACGGATTTTCCGGTGTCCTGCTGCGTCGCCGATCGGCGCAGTCCGCCTAAGGCCTCGTGCTCGCGAGCGCTGCAGACTCGAATTCGAGTGCCAGCGGAAACTCTCGAACATTGGGCTTCATCCTGCGAAAATGAATCCCCCAGCCCAGGGGGATGATCTGCCCCGAGTTGATGACATCTCGACGGGTGATCTCGATGAATTCCTGGACTCGCTCGCGTGATCGAGGTGCATGAGCCGACCAGGCCTTCCAGCGTGCTGCGGACGGTCTTCCCTGAACGCGCGAGAGGAAGGAATCGAGCGCTCCGTCGTGAGCTTCGGTCAGCTGGAGGATCAGGTCTGCGCTGTCGAGATCGGATTCGCTGAGAACCCGGACGCTGGTGGCCACTCTCCAGTTTCTTTCAAACGACTTCGAGAGAGACTCGGCAACTGGTTTCAGGAGCTGGAGGTCTGCTGGAGCCAGCTCCGAGGAAATTCCAATCCGAATTGTCCGCGCGCCAGAAAGGCGAAGGGTGGAGGGGGCCTTCACTTCCAGCGCATTCGCCGCTTCAGCGGGGTATGGCCCGAGTTGCTGCAATTTCCAGAGCTCTGGAGGAACCCACGAATCAGCCGGCCTGAAGCGATCAAATCTGGATCGATCGATGCCTTTGGACAAGGCGGTCATGCAGTCGATGGAGCATCGCGCTTCGAAGCCGTGCGTGCGCCGCAGCGACACCAGGCTCGGGCGATCACTGGTGAATACCCCATCGGCACGAACATTCTGAATCGGTCCAAGGAGGACATCGAGATGATTTCGCGAGTAGAGCTCGCCTGCCGACTGGGCCCCTGGAATGATCCACAGCTCGAGCTCGCGAAAGCTGGCGCGAGAGTACCCACGATACTCCGGATTGGGTCGAAGCTTCACACGCAGGGTCGGATTGGACTCCGTGACCATCCATCGTCCGAGAAACGCCGTGTGGGCGATGTTGAATCCGTAATCGCGATGCTTCTGCACCAGGTCCGGACGTGCCGGGAAGGTCCGTGGATCCAGAAGCTTGAGCGGAAACTCGGGATCAGGCTCGGCGAGACGGACCTTGATGACGTGGCTGGATTCCACCGACACTCCTGCAAGGTCCGCGGCCGACATGGAGCGAATCGCCGCGTATCCTTCTATCCGCTTCACGGCCTCGGGAGGGTCCTGTGAGATCGGTTCGGCGGCACGAAGCAGGCCGGAAGCAGCATGTTCCGCTGTAAACGGGGTGCCATCGCTCCACTTCACATCCTCTCGAAACCGAAAAGTCCAGAGTCGTCCATCAGTGGAGGCCAGTTCAGATTCCACCAGGTCTCGCTCCAGTGTTCCGGCGGCACTGACACGGTACAAGCCTCGCTGGATGGCCCGGGCAAGCAGTTCCGGAATCCGATGCCCATCGTGGTTCCAATCCCAAGAGGCGCCGGAGTAATCCATCTGGATTCGGAGCCTGCCGGCTGACGGCAAGTTTTCAGGAAGTGAAAGGAGTGGTCGTCTTTTCTTTGCAACTTTCGAGGAGACCGGTGCAGCTGCCAGGGCTGTCTCCATTTGCGAGGCATGACCCGCCAGCAGCAACAGGCCGAGGGCGCCGATCCGGAATTGATTGCGGAACTTGATGAACATGCATTGAGGCTATCACCTCGAGTTGCACGAAGCATCGTGCAGTCTGCAGGCGCACTGCCGAACAGAGGAAGGTGGAATTGGCGTCAACTTTTCGTCTGGGGGCAGTGCCATTCCTGCTCTTCCGCTCCTGGTGCGGGAGTTCAGTCATTGCTCAAACGCGATTCATGTCGCCCGGTGCTGGCACATCTGCTGCACAAGCAAGAGGGTGCGTCGAGGTGCCGGTGTCGCGGTACGTATCGGGTCAAATTGGGGAGCACCTCGCACGTCTTAACGACCTTTCTTGTATCTTCCCGCCTTTTCCGGCCTGCCTTTTCGGCCGGCTCCCTTCGGGGGGCCGGCTGAGTCTTTTTTTCGGGGAACCGGTCCGGTGCCGGGCTTTTTCGGAGTGGGAGCTCCACTGCCCGTGGCAAGCCATCCCCCGCGAAGCCCCAGGGGTCCGCGAAGCTTTTCGAGCGGCACTTCGAAACTCGTTTTTTCAGGACGATCGGGTCGGCAGATGAGCGCCTCGACGGTTGTGTTGCGTTTCGTGAGCGCGTCACTGATG
>CAMAQA010000032.1 GCA_945860415.1 Bacteriovorax stolpii
GCGCACCGAGGCGTTCTATTCAGGCCGTCGAGTGGGCCTCGATGACATCGGCAGTACCCGTCGCCTCAACCTCAAGGCGGCCTAGTCCGATAGGTCACACGGACAAAGTCGCTTTGGAATTAGCAGGACAGAGTCCCTTTGGATTCACATGCAGTAGGCGATGGGTCGCCGAAACAAGGCACGCTCATCGTGAGGCCGATTTCATCGAAACCCGAGAGATCAAGCCGACTCCAGTCGATGGCGCTCGAAGCATAGTTGACCATTCCCGCGGAAACGGATGTTCCCGTGAAGTTTTCACTGATCGCCTGGGCTGCCGCGTCCAAGTAGTACTGAACAAGCTCGAATTTCTTTCCGTCTGTCAGCGAGTCCAGTGCATGGAAAGCCTCCACGAGCCCCTGGGCCTCAATGCTGAGAATTCCCATGTATTCGGAATTCGTACGCTCCGCCATTTTCGCAAAAGCCGTGAGCTGCGGCACGACCGTGTCGTCAACGAAGTCACGGAAACCCTGTTCGTTGGTGATCGTGATTCCGGCATTCCAGCCCGTGGGCAGCATGATACTGACGCGGGTGGCGACTCCCTTGGATCTCGCCAGAAGAATGGAGGTGGCAATTCCTCGCAGCTTCTCATCCAGATCACCGACCTCCTCGTAACCACCTGAGAACGGCCATTCGATCTCGTCGTGTGGCCAAGTGGTATGAGCCCACGGCGGCGCGATGGGTGGAGCCGGAGCCAGGCTGATCCAATCGTACTGCTGGAGGAGCTCGTCCTGATATTGACCTGTCTCAACCGTATGATCGGAAGGAGGCTGCCCCTCCTCTTGGAAACGAAAGGTGTCAAAGTAAATCGTTTTCCAGAAGGACGGCTTATTTCGAGGAAGCGAGTCGGCCTGGGCGTCGAGCCACTCCCAGCAGGGACGAGACTCAGGAAGTGCCGCATAAGCAGCTGCAAGGCTCGCTGGAGTCGTTCCGGAACCGGAGCAGGTCGTACCCCCACCGCCACCGCCACCGCCACCAATTGGCGGAGAGGAAGATCCACCAGAGCCCGCATCCTGCGACTTGCAAGAAAACCCGGTTGCCAGCGAAGAGGCCAGCAGGACTGACACCGCCCAAACACGAACGTGCTGCATAGTCACCTCATCGACACATCACCCTCAATTATTGAGTTTTTTAATCCGGTTTGTCGATGGAAAAAGACTGAGTTATTTCAGCCACTTAAGACCTCAAGGTAGCGGAATCTCGAGCTTCAGGCCCCGAATCATGCCGCCGTCATCAACCAGGATGTCGTACCAGGCATGAGCGAAGATGCTCTTTCTCAAGTCGTAGCGATTTCGGTCGACCTGCCAGCAGAAAAACAGCCCCCCGATGAAGCGCTGGGCCAGCGGCGAGGCCTGAAGATTCGAGCTGCCCCCGGTGGCGTGAGCCACCGAGAAAATGGCCGACGAAAGAATCGCGCCGGCCCACTTCGACGAGGTCATCTGACTGAGCGACGGAAAAAGAAATCCCCGGTACAGCCCCTCCTCGCCGAGCCCAACAAAACCGTACATCGCGATGGCGCCTGGATCTCGGAGAGCCGGATAGCCGCTCGCACCGTTCGATGCCGCACCGAAGGCCACGATCGGGGCACCGATCGGATCCACGAGATTCAGAGGGTTCAGGAAGGCAAAATAGTTCTGAAAGACGTTGTGGTTCGCCGCCGCCGGAGGCCTCGCATCGCGATAGGCGTCGTACATGTTGTACATCCACAGATCGAAGCCGATCTGGGCAAGCCGCGAATTGCCGGAACCATAGAGCCCGCCCACGGTGAGCAGCCACCCCAGTCCCTCGAGGGGTTTTCCGTTCACCACCTGGCCGAGGCCCGGAACGACGCTCAGCGTGCCCGACAGCCCCGGCGTGACGGCCCGAGCCGTGGTTGCGAAGGTCGATGCGAAGCCGGTGACGGCAAGGCCCAGAGCCACGGTAAACCGAACGCGGAGAAGCAGCATCCGCCCAGTCTGAGGTAGTCGTGGCGAAAATCCAACCGGTATCGCGTGCTTCTTTTGGACCCCCATGAGGGGTAGACCCATCAGTAGAGATTTGCATTGCATTTCTATACTGACGGGAACAAAATGAAGACCATGGCCACCCGCCTGCTTCAACCCCCCAAGGGCACCTTCTTTTTGCTCGGCCCGCGCGGGGTCGGAAAGACCACCTGGCTCAAGGCCACCTTTCCGACCGCCCTTCGATTCGATCTGCTCCACTCTGAAACCTTCTTGAGCCTGTCTCGTAATCCGTCGCTGCTCGAGGCCCGGATCGGAAAACAGCCACCGGGAACCACCGTCATCATCGACGAGATCCAAAAGCTGCCGGCCCTTCTCGACGAAGTCCATCGACTGATCGAAGAAAAGCGCCTGAGGTTCGTCCTGACTGGAAGCTCGGCCAGAAAGCTGAAGCGCTCGGGTGCCAACCTGCTTGCAGGTCGCGCTGTCACGCGCGAAATGTCACCCTTCGCCAGTGCCGAGTGGCCTGTTTCTCCGTTCAACCTCACCAGGGCGCTCGAATGGGGCGGACTGCCGCTCTCCGTCTTATCTGACGACCCTGCGGATTTCCTTCAGTCGTACTTCTACACCTACCTCAAGGAGGAGATCCAGGAGGAGGGCCTCATTCGGCAGATCGAACCCTTCATTCGGTTTCTCGAGGTGGCTGGGCTTGCCAATGGCGAAGTGCTGAACATCGAGGCCCTCTCGAGAGACTGCGGCTCCAAGCGGGTGACCCTGGATAAGTGGTTCCTCATCCTGGAGGACACGCTCGTCGGCTTCCGGCTTCCGGCGTGGCGCCCCCGCATCAAGGCCCGTGAATCCGCTCATCCCAAGTTCTACTGGTTCGATCCCGGTGTGGCGCGTGCAGCGGCCGGCCTGCTCCGCGATTCGGTCGATTCAGCGTGGCTCAGCAAGGCGCTCGAGACTTGGCTGATTCACGAAGTGCGCTCCTACAACCTGTACTCGCTCCGGCAGCGGCGTCTGTTCTACTACGCCCTTCCAAGCGAGCTCGAAATCGACCTGATCGTCGAAACTCAAAAGGCATTGTCCTCTCGATCTTCTGAGATCGTGGGGCTCGAGTTCAAGCTTTCAAAAAAGTGGCGACGCGAGTGGGAAAAGCCGCTTCGCGACCTTGCGGCATCCAAAAAGGCTCGCATAAAGCGCATGATCGGCGTCTACACCGGAAGCGAACGCCTGACGTTCGATGATTTTGAAGTCCTTCCCGTGGCGGACTTCCTCTCCGAGCTTCATGCGGGAAGGATCTTTTAGAACCGCCTCACCGTCAGCAACCTTCAGCACAGGTCAGTGCATGCACAGGAAGTGACTGGATCCAGCCATCAGAGTCGGCCTGAACCCTCAGACCCTTGCCCTCTCGAAACGCTCGAGAAAGGTCCTCGCAAAGGTCGGCCCCCTCCAGAGCGGGGCCCCGGCGCGAATCCCAACGAAGGATCTGGTGATGAACCGTGCCGGCGGCGACACCAGAGTCTCGAACGAGTGCCGCCATCTGAAGGTAGCGCACTTCCTCTCCCTGCCAGTCGTCGCGGGCACACTGAATCTGCCGAAGGTGCACGACCTCGACCCAACGCCCCGTCTCGGCTTCGGCAGGGGCGCTCAGCCCCCCGAGAATTCCTGCCAACACAAGAACGGACCAAAGTCGTTTCATGGCGCTGAACTAATGCGAGGAGCGGGACAACGCAACACCCGAGTCAGTGAGCGATGCCGACCCAGCACTTCAGGTACCGGCCTTCCGGAAAATCGGCGAGCACCGGGTGATCGGGCGCCTGTCCGCCGCGCGCGATCCACGAAATCGAGCGATTCTGGCGGCGTGCGGCCTTGGCCAGGGTCTCGCCAAAGGAGTCCTCAATAAGCAGCCCCGAGCACGAGCACGCCACCCAGGTGCCCTGTTCGGCAACGAGGCGAGCGGCCTGCGTGTGCAGCTGCAGGTAGGCATGCGTGCCAACCGGAATGTCCTTGCGACCTTTGATGAGGGCGGGAGGATCCGAGATCACGAGATCAAACCCCTTGTCCGCGAGCCCGCCCAGGTCATGAAGTACATCGCCTTCGACGAGCTCCACTTTCGTGGCGCCGGCAGCGCGCGCATTCTTCTCCGCCTGCTGGAGTGCCGCCTTGGACGCGTCCACCAGCGTGACCTCGACCGAGATTCCACGCTTCGAAAAGTAGCGCGCGAGCTGAGCACTCCACTGGCCGACGTAGCAGCAGAGATCAAGAATTCGAATCTTCTTCCTTCCGGTCACCGTGGGCCAGTTTTCGAGGCGCTCAAGCGTCAGCTGGATGTTCGCCCACTGATCCAGGAAAAAGCCCGTCTTCTGGCCCCCCATCAGATCGGCCGAGAATTCCAGCGGAGCGGGGTTCGCGAGATCGGCCGAACGCACGAGAATCCGCGCATGGTGCAGGTCGCGCCCATGGGCATCGCCGAGAATCTTGGCTGCGTCCTGCTGCAGGCCTTCAATCTTTCGCGACGACGAATCATTCTTGATGATGACAATCGCACGATCGACCCAGCCGTCACGGTGGAGCTTGCGCCACTCTGCCAGCACACTTTCAAAGTCGCGTGTCCAGCGATCCGCTCCGGCGGTCTGCGCCTGCACGACGAGCACGGTCGAGTGGTCCGCCTGGACGTACCGATCGACAATGAGACCCGGAAGGCGATCCGCCTCGCCAAAACACAGGCGATGGCTGACCTTCTCGAATCCGAGCGCATGACGCAGTTTCCAGGCAGCCTCGAGCCGGCGCGCGACTCCTGCCGGAGCCATCGCATCCTGCTCGGTTTCCTCGCGCGATACCGCGCGGAAAGTAATCAGCGATGCCGGATTGCCATAACCCCAGGCCATGAACTTGCCGGCCGGATCCAGCAGCTCGAGCGCCTCTCCGGGTTCGATGCCCTTCGGGGAGTCCTGCAGTTCATTGGAATACGCCCAGGGATGTCCGGTTCGGAAGCGCCGGTCGTGCTTCGCCTTGAGTCGAATCTTTTTCATGAGCTTCCTTTAGCCGCGCGAGATGCGTTCGAGCGTATAGTAAGTATACGGCATCGGATCGGAATGGTCCTCGCGAAAACTTTCGCGCCACTCCTTCCAGTCAAACTCCGGAAAAAAGGCATCGCCCTCGAAGTCGCGGTGGATGATCGTCAGGTACAGCCGGTCGAGAAGACTCCACGAGGCCTTCCAGATCTCTCCCCCGCCGATGACGAAGACTTCCTCGAAGCCTTGGCGTCCCTCGGCCTCGCCCTTCCGGCACCACTCGAGCGCCGCCTCGACCGTCGGAAATACAAAGCAGCCCCGAACCGAGTAGCCTTTCTGCCGGGTCACGACGAGGTTGTCGCGATTCGGCAGCGGCTTGCCCATGGACTCATATGTGCGGCGACCCATGATCACCGGATGCCCCGAGGTCATGCGCTTGAAACGCTGCAGGTCGGCCGGAAGGTCCCAGACGAGGTCGTTGTCCTTGCCGATGACGCGGTTCTGGGCCATTGCCCCAAATGCTGAAATGATCATCACACGGCCACCGGCGCCTTGATGGCAGGATGAGGATCGTAGCCGACGAGCTCGAAGTCCTCGAACTTGAAATCGAAGATCGACTTCACGTCCGGATTGATCTTCATCTTCGGAAGCGGGCGCGGTTCGCGCGAGAGCTGCTCACGGGTCTGCTCGAGGTGGTTGAGGTACAAGTGCGCATCGCCCAGCGTGTGCACGAATTCTCCGGGCTGAAGGCCAGTGACCTGCGCCATCATCATCGTCAGGAGTGCATAGCTGGCGATATTGAACGGCACGCCGAGGAACAGGTCGGCCGAGCGCTGGTAGAGCTGGCACGAAAGCTTTCCGTCAGCCACGTAGAATTGAAAGAACGCGTGGCAGGGAGGCAACTTCATGTTGGGAATCTCGGCCACGTTCCACGCACTGACGATGAGCCGGCGCGAATCCGGATTCTTCCGGATCTGCTCCACCACCTGCGTGATCTGGTCGACGACGACGCCCTCCGCACCGCGCCAGGAGCGCCACTGCGACCCATAGACCGGACCCAGATTTCCCTCGGAGTCCGCCCACTCGTCCCAGATCGAGACGCCGTTTTCTTTGAGGTAGCGGATGTTCGTGTCGCCCTTCAGGAACCAGAGCAGCTCGTGGATGATCGAGCGCAGGTGCACCTTCTTGGTCGTCACCAGCGGAAAGCCTTCCGAGAGGTCGTAGCGCATCTGGTAGCCGAACACGCTCAGCGTGCCTGTTCCGGTCCGATCTTCCTTCCGGGTGCCATGCTTCAGGACGTGCTCCAGGAGATTCAGGTAGGTGCGCATAACACTGGGCTAGCATTAAGCTTTTCCGGCCACAACGGGCGACGGCTGTTTCTTGTTTAAACGCTCGTTATCATTGCCATTCATAAAATGAACGCTCCCTTGGGCGGAGAGCGGCTACACTAATACAGTGGAGGCCCCGCGTCGGGCGGGTCGGTCATGAAAAACGATTTCAGGCGCGCCAGACATACCTTCAGCATCAGCGACCTGCACCTGACCGAGGCCGAGCCGGCGAATCCCAAGAAGCCGCTCTGGAAGCTCTACAAGTCACGAAAGTTCTTCGTCGATGCGACGTTCAAGGTCTTCCTCGACCATATCGAGCAGCTCTCGGAGGCCGACCGCAATCCTGACGAAAAGATTGAACTCATCCTCAACGGCGACATCTTCGACTTCGACTCGGTGACTCGCCTTCCTGACGATCCCAAGCAGTTCAACCTGCACTGGTTGGAGAAGGCGCGAGGCCTCAATGCCGAGGAATCCAAGAGCCGCTTCAAGATGGAGGTGATTCTTCAAGACCATCAAGGATGGGTCGCAGCGCTTCGCGAATTCGTTCTCAAGGGACATCGGGTGGTCTTCATCATTGGCAACCATGATATCGAGCTTCATTGGCCGGGCGTCCAGAAAGCCATCGTCGAGGCGCTGAACCTTCCGGAGTCGCAGCGAAGCCACGTGAGATTTTGCGAGTGGTTCTACATCAGCAACCAGGACACGCTATTCGAACATGGAAATCAGTACGATTCCTACTCTCTCTGCTCGAATCCGGTGCATCCGCTGATCAAAAAGGGACGAAAGATCGTCGTGCGCATGCCGTTCGGCGACATTGCCAACAAGCTCATCCTGAACGGCATGGGAATGCTGAATCCGCATGTATCCTCGCAATACATCATGGGCTTCAAGGACTACGTTCGGTTTTTCTTCAAGTACCTGATTCGAGTTCAGCCGGGAATCATCCTGACCTGGTTTTGGAGCGCGCTCGTCACGCTCTTCCATTCGCTGCTCGAAGGATTCCTGCCCGCAGTGAAGGATCCTCTGACGGTCGAAAGGCGCATCGCCGAGATCGCGCAGAAATCCAACGCCTCTCCGCGCACCGTCCGGGCGCTGAAGGAAATCCACGTGCATCCCGCGCACTTCAATCCGATCAAGATCATGCAGGAGCTCTGGGTCGATCGCGCGCTGCTCTTCCTGCTGATCCTGCTGGTGAGCTTCCAGATGGTCTCGCTCTTCAAACTCGTCGCCGACATTTCGATGTTCTGGATCCTCGTTCCGATCGCGGGCACCATGCCGTTCTTCGTGTTTTATGCGCAATCGATCACCAGCAAGCTCGACGAAGAGGTGGTCCAGGCTCCATCGCGAAGTGTGGCGGTCAGCAGCCGGCTGGCCAAGGTTTCGCGAGTTGTCCACGGTCATACACATTACGAGGCGCATCGCATGGTCGACGGCGTCGAACTGCTCAACAGCGGCACCTGGTCGCCGGGCTTCAAGGACCTGGAATGCACGAAGCCTTACGGGCGGACGCCTTTCGTCTGGATTCGACCAGCCCGGCCCGAGGAACGACTCGAAGGAAAGCCTGCACACCGCGTGGCTGAACTTCGAGAGTGGAAGGAGCCTCATAGCCTCCCTCTTCCGATGGAGCAGGTGGTGGAGCAGAATCCTGCGGATACCGCCTCCAAATCGGGTTAAGGGTCAGGCGTGGAAACCCTGATCCTCGGCCCCGGTACGCTCGGCTGCACCCTCGCCCGCCATCTCCAGAATCGCGCCCCCGTTCGTCTGGTCGGACCCCGCGCGCCACGAAGTCCGGAATTTGCGGCGCTCTGGCAGCCCGAAGCCCCCGAACACCTCGAGCGTCCGACGCTGCTCTGGCTGACCTGCAAGGCCTCGCAGGTGGATGGACTGATCGAATCCGTGCTGGGGCCGATGCTGAAGCAGACTTCGCCCGAAGTACGCGAAATGTCGCTCCTCATCGCCCCCCAGAATGGACTCGGCATTACGGACCGACTGGTTGCCGCCGATCTGAACATTCCCCTCTGCCGAGCTGTCGCGTGGTTCGGAGCGCGTTGGGAGGGGCGCGAACTGTTAGAGACTCCTCCTCCGCGCCGGATCACATTGGCCACAGAGGCTGGCGGGCGGGTTCATGTGCTTCAGCAGATTTTGAATCAGGCAGGATTTACCGTCGAACTGCAGGAGAATGATGCCTCGAACTCGATCGTGGAGTGGAAGAAGGCGCTCACGAGCGTTGCCCTGAATCCGCTCCTTGCCCTCGAGCGCGCGCCCAATGGCGCCCTGCTCGCTTCGGCAGAGCTCCAGCAGCGGGCACGAGTGCTCCAGGACGAGGCACTTCAGGTCTTCGAAGCGCTCGGGCTCAGTGGCCTTTCGCATGAAGGTGCGTGGAAGGATCTTCTGCTGACCTGCGAACAGACGGCCACCAACCGTAACTCGATGCTGCAGGACCTCGAGGCGGGCCGCCCGCTCGAGCTGCCGTGGCTCAATGGCTGGCTTCTGGAGCAGGCCCGGCGTCTCGGCCTCTCTCTGCCGGCCCATGATGAGATCGTGCGCCGGCTCGGCGCGGCGCCTGCAGCGTCATCGACATGATCCGCGAAATCACGTGCCAGCAGCTTCTCGACAAGCAGCTTCGATTCATTGACTCGTGGTTTGCGATACCGGCTCCGGACCGTCCGGTGATTTTTGAAGTCGGATCGGTCGAGCAGTTCAACGAAGGACATCTTCCTCGGGCCATCCGCCTGCCGCCGCTTCCAATCGCGGCCGATCGAATCGCAGCACTGGTTCAGTATCCATCACCCGAGGCGGTCATCTACGGTCAGGATCGGAGCGATCCGCTTCCGTTTCAGTGGGCGCGCCTTCTTGAGGCCGCGGGCTTTGGTGACGTTTACATTCTGAGAGGCGGCAAGCACGCTTGGGCGCAACACGGATTCACGCTGCAGACCGGCTGGGTTCCCGCTGATCACTTCAGCTCGATGAGGCCTGAACCCGAGTCATGGGCTGCGTGAGGCCCCAGCATTCACCTCGCCAGGGCTTCGATGACGTACAGGCCCCGCAACTGACCAACGCGAAACCCGTGGGCGCGATCCTCAGGGTACTTCTGAACGACGAAGACGGGCCGATCGTTCGTTTGGCCGTGGCACTTCAGGCACGCCGCCTCGACCTGGATTCGCCGCAGGTAGGTTCCGTCCGACCGAGTGACGGCTCGAAGCGATGAGTCTTTCTCGAAACGTCGGTAGTCGTCTTTCCATTTCGGATCGAGGGCGTTTTTCGGGTTCCGATTCTTCACGGACTGCTGCGAGGCACGAAGTCCGTTTTTGACTGCAAACTGCTGAAGACGCATTCCAGCGGGCTTGCAGACGGCTTCAAACGTCTTCTCGGTGATGTCACTTTGATCGAGTGCGACGATTCCCGCCGCCAGCCCAGACCGCATCTGGTCGATCGCCTCGATCTCATCGACGATCTGTCCCCACAACTCTCACCGAAAACGTTTCTCTCCAGTAAGTGTAGTCACTCGGCAAATAGATCGAACTCGGAAGCTCTTCCGCTCCCGAAGCGGTGTTTCGACCTCGGATCAACTGCGCCTGCAGTCTCCAACTCGAATCTCCCAGTGGTCGACTGATTCCGGCAGCGTACCCCCAGATTTGATCCAAACGGGAACTGATGCGATCACCCGAAAGTGTGATCGAGGATAGTCTTTTCAAAGCCCCTCTCCTGGAGCCGGCGGGGCCCCGGACTGCTCTTGGGCGGGGGCTTCCAGGATCTGCGAACGTGACTTTAGCCCGTCTTCAGGCGCCGCGAGCGGCGTGCGAATGGGCTTAATTGTTCGAAGGCCGTCTGGCACGCCGAGCCCACCCCGAAATCACTTGCTTACGGGGTGACTAACTCAGGCTGTCCTCTTGATGGAGCCCGGGTGGTCAGGGACCGCGTCTGAGAGCATGCCGGCTTGACAGTCTGATACTTGGCAAGTATGCTTGTCTATAGGAGATGATAGACTATGGGTCAACTCAACGTTTATGTACCGGACGATCTAGAGGAAAAAATCAAAGAAGAGGCCAAACGTGAGGGAAGGAGTGTCTCGGCGTTTGTACTCGAAGCGGTAAAAAACAGAATTGAGCCAGACGAGTGGAGTGCTGAATTTTTAACGATGATGGAGTCCAGCCCCACGGACTTCCCAGAAGTTACGGATCTGCCGCTTCAAAAACGCAAGGTACTTGATGAGCTATGAAGTACATCCTGGATACGAACATCTGCATCGGTATCATTAACGGAAAAGAGCCGAAGCTCAGGCAAAAACTGATCGCCATGAAGAAAGGCGATGTGGTGATCTGCTCAGTAGTGAAAGCTGAGCTGTTTTACGGCGTAAAGAAAAGTCAGCTACGCACTGAGAATGAGCGCCGGCTGGAAGTTTTTTTCTCTCAGCTATCCAGTCTTCCGTTTGATGACGCCTCCGCTGATCACTACGGATCGTTACGGGCATTGCTCGAACCCGCAGGGCTAACGGTAGGCTCAAACGATCTCATGATTGCGGCAATTGCTCATCAGCACCGGCTGACGGTCGTGACTAGAAATGGTCGTGAGTTTGGGATGATCCCGACGCTTAAAACCGAAGTTTGGTAGCGGAGGAAGTGTACTTAGCCCGAGTTCTTTGGACAGATCCCCCGATGGGCCGACGAGATGGGGGCCCCGGGCTGCTCTTGGGCGGGGGCTTCCAGGATCTGCGAACGTGATTTTTGCCCGTCTTCAGGCGCCGCGGAAATGCATCGCGCGGGTGATGCAGATTTGGCGCCCGCTCTCACAGCTCCTCCACCCACTCCATCGCTCCTCCGCGTGGCTGAGGCCGAGCCAACGGCCCGCGATCGCTTTCGGGCACTTTCGAGGCCCTTGCCGAGAGTCTCGTAATCCTCCCGTTTCAAGACTCCCTCGAGCAACGCGCGAAGCGGACTCGACGAGCGATCCACGAAAGTGGTCGCGCTTCGCTCCGGTGCGATGACATTGATGTTGCCGGCATCGAGGACCTTCGACATCCTGCAGGACCCTGAAAAGGCGCCACACTTGGTGTCGAAGTACAGAAGCTCATTGTCTGAAGCGATCTCGGCCCGACCATGCAGCGACTTCCGAAGCTCATCAGCCGAGACGAACGAGGTCGAATGGACAGTACTTTGATCCGGAAAGAGCAGCACGATTTCATGAGCCCCATCAGCGGAAGTGCCCACCCTGCGCGTGCCTTTTTCGACCGTAGCGATCGAGCCCACTTCGGCGCGAAGGACATGCCCCTCGCGAACCAGATAGTCTGCCTCTGCCGAAGCGACTTTCGCCTTCAGCCACTGCGGAAAGTTCGCCACGGGCTCGTCTCGAAACTCGAAGCCGAGGCCTCGATTTCTCCCTGCCGGGTGCGTAGGCGCGCAAGCGCTCTGCAATGATCGCAAGCTCAGACTCGGATAAAGAAGCCTGCTTGAAATCGAGCGGAGATTTCATCAACCGGCGGGCCAGCGCCAGATCTCGATGCGTGCCATTGAAGAGCAGCAGTACTCCGGCGCGAACTGCCGATTCAGGATCCTTTTCGAGGAGAGCCGGTGCGGACTTCAGAGCCGACTTTAGTTCGCCGAGTTCATCAACGCCATCCAGTGCCTGGCGAGATGTAAAGATCTCCTCGATGCGCTGAGCGCCCACCCGTTCTTCGGCTGTCAGGGTCTCTCGGGTGACTGAGCCGGCACGTGCAAAGCTCGCCATCACATCGGCACAGGTCGCGCTCCGCTTCGGCGCTGAAAGAGGCGATGAGTGCGCTTCCGACAAAATGAAGTGACACGACCCGAGGCAAACTCGGTCTTAGAAATCCTGCTCGCCGCTTCATCTCCTGCTCATCGGAAGCCTGCGGCAAGAACTTGACTCCCTGTGATTCCTCTGTGGAGCGATTAGTCGCCGATCAGCTCGCTGTAAACGCCGTTGTAACAGCCCTGAGTCGTTGCCGACCCACCCAATTCGATCCGACTGGGATTGGTATGGGCCCAGATGATGACCGCAATGCCATCGGATGCCTCATTGGTCAGAATGACCTTCTGGATTCGAGAAAGATCGGCCTTGGGAAACTGCGACACCGGGAAGTCTCTCTGGATGGCATTAAAGCACGCTTCGATCAGCGCGTGCCGCGACCGGATCTGCTCGTCCGTGACACGACTTCCCACTTCGAGCCGAAGGCCCAGGCCTTTCAGATAATCTCCGAACTCCTTCAGAGATCCGCCGACATAGTGGCGATGCGGCTTCTTGATCGCCGAACGGAACTCTTCGCCCAGGGACTGAATTTGCTGCGCTTGAGTCTAACCGCCGCAGAGGCCAGTGCGGGCAAAGTCATGAGGACCAGAGCGATAGAGAGCCGGTTTCGAGTTTTCATGGTTCGGATCCCTTTCGATGGAGGGGTTTTACTGGAGCCGATAACGCACCGCACCCAATGACTTCTCAGATCTTCCGGGTTGCTGGGTTGCACCTGTTCCAATTACGACGTAAAATGAACACATGATGATCGAGCGGCTCATTGGTACTGAACTCAAACAGTCCGAAAAGTCGATTCTACTGTTGGGAGCTCGGCAGACTGGAAAATCCACTCTCGTTCGTGGCCTCGCGCCCGACCTCGAGATCGATCTGGCAGATCAGCAGGTCTATCTCGCACACCTGACGGATGCCGGCCTGCTCAGACGCGAGATTCGAGAATCAAAAACTATCTTCATCGATGAGGTTCAACGAATTCCATCGCTCTTGAACACCGTGCAGTCGCTGATTGACCATGATCGCTCGCTGAAATTCCTCCTGACGGGCTCCAGTGCAAGAAAGCTGCGGCGCGGGCAGGCCAATCTCCTTCCTGGTCGGCTCTTTACCTACGAGATGGGGCCGCTATCCCCCCTCGAACTGAAAGCCGAGTTTGACCTTCGAACCGCCCTGAAGGTGGGGCTTTTGCCCGGAGCGTATCTTAGTGACTCTAAGAAAAGTGCGGAAAAACTGCTCCGCACTTACTCTGCCACCTACCTGAAAGAAGAGGTACAGGCCGAGTCATTGACGAGAAACCTCGAGGGATTCTCGCGTTTCTTTGAAGTCTGCGCCTCGAGATCCGGAGACTGGATGGACTTCTCGAAGTTCGCGTCGCAAGCCATGATTCAGAGGGTCTCCGCGCAGCGTTATTTCGAAATTCTCGTCGACACGCTGGTCGTGCATGCCATCGAACCCTTTGCCAAAAGCGCCAAACGAAGGCTCGTTCAGCATCCGCGTTTTTTCTTTTTCGACGTGGGAGTGCTCAATGGAGCCCTCTCCAACTTCTCGGCGTCCCCCGATCGAATCGGCAACCTGTTTGAGCATCTGGTGCTTCAGTCCATCAAATCGACCGCTGCCGGACTCGACCTCGACACCCGTATCACGGGATATCGCACCGAAGCGGGAGCCGAGGTCGACTTCATCGTAGAGATTGCGGACCATCTGTTTGCGATCGAGGTCAAAGCCTCTGCAAATATAGGAAAAAGCGATTTTCGAGGGCTGAAGAGCTTCGCCGAGTTCCATGGACGAAAGCATCATCCTCTGGTGATCACCACCGGAGAACGTCCGCAACGCTGGGACGACGTCCACATCCTCAGTTTGGCTGAGGCGCTGAAGTTCATCTTCGAAACCTCAACAGGTAAACGGCTTTAAAACGACGCCGGAGGTACACGTTCCCTCTCGTAGTGCCCCAGCGCCATGAGCGGCCAGGTTCGCGGATACGAGTAGTAATCCATGTAAATCAAGCCAGGATGACCCGTGCCGACGACGGATCGATCGATCCAGCGACCGTCGGGGCGGAGCTCAGCCAGTAGATACTGAACGGCGCGATCGAGAACCGGCTGATGGCGCCTGGCCTTCACGAGAGGCAGCATGGCCCACGCGGTCTGGCTCGGAGTGCTGACGCCCTTGCCGGCGAGTTTCAAGTCGACGTACGAAAGAATCGTTTCGCCGAAACCACCGTCCTTGTTTTGGAGCGAGGCGATCCAGCCGAGAGAGGGCTCGACCAGCGGATGCTCTGGCGGAATGCCGAGAGACAGGAGGCCGACAACGACGGCCGATGTTCCGTAAATCGTGTTGACTCCCCAGCGGGCGGACCAGGCAGGAATCGACCTCTCGCGCGTGCGTTCCAGATACCGCATCGCCTTGCGGATGAACGGAGTACTCGGCTCGGCCAGGGCGAGAACGCCGTAGGCCTCAAGCACATGTCCTGTGACATCCGGCGAGCTTTCGTCAAAAAGATCGGCCGAGTTCTCAAACTTTTTCGCAAAGAGCCTGAGCAGGAAATTTCCGTTATTGTTGCGCGCGAAGGCACCCCAGCCGCCGTCCTTGTTCTGCAGGTTGCGCAGGAATCGATCGCCCCTGGCGATGGCGTCGTGATATCTGTTTCGATCGAGACTCCCTAGAAACATCAGGATCTCTGCCGTATCGTCGACGTCGGGATCGAGCTCAAAATCCCATCCGAAGCCAAAGCCACCGTTTTCATGCTGACTGGCCACCAGTGCGTCTCCGGCCCGGATCAGCGAGTCGCGTTCATCCGAAGAAAGCGTCTTCTTCGCAGCCAGGATGGCAAGACCGGCAAGAGGAGTGTCCCAGTGGCGCCCGTCCTGCGTGATGCCATTGAGGTATCCTTCGACGCCTTTCTGGAAGGTCAGCTTCGAGCAGTATCTGGCCCCGTTCCGAATCATCGTGCGGATCACTTCGCCTGATGGAATTCGTTCCTTGAATTGAGGCTGAGCGTACCTGGGATGTCGCTCCAGGCGCTGCTGGAAATCATCGAGCGCCATCATGCTCAGGAAAGTCGCGAGAGTATAGGCTCCCCAGGAACCGTGAGCGCGCTGGCGTTCGCGCAGGATCGAAAACCACTGGAGGTAGCGGCCGGTGAAGGTGCGGAACTTCTCATCGGGCTCCAGACTCCGTGCCTCCGCCGAGAATATCTTCATGCCCAGAGGTGACGCACTCCTTCGAACAGGCCTTTCGTCGCGGAAGGCAAACCACCTCTTCGGGTCGACCGAGAGCTCATCGACTCGGTAGCGAGGACCGAGATCGCGGCTCAATCGAAATTCCTTCATGTACGCGATTGCGAGCAGGTGAGGGCCGACCCATTGCGCGAGATCGCGGTCATTGACGCCCAGGAGGCCGTTTTCCTTGAAGAGCGCGAAGGGCACACCGGGTACTGCAGCCCATGAGGCGTTGTTGAAGTTTGCGAGAAGGATTTTCGTGAAAAGCGAGGCACCCTCAAGGCCGCCTCGTTTCAGGATCGCGGCTCGGGCGGCTCTCATCGGTGGCGAATCAATCGCTACCCCCCTCGACTTCAGGTACCAGTAATTGATGATCGAAGCGTTCAAATCCGTGAGGCGTTCGGGGTCGACCGATGGATCGATCAACGCCGGCCATGCACCCTTCGGAAAGCGACGAGCCACCAGACGGTGCTCCAGCTCCTCGCGCTCTCTGGCGTGTTTTTCGTTTTCGCCCAGCCAGTCCAGGGCCATGAGATAAAGTGCAGCGTAATGGGGGCCAAGCGTGCCTGAGTAGTTCCAGAGCCCTTCCGGCAGCTGCGCTTCAAAAAGGCTCCGGCTTGCGGAGCTCAGAGCCTCCGGCACTGACCGTGTCGACTCCGCTTGAAGGTTTTGGGTGCAAAGAACAGAGGCGAGGATCGTCGTCGCCGCCACAAATCGCCGAATGAAGTTTTGTCTCTTGGAGCTCATTCCGAACCTCGACGCAAGTTTGGTGCCTTCGCCCCTGCGGCCTGACCCTGGTCCTCGCGGGCCCGTCGGACTGGGCGCGCCGACTAAAAACTGTACAGGTGTCAGGACCTTGATCGACCGGAAGTAGCTTGAAAACCACGATGACCTTTTGTTCGCTCGCGGACTTCGCTAGAAGATCGTCCGGAGGATCACCCCATGATCAAGCATTTCCGCACCCTCGGATTCATCGAGGCGATCTCGCTTCTGGTGCTGCTTTTCATCGCGATGCCGCTCAAGTACCTCGCGGATATACCTGAGGCCGTCCGGATCGTGGGCTCCGTGCACGGAGCGCTTTTCGTGCTCTATGTTGCCGCAGCGGCGATACTCGCCGAGCGCATTCAGTGGTCGTTGAAGAAGCTTGTTCTTGCCTGCGTGATTTCCAGTATCCCGTTTGGGCCGTTCATCTTCGACAAGATGCTTTTTCCGGCTGAAAAGTAAGCCACAAATCCGCTCTGTCAGCCCGGCACGCCGATTGCGATACCTCCTCCTGTGAACCGGAGAAGAATCGACATGTCGGCCCCCCGCGGAACTGTAAAAAGCCTCGTCCTTTCGCTGGCATTGGCGCTGGCGTGGACGTCGCTGGGCTCGGTCTCAACGGCCGAAGCGGCGGTCGGAAACGTGTCGAAAGATTGGACACCTGAAAAGGCCACCTCCAGAACTGAGGAAGGCCTCATTCTCCGCAAGCTCGAACGACTACGCCAGCCTGACCAGGGGCGCGCGCTGGAGGGCTACGGCGTCGTCCAGGTCATCACCCGCCCTGGATCACTGAAGAACGGCAAAGGTCCGGGCACGATCCTCGCCTCCGGAACCCTGGTTTTCCTCGACCAGGAGCCCGTGGTTCTCACCAACTCGCATGTGCTGGCCGGACGCGAGACGGCGGAGGTCGAGTTTCCGCTTTTTCACTTTTCTGTTTCGGCAAAACGAATCCTCGATGTTCCGGTGGCCGACCTGGCACTGCTGCGGCTGGATATTCCGAAGGCTGGATCTGAATCCAAGAAATGGCTTTACGCCCACGCAGGCGCGTTCATGAACGTGCGCTTCTGCGCACCCAAAGACACTTCCTGCGAGCTGGGGCTGTACCAGTTCTTCGCATATGACCTTCCGCGTGATGCGCAGGCCCATTGCGCCGTCGTCGACGCACGCCCGGTCTGCACGAAATACACGGCCCCGTGGAATGCGATCTCGGTGCCCGACACGGTGGCCTCCGGAATCTACAGCCACATGCTCCAGATTCCGACTTTTGCTCGGCCCGGAATGAGCGGCGGCGCCTTCTACCGAGAAGGTCGGCTTAACGGAATCCTGGCCAAAGTGGATCTTGGTTTGGGCTCTTTTGCGTACGCCATTCCGATAACAGAAGCGGCGCGCGTGATCAGCCAGGTTCACTTTGGAGTGGAAGCTCGAATTCTCCTGCCGAAAAGCAAATGGATCGGTGATCCGACTTCGCCACTCCTTCAGGTTCGCATCGGAAAAGAGGTCATCGTGAGCTCACCCCGCGCGGGCGGCTCTGTCGCTGCCGGCGGTGAAGCTGGAAACTCCGGCGGCGAAGCTGGAAACTCCGGCGGGCATCCCGCACTCGAACGCTACTGGAAACTCCTCATTCGCATGTTCCGCGCCGAGCAGACCGTTCGGGCTTCAAATCCGTTGTTTGCGAAACCTCACGACTTGCTCATCAATGGCCGCAAACTCCTGGCCATCGAGCTTCCGCATGAAAAAGCACCAGAAAAGCGCATCCTCCTAGCGCCCTCCATTCCCGCATACGTCTGGGTTCGCCTGAACGGCGCCGGCGCAAACGGATTCGAGTGGAAGGCGCTTTGGGATACTCCGCAAAACAGCCAGTCGGTGATCGAGCGTCGCCGGCTCGGATTCATCCAGCCACGTCATGCACGAATCTACGAACTCCGTGCCGGAGTGTTTCAGCAGGATCGCGGCGCCGGAGACACCCATGACGAAAGTGGCGCCATCGACCTCCTCAAGAAAGACAACACGGGTCCTTACCGCACACAGCCACGTGATGCCGATTCGATTCTGACCGTCACGGTCGACCCCACGCGAGAGGACCTTGCCTTTCGTGTGGACCGCAGTCTCGAAGAGATCCTTCTTTTCGCCCGCAGCACGAACACCGAGCTGAAGCTCAAGCGCATCACTCCGCTCGAAGCACCGACCCTGCTGTACTGTCATGCTGATACCAAGACGGGCCGCTGCAGCACGAAACAACCCTATCGAGCTTCGATCAGCTGGTCGCGGCTTGATCTGGGCAGGCTCGATCGCATCCTGATCACCACGCCGGGTCATCTTCATGAGTTTGTGGCCTGCAGTCTCGGACAGATCGGAGACTGCATCCGATGATGCTGGATGTCTTCACCCTGACCGACTGGCAGTGCGTGGCAAGGCTCGATTCACGAGAGCCGCTGCCACCGCTCGGAATCTACAAGGCACTTTCGGGCCTCGCCAATAATGGCGCGAGCCGCAAGGAGGAAGAGCAGCTTCCGCCCGAAGCGCGCCTGCTTCTCGAAGCTCGACGCCTGCTCAAGGAACGAAAGCTCGAAGACTTCGATCGCCTGGCGATGGACTTCCACGCAAAGACCGGCGACTCCGGATTCGACCAGATCCTCATCGGTGATCTCCAGGCCCTGCACGCGATGCGACTCGGCAAGAAGGGCCTGTTCCAGGAAGCACGTCAGGCCGCTCTCGCTGCAGCAGAAGTCTTTGCGAATACTCCTGACCTGCACCGCGAACTTCGTGCCCGGATCAACGCCGAAATTTTTCTGTGCACGCTCGACACCTTTCTCATCGGCACGCTCTACTCGCTCGAACAGTCCGCACGCCGGGCAGGATTCGATGATCTGGTCGGCAACATCCGCAAGGGCCGCACGATCCAGCTCATGGACGCCGCACGATTCGAAGAAGCGCTGGCGGAAGCCATCGGAGCTGCCGCAGCCTACGAACATGACGGATGCCCCGAAGACCGCGCAGTGGCAAATACGATTCTTGCGATCCTGAACCTGCTCACCGGCCATGTCGCGGAAGCTCAGATCGCCGCAGGAAAAGTTCATTTCAAGGACGGCAAGGTAAAACCGTATTTCGATGCCTACCAGGCGCTCGTCTCGGGCAAGAAACCCCAGGTTCCCGAAGGGCATCCCCTCGCCCTCGTGCCGTGGCCCGTGCACCAGGTGAAGAGAGAGTCCGTCAGCGGAAAGATTCTTCGCCGACTCTCGGAAGGGCCGGCAACGCGCGACGAACTGATTGCCCATGTCTGGGGCGAGAAGGCGCTGGATCCCTCCTACAACGCGCGTCTCTACACCGCGATCAACCAGCTCCGAAAGAAGGACGGCCACGGCATCATTTTCGATGGCAGCCACTATCGCCTCGGCTAATCCAATCCCCCTCGCTCACGAAAGAAACAGCCTTTGACTTTGGATTCTCCTCTGCTACCGATTTGGTACGGATTACGGAGAAGAAAATGACTCATCTCACTGGAAAGAATAGGCTTTTTGGAGTTTTTGCGACCTGTTTTGGGAGCATTTTTCTGGTGTCAGGATGCACCACTGAGCCTCCCAAGCCCGATACTGTCACCATCGCCATGCTCGCCGAGCCGCCCGATCTCAACGCCACCAAGGCCACTGACAGCGAAAGCTTCTTCATCCTCGGCCATGTGATGGAAGGTCTGACCCGAGCTGGAAGCGATGGCAAGCCCTCTCCTGCAGTTGCCGAAAGCTGGGAAATCACCGACGCCGGAGCCACCTTCACCCTCCGATCGAATGCTCAGTGGAGCGACGGCAAGCCCGTCACCGCTCACGACTTCGTCTACGCGTGGCGTACGGTGGTCGATCCGAAGAATGCCTCGGAGTACGCGTTCATCCTCTTTCCGATCAAGAACGCCGAGAAGATCGTCTCAAAGAAAGCCCCTGTCGACAGCCTGGGCGTGCTGGCCCTCGACGCCCGCACCCTCAAGGTGACCTTTGAGAAGCCCTGCGGCTATTTCCTGTCGCTCACTTCGTTTGCCACCTATTTTCCGGTCCGAGAGGATTTTCACCAGCTCCATGGCGAACGTTACGGCGCCGAGGCCAACACCCTGCTCTACAACGGCCCCTTTCGCCTGACCCAGTGGGTGCATGGCGCTTCGCTGAAGCTCGAAAAGAATCCGACCTACTGGAACGCTTCCATCGTGAAGCTCAACGCCATTCAGATTCCGTACATCACCCCGGATCTGAGCGCGCAGCTCAACCTGTACAAGGACGGAAAGATCGATCTGGTGTCGCTTGGAAAGAACACCCTCAAGACGGCGATGCAGGAGCGCTTCAAGATGAAGAAGTACTCCGACGGCACCGTGTTCTACCTCGAATTCAACTTCGCCGAGGGCCGCATCACCCGGAACAAGAACCTCCGCAAGTCCATCCAGTACGTGCTCGATGGAGAAGAATTCGTCGGCAGGGTGATCAGCATTCCCGGAACGCTCGTCGGAACCAGCGTCATTCCGACCTGGATTGCCGGCAAGAACGGGCTTTTCCGAGAAGACTACCCGATTCAGTCGGTAAAGCCGAACCTCGCGCTCGCGAAACATCACCTTGCTGAAGCGATGAAGGAGCTCGGACTCAAGACTCCACCGACGCTGGTCTGGCTGACTGGCGACAGTCCTGGCGCTTCAAAAGAGGCCGAGTACTTCCAGAACCTGCTGAGCTCGAAGCTCGGCATCACGCTCAAGATCGACAAGCAGATCTTCAAGCAGCGCCTGGCGAAGATGTCAGCCGGTGAGTTCGACGTGGTTTCTGCCGGATGGGGTCCGGACTACAACGACCCGATGACGTTTGCCGACCTCAAGACCTCGTGGAACGAAAATAATCGCGGACGCTGGAAAAACGCCCAGTATGACGAGCTGATCCGCAAGGCCCAGTCGACCACCAAGAACACCGTTCGAATGGATTCCATGGCAGCGGCAGAGAAGATCCTGCTCGAGGAGCTGCCGATCCTGCCACTTTATGAGCGCAGCGTGATCTACACGCAGAGCGACTGGCTGGCCAACGTGGGGCGCCGTGCAGTCGGCTTTGATCCGGACCTCACCACCGCCACCACCCGCGACGAAACGGCGAAAAACTAGGAGACCCGACCATGTTCAAGTATGCGCTCAAGCAGATTGCAGCGGGAATCGTGACGGTCTTCTTCATCGCCACCGCCACCTTCACCGCGATGCATGCGGTTCCGGGAGACCCGCTCTCGAAGGGCAAGGCCATCGCCCCAGAGGTCCGCAAGAATCTCGAAGCGAAGTACGGCCTCGATCAGCCGGTCACGAAGCAGTACACGATGTTCCTGACGAACATGGTGAAGGGCGACTTCGGCATCTCGTTCACGCAGGCCAATCGCTCGGTCAATGACATCATTCGCGAGCACTTTCCGATTTCTGCGATCCTCGGTCTTTTTGCGATCGCCGTGGCTGCAGCCGGCGGAATCCTCTGGGGTTCGCTGACGGCGCTTTATCGGAACAAATGGCCGGACAAGCTCATCATGCTGGCCGTGATCTTCGGCGTGTCGGTTCCGAGTTTCGTGGTGGCGGCACTCATGCAGCTCGGGGTGACGGCACTCAACAAGCATTTTGGTCTGCAGCTCTTTGCCGTTGCCGGCTGGGGCGGCCTGACCCATGCGGTTCTACCGGCCGTGGCGCTCGGACTCAGCACGATGTCCTTCCTCACCCGACTGATGCGCTCGTCGATGCTCGAAGTGGTCAATGCCGACTACATCCGCACGGCGAAGGCCAAGGGCGTCTCGTCCACCGGAATCTTCTTCTCGCACCAGCTTCGAAACGCCATCCTGCCGGTGATCACCGTTCTGGGTCCGGCGATTGCTGCGATCACGACCGGCGGCTTCGTCGTCGAGAGCGTGTTCGCGATTCCGGGCCTCGGTCGCTACTTCGTCCAGGCCGTGCAGCAGCTCGATTACACGGTCATCATGGGGCTCACCGTGTTTTATGGTGCCTACCTCGTCGCAATGGTGATCCTGGTGGACATCGTTTACGGACTGATTGATCCCCGCATCAAGGTCGGAAAGGCTTCAGGATGAAAACGGACGCACTGACACGATCGGATTTCGTTCCGGCAACCCGCACTGGGTCTGCCCACCAGATCTCGCGCCCCTCGCTCAGTTACTGGCAGGATGCCTGGGTCCGGCTGAAAAACAACCGTCAGGCGCTGGCGTCGCTCTTCATCGTCGGTGCCCTCTTCCTGTTCACTGTGCTGGGCCCGTACATCTGGACCCAGAGCCCCGCCCGGCAGAGCCTCGCTGAAATCTCGCAGCCTCCCACGCTGGGCCTTCGCGCCCTCGTCGTGGATGGAGCTCAAACCATCGCGCCAAAGGCAGTGCTTTCGGCCTCGCTCGAGACACTGGCCGCTCCGCACACTCGAGGAGTCGCCCTTCAGTGGAAGCCGATCGAAGGCGCCCAGGGCTACGCCCTCTATCGCAATGAGGTGGAGCCTTCGGAAAGGCTCGACTTCGGATTGCCGCTGGCGGAGCTCAAGGGCGCGGCGCAGCTCACGTACCAGGATCGCCTCAACCTCGAACCCAAGACGTACTTCTACACGGTCGTTCCGGTCTCTCAAGGTGAGGAGATCGGCAGCCGGGCAGTGACGCTCGAAGTGGACGTCCAGCTCGCACTCCAGGAAAACGAGGCGCAGAGTTATGTTGCCGAGGCGAAGATCGGCGAAGAAATTCGCCTTCCGGCTCACCCCTTCGGCACCGATTATCTCGGTCGCGACATGCTGGCTCGAATCATTGCCGGCGCACGCGTCTCGCTTTCGATCGGGTTTTTCGCTCCCATCATCTACATCTTCCTCGGAGTGCTCATTGGCGGGCTTGCAGGCTACCTCGGCGGACGCGTCGACATGGTGCTGATGCGGCTGACCGACCTCGTGATCGCGCTGCCATTCCTGCTCTTCATGATCCTGTTCCGCATCGCCTTTGGCGTGGGTCCTGGAGAAAGCGGCATCATTCCGATGGTGGTGGCGCTGGTGGCACTGTCCTGGACATCGTCTGCGCGACTGGTGCGCGGCCAGATCCTGCAGCTGCGCGAAAGCGAGTACGTACAGGCAGCACGCCTGCTTGGAGCAAAAACGGGATACCTTCTGCTTCGGCACCTGGTTCCGAACACGATTGGCGTGATCCTCGTCTACCTGACGTTTGCGATTCCATCGACGATCTTCACGGAAGCGTTCTTGTCCTTCATCGGCATGGGGGTCGTTCCGCCGACTCCATCGTGGGGAAGCCTGAGCGATGACGGCATCAAGACGTTCCTGACCTACCCGCACGAATTCATCGTTCCTGCAGTGTTCATCAGCATCACGGTGCTCGCGTTCAATCTGCTGGGCGACGGACTGCGTGACGCCCTCGATCCGAAAATGCGAGGCCGCGAATGAGCCGACTAGAAGGAAAGACCATGAACACTCCCCTGCTCCAGGTTCGCGACCTGCACGTCGAATTCGACACCTACGGAGGCGTCGTGAAGGCAGTCCGCGGTGTGAACTTCGAAGTCGATGCCGGAAAGACCCTCGCCATCGTCGGTGAGTCGGGCTGCGGAAAATCAGTCACTGTACAGTCGTTGATGGGGCTCATCCCCACGCCTCCCGGAAGGATCACTTCCGGCTCGGCACTGCTGCGCGGAAGCGAGATCCTGAACATTCCGCTGAAAGAGGCCAACCAGATTCGCGGCAAGGAAATCGGGATGATCTTCCAGGACCCGATGACCTCCATGAATCCGACGATGACCGTCGGCAAGCAGATCGCCGAAACTCTCCGGATCCACGAGGGTTTTTCTGCGGATCGCGCCCGCACGCGCGCGATCGAGCTCCTCGAGCTCGTGCAGATTCCGGAGGCCTCGACCCGCGTCGACCTGTATCCGTTTCAGTTTTCGGGCGGCATGCGCCAGCGCGCGATGATCGCGATGGCCATTGCGTGCAATCCGAAGGTGCTGATTGCCGATGAACCGACGACTGCCCTCGACGTGACGATCCAGGCGCAGATCCTTCAGCTGCTGAAGAAACTCCAGCGCGAGCACCAGATGGCCGTCATCCTGATCACGCACGACCTCGGCGTCGTGGCCCAGATGGCCGATCATGTGGCCGTGATGTATGCCGGCCAGGTCGTCGAGTATGGCACGGTCGATGACGTGTTCTACCGCTCGTCGCATCCCTACACGCTCGGACTCCGGCAGGCGATGCCCGAGAACAATGAACAGTCGAACAAGCGTCTGATTCCGATCGAAGGTTCACCTCCCGACCTGTTTCGGCCTCCCGTCGGCTGCGGCTATTACGCCCGCTGTCCGCAGGCGATGAAGGTTTGTGAATCTCGGATGCCGATCCAGTTTGGAGTGAAGCAAAGCGCTTCGGCAAATTCCGGAATTCTCGCCGGCGGCAAGGACGCCCATTTCAGCCGCTGCTGGCTGCACCACGAGTGGGCGCCCACGGAAATGGCCAAGGCCGTCCTGGCTTCGGAGGTGAGGTCATGATGCTCGAAATTCGAAATCTCAAGAAGCACTTCCAGGTTGCCAAGGACAAGACCGTCCACGCCGTCGACGGCATCCATCTGAAGGTGGCGCCCAACGAAATCGTCGGGCTCGTCGGCGAGTCTGGCTGCGGAAAATCAACTCTCGGTCGCACGATCGTCGGACTCTATGACAAGACCGCGGGCGAAGTCTGGTTCGAAAGCGAGAAGATGCCCGAGTCGTTCACGGCAGTGGACTTCAAGAAGTACTCGCGCAAGATCCAGATGATCTTCCAGGATCCGTATTCCTCGCTGAACCCACGCATGACCGTGCGGGACATCATCTCCGAAGGGCCGATGCTGCATGGGCTGTGGAAGTCGAAGGAAATCGACCAGAAGGTCGGCGACTGGCTCGAACGTGTCGGGCTTTCACGCGACCACCTCTCGCGCTACCCGCATGAGTTTTCTGGCGGACAGCGCCAGCGCATCGGCATCGCACGCGCCCTGGCACTCGAGCCGAAGTTTGTCGTCTGCGACGAGCCGATCTCGGCGCTCGACGTGTCGGTACAGGCGCAGGTCATCAACCTGCTGGCGGACCTGAAGGAGAAGTTCGGTCTCACACTGCTCTTCATCGCGCACGACCTGTCGATGGTCCGCTACGTCTCCGACCGCATGGCGGTCATGTACCTGGGCTCGATGGTGGAAATCGGGCCGGCCAATGAGGTCTATTTCCGGCCGATCCATCCCTACACGCAGCTTCTCATCTCATCGAACCCTGAGGCCGACCCGAAGCTCGAACGTCAGCGTGAACACCGCGAACTTCAGGGAGAAATTCCCACCCCGGTAAACCTCAAGCCGGGATGCAGGTTCGCAGGGCGCTGTCCGTTAGCCACGGATCGCTGCAGGGTGGAAACGCCGGAGTGGCGTGAGATCCACCCCGGCCACTACGCGGCGTGTCACCTTGTTTGAGGCCGGACTCCCGAGGCTTTAGAAAACGTAGATGACACTGGCTCCGAGGATTCCGGAATGGGCTCCGATCGAGAAGTCCGAGTTACCATCCACGAGCGAAAACCCCGGTCCACCATCGAGGCTGACAAAAACAGGGGCATTCTCGAGCTGGTAGCGGATTCCCATATTGGCAATCAAAGACAGGGCAAAGTCAGCCTTGGCCGCGCCCAGGAGCCCCGCTGCGAAACCGCCGCCCACATGGAATGATGCCCCACCCTTCGAGGCGACGTTGTGGTGGTATAAGCGTCCCAGGCTGAATTGGAACGGCGAAGTGCTCGGAATTCCAAAGAAAGCCTGGACCGAGTTGCTCGAGTCCAGCTCCATCCAGCCAGTCACCGAAGTAGCCGTACCGGTCAGGCCTTCGACTGACGCAAAGCCCAGACCCTTCCGGGCCAAGCCAGCGACAGAGATTCCAGCGGCCGAACCCCCAGTGGAGACCGGGGTCGAAGAAACTTTTGCGGGTGCTCGGGCAAATGCCAGATCGGGCGCGAGCAGAACCAGAGAAAAAGACGCAAACAGCAGGATCGAACGAAAGGTATTGTTCATGCCCACACGTTCGCCGCGTTCCGTCAGAACTGTCAATGCACTCCTCGAGAATATCCCTTGCTCGCGCACGGACGTTTGGATATCCCGACCGCGCTATGAAAAAAACCTTTGCTGTTGTTTTCGGTTTGATCGCGGTTGCCGCCATGGCCTTCGCAAGCCAGTCTCACGCCGCTCTTCAGAGCTGCTACGCTTCGGCATTCTGCCCGCAGACGGGTCGCACGGTCTCGTGCCTGGTCTACGCCAACCCCTTCTACGGTCAGAGCTGCACTTTTGAGTTCCAGACCGGAGTCGGCGTGCGCTGCACCGGCTGGGACATCTACGGACGCTGGGTCGTTTTCCAGGACTACTGCATCTACTAAGAATCGAGTTCACTCCGTTGGAAAGGCCCGGCCAGAAATGGTCGGGCCTTTTTGTTTGGTGCGCCCGGACACGAGCCGGGTCGTTCGTTTTTTAGGATTTCGTCAGCAGCGCGTTCCGCCCTTGGCGCCCTCGCAGCATTCACCTACACTCCCGGCATCATGAAAAGTGCCAGAATCATCGCAATCGCCAACCAGAAGGGCGGAGTCGGAAAGACCACCACCGCCATGAATCTGGGCCATGCCCTGGCCAGACAGGGGTACCAGGTGCTGCTCGTCGATAGCGATCCTCAGGGAAACCTGACTCGCTATCTGGGAACTACTTCCGACTCGCTGCTGGATGAGCTTTATCTGTCGAAAAAGCGCCCGACACGCGAGGCGCTTTTTCCGTTCCTGCGTCGCTGCTCAGAGACCCTCCATCTGCTCGGCTGCGACTCGAATCTCGCCGGAGTCGAGTACTTCCTTTTCTCGCGTGAAGAGCGCGAGGGGGTCCTGTCGCGCTGGCTGGATCTGCTTCGCGACGAGTTCGATTACATCCTGATCGATACGCCACCTTCGCTCAACCTGCTGACACTCAATGCGCTCGTCGCCGCCGATGACGTGCTCGTGCCGGTCCAGCCCGAGTTCTTCAGCCTCGAGGGACTCTCCAAGCTCCGGTCAACCGTCGAAGGCGTGCGCGCCCGTTGGAACCCGCGAATCCAGATCGGTGGAATCGTCGTCACTCAGTCGCAGCAGCGAAGAAAACTCACCTCCGAAGTCGTCGCCAGCCTGGGACGTGAGTTTGGACCGGCGCTTTTTCGGACCCAGATCCGCGACAACGCCGCCATCACCGAAAGCAGCGGCCATTCGAAGTCGATTTTTGAGTACGCGCCAAGGTCGAACGGAGCCGAGGATTACCTGGCTTTGGCCGATGAGTTCTTGAAACAGGAGGCACAACCATCATGAGCACCAAACTCGGGGTCAACCCATTCGAAACTTCAAAGCCATCTCCACAGGTGATCTTTCCAGGAGACGCCCTTCCGGCGTCGAATGGTGAAGCCACCCAGACCGAACACCACCATCAGGAGCAGGACATGACCGCCAGAAAGAACCGTTCCAAGGCCAAGAACCCCAAGGGCTCAATGCGGATTCCCCGCAATCGGCAGGAGCTTCTGAAGGCTCTTCAAAACGTGCGCCGCGTCGACGCTGCCGGACTTTCCAAGAAGCTCTGGCAATGCCGCATGGAGCGCTTTTCGCTGCTTCAGTTCAACTCTTCGGGACGTGCTCCAACCTTGAGCCTGATCGGCCTCGACATCTCACACGGCTTTTCCGTGAAGAACCGCAGCTACAAGGTTGGCCCCGTCGAGACCCGCGGCTGGAAGGTGACACTGCTCGACCTTCAGCTTCGCAAAGGGCTCTGAGCTTTCGCCAGGAAGTCGACCAGAAACGCGGCGCCCCACGAAAACGGAGTTTCTGAGCGATAGAACACGCTCTTGAAGCCCGCGTACCCGCGCCAGGGGCGATAGACTTCTCCGACCACTCCGTCGCGGTCCAGAATCGACTCAATGAGTCGGCGGATTCGAGCTGCCTCGGTCAGGTCTCCGACGGCAAGCGCTGCGGAGCCCTGAAGCCCGAGGAGCCAGCTCCATGCCAGACGATCATGGTAATGCGACAGGCCCACGAGCCGCACGTTGGCGCTTCGCCACGCCCGAGGATAATCCGGATAGCTGGCTCTTCCCGGAGTACTCCCGAATGGACTCTGGACGAGCGCCCGGTGCACGGCCTCACGCTCGGCGCGATCCGACCAGAAGGCGGGCTCCAGAAGTGCCAGGGCATTTCCGTCGAGCGAGACCACCTCGAGTTCCAGGTGGCTGCGAAAAAGCCCCTGCGAGGTCAGGAAAAAATCGCCTTTGAGTCGATCGCGAAAACGATCCAGCTCTTTGAGATCGCGCCTGACCCATCCCAGCCGAGTGGCGTGGGTTTCCACCCACCACGCGTGATAATTCGTCAGAAACGTCGCGCCGGTGCGCCGCACGCTGTCCTGCCAGTCGCCATAGGGCTCCTGCACGATCCACCCGTCGACGCGCTTGTCATCGTAGTAGGACCAGAGATCTTCGAAAGCCTCCGACAGCGAGAAATCGAAATCGGTGTCCGACGTGTGCTCGACGTACAGGATCAAGCCGCGAAGGACGAGCAGGTTCGAGTCGATGGCTTCGGTGCCATGCTCGCCGACGAACTCGGCCCTGAACGGAGCCTCCAGCTTCGGAAGAGCCCCCAGCCACGGAAAGAGCCCTCTCAGGACCCGAACTTTGGACGAAATGGTATCGAGCAATCGCGGAACGAGGTGATCGGCCGGGCGCCGCGCGGCGATGATCAGCGAGAGCTGGT
>CAMAQA010000033.1 GCA_945860415.1 Bacteriovorax stolpii
AGCGCTTGACGCCGGCAGAGACGCGTCGACGAGCTGCAACGCCAACCCGAGCCTGCCGTCGGGCCTGAGCCTGTCGACGTCATGCACGTTGTCGGGCACTCCCTCGCTCGCAAGCCCTCTCACCACTCACACGATCACGGCATCGAACAGCGCGGGATCCTCGCAGGCCACGCTCGAGATCACCGTCATCGATTCTGCGCCTGCCCTGAGCTACTCACCGACCCATCTGTCGACAGAGGAAGACGTCGCCATCAGTCCGTGGTCATCGAGCACCACCGGGGGCGACGTCACGGCGTGCGCGTCGACGCCTGACCTGCCTGCGGGCCTGTCGGTTGCGGCAAGCTCCGGAAACTGCCTGATCAGCGGAACTCCCACGACACCAACGGGTGGCACCCAGACCTTCACCATCACCGGATCGAACCTGGGCGGATCGAGCACGGCCACCCTCACGATCACGGTCACCGACACCGATCCACGCACGATCTTTCTGGCCGAGGACAACTGCAACAACAACACGGCCGTGATCGGTTCGCGTGCTGTTCCGTTCTGCAGCGCTCAGGCGGCGGTCAGCGCTGCCATCGCCGCTTCGCCTTCGGCCGGAAGTCCCGTCACTATTCAGGTCGGCAGCCGAAGCAGCGGCAATTTCGGTGGTGTGGTCCTCACGCAAAGCTTCGGTGCCCACGTCACCTGGAAGGGCGTGAGCACGAGCGTCAGCCGCATCGGCAACGTGACTGCTTCGGGGGCGGATGGAGTCGCGGGTACGGACGGCTGGAACATTTACGATGAAACAAGTGGAATGCCGAATTGTAACGACCCGATAGCTTATCCCGGCACTCCGGGTTCGCCCGGAGGAAATGGCCATTCGCTGACCCTGATCTCCGATGGCACGGTTCGCTTCGGTGTGATCTCGGCATCCGGCGGAAACGGCGGCGCAGGAGCTTCGGCCTACACGGATACCTGTATGTCTACCATTGCCGGCACGGCCGCAGGCCCCGGCGGCAATGGAGCAGTCATTACCCTTGAGCGTGTGACGGCAGAGTCAGTCATGGCGAATGCCGGAAATGCAGGGGCGCATGCCAGCGTTCAAAACAACCAAGACTGGGTCAGTGGACGTGCAGCAGGCCTGGCCGGAGAGATTAGCCTGATCCTCTCCACGATCGATTACGGCATCAGTGCACGAGGAGCCGACGGAGAAGCACCTCCGGGAGGTTCCAACACCGCCGGCTCCGGCTCGCCGGGCGGAATCATTTCGCTCGACCGCTCCACAGTCGCGGGAAGCTGCGACGCGAGTGCGGGAAACGATGGAACATCGTCGTACACTCCTGACGCCACCTGCCACTCGGGAGGAAAGATCCTGCTCACCGGAAGTCCTGCTTCCTGTGGAGCGGGCTACCACCGATACGGTTCTTCGTCGTGCAGTGGCGGCGAGGGCTCGGGCGCTCTCTGCGACGCAAACTCGAATACCTTGTCGATCCAGGTTCAGTCTGGCGATAGCACCTCGAGCTTCACTGCCATGGGCAGTGCTTCAGGACAGTACCTGTGGAGCACCACTCCTTCCAACTGGGGCAGCTTCTGGCCCGATCCGCCAACCGCAAGTGCGGTCACCTGGAACCACGGATCCGACCCGGGGCGCCGGATCACCCTGTCGATCAGCGACCCTCAATGCTCGAATCTCGTGGCTGCGACGTGGTCTTTTGGATCCAACGCTCGCCCCACTCTATCGGGCATTTCGACGCTTTCCGGCGGCACGGAAGACACGGTCTATACGATTACCTTCGCACAGCTTGCTGCTGCGACCTCGATGAGCGATCTCGACGGAGAACCACTGTACTTTGCTGTTCAAATGATCGCCTCTGGAACACTGAGCAAAGATGGCAACCCTTTCTCGTCCGGGTATTTCTCGTCAGGAGAACTCGTCTGGACGCCGCCCGCGAATGCCTCGGGTAATACAACTGCATTCTGGGTGTCCGCTTATGACGGATTCGAGGGGTCCACGAACACCGCCCCTGTCGTGGTCAACCTGACTCCGGTCAATGACGCCCCCACCCTGACACAGATCGTGCCGATCATCGCGCCCGAAGGCGCAGCCAGCGTCACTCTGACTCACTCGCAACTCAGTCTGGCGGCCAATGAAGCGGATGTCGACACATCCCCTCTTTCCTTCCGAATCGAATCCGTGGCCAGTGGCAGCCTCAGCAAAAACGGTTCGGCGATCACCCCCGGATCCACCCTGATCTCGAGCGGCGACTCGGTCGTGTGGACTCCGAGCGGCGGCGCGTCCGGAGCAGTAACGGCTTTCGCGGTCGTGGCGTGGGATGGACAGCTGGCCTCGACAGGTGCCGTGGCTGTGCGCCTTCAGATCGGGTCCTCTCCGGAGGATGACCCCGATGCCCTGACCTTGGGCGAACCTCGAGCGATTTATCTCGCCACCAGCGGCTGCGATAATGCTCCCGCAGCCATCGGATTTTCGAAGCCTGCCTTCTGTACGGCCCAGGCCGCCGTCAATGCCGCCATTGCCGCTGCACCGTCGAGCGGAAGCCCGGTCACCATCCAGGTCGGCACCGGAAATTTCGGCAGCGTCACGCTCACGCAGAATTTCGGCGCGAATGTCACCTGGAAGGGCAACGGCACCTCCAGCAGCATCATCGGCAATATTGTTGCGTCGGGAGCTGCTGGTGAAAACGGTGCGGATGGCTACAATCCCCCGATTTATGACTGCTCCATTTCCGGCAATTTCGCTCAGACCGGCGGGTCGGGAGGAAACGGCTACAACCTGACCCTCAATTCCGACCATACCGTCCAATTCGGAAACATCTACACCACCGGGGGTCCGGGAGGCACGGGCGGTAGTGGAGCAGCGAACGATGTGACATGTGGCGCGTACTCCACCTTCTCTTCGGGAGGCTCTGGCGGCTCAGGTGGAAACGGCGGCTCCATCGTACTGCACGGAGTATCGGCAGGCGCGGTTTACGCTGGCGGCGCAAGTGGCGGAAGTGGCGGGCAGCATGGCCAATCCTATGGGCCGGAGTACTCGGGCGCAGGCGGACCTGGCGGGTCACCCGGATCGATCGTGGCAACGAATTCGAATCTGACTCTGGTCTCGAGCCAGGGAGGCTCCGGAGGTTCGACGAATCACGGCGCTTCGGGCGGAACGATCACGCTCCACTCGACCGTGGTGAGCGGGAGCTGCAGCGTCGCAGCGGGCTCTAACGCTAATGATAGTTACTGCCCTGTCGGCGGAACGATCTCGCTCTACGGAGCTTCGGGCTGCAGCTCCACCATTGTCAATGGCGCCAGCTCTTCCGCGTGTAGTAGCTTTCTCTACGGAGGCACTGGTGTCGTCTGCGATTCGAACGACACCTTGGCCATCACCTCCGCCGGCGCCACCAGCTCTAGTACTGCGGTAGTTTCCGCCTCGGGAGGAAGCTCCGGCTGGATTGAGTGGTCTTCAAGTCAATCAGCAAGCTTCTCGCAGAACCCGAGCTCGAGCACCGAGCTGACCTTCTCCTCCGCCCCGACCTCCGATGTCGAGGTTTATGCCGTTGATGGCCGCTGCAGCCACATGCACTCCGACACAGCACTGCTCGGCTTTTCGCCTCCCACGCTCACGACGATCAGCACGCTTTCGGGTTCGCATCCGCTCGCTGGTTACACGCTGACCTACGACGCGCTGGCAGACGCTGCAAACGAAGCTGATACAGTGTCCACGGTTTCCTTCCGCATCGAAGCGGTGCTCAACGGAACGCTGACCCTGAACGGTATTGCGGTCATACCGGGAGAAACCATTCTGCAACCCGGAGCAGCGCTCGTCTGGACGGCTCCTCCCGGAGCGGGCAGAGTGGACGCTTTCCGCGTCGTGGCGTGGGATGGCTATCGCCCCTCGTCAACTCAAGTGACTGTCTCCATCGATGTCACCAACGACATCGCTCCCTCGAGCCTGACCTACTCGATCACGAGTGCCACCTACACGGTCGGATCGGCAATCAGCGACAACTCGCCCTCAAGCAGCGGGGGCACCGTCGTCTCGTATGCCATCACCCCGGACCTCGCCGCACAGACCGGACTCAGCTTCAACACGAGCACTGGAGTGATCAGCGGAACTCCGACCACGACCATGAATCCAGCCGGAGAATATACCGTCACCGCCTCGAACACGGGTGGCAGCACGACAGCAACCCTGACCATCGGAGTTGAAGCGGCTCCGGCGCCCATGGTGCTCGTCTTCAACACCACGCTGGGCGGCAACACCGATGTCACGCTTCCTCTGTCTGGAGCCGTCTCGGTGGTCGTCGACTGGGGTGATGGCAATAGCGAATCGATCAGCAGCCCGGGAAATCACTCCCACACCTATGCGACGGACGGAACCTATACGGTCGAGATCTCGGGCGCCCTCGAACAATTCGGCATTGGTGACGGCTACCCGAACGCCGAAAAGCTCACCCAGGTCACCAGCTTCGGAGCCCTCGGCTTGACGAGCCTGAGCGGAGCATTCTTCAACGCCACAAACCTTTCCGTGGTGCCGGCCACCGTGCCGGCGACGGTTACGGACATGAGCTGGATGTTCTACGGTGCCACCGGGCTCACGAGCCTCGACTTAAGCAGCTTCAATACGGCCAATGTCACGAACATGAGCAGCATGTTCGCTTATGCCACCGGGCTCACAAGCCTCGACTTAAGCAGCTTCGATACGGCCAATGTCACGGACATGAGCGCCATGTTCTACAATGCCACCGGGCTCACGAGCCTGAATGCCTCCGGCTGGAATGTCGGCAGCGTTTCCTCTTATGGCTCCATCTTTTCAGGTACCTCTGGCGGCTTCACCGTCATCTGCAACCAGGGCTCGGACGGAGCCAATGGCCTCGGCACGCTCTTTGGCAACGACTGCTCGGCGCCCTGAGTCTACGAGGGCTGGCCCACGCTCTCGGCGTGCACCTGAAGGACCGGAAGTTCCTTCCAGTCCTTGTGCTTGTCCGTGCCGCGGGCGGTGCCGAAGATGCTGCGGAGCTGGCCGCAGGCAGCAAGAATATCGCGGCCGCGCGAGATGCGCACGGTGGCAACGATCCGACGATCCATGAGATAGGTCTGGAACTTCCTCACCTGCTCGTCCGTCGGACGCTTGAACGTTGCACCTGAGTGCTCATTGAATGGAATCAAATTGATCTTCGACGGAATGCCTCGCGTGAGCTTCACGAGCCGTGCCGCATCTTCGAGAGAATCATTGATGCCTGCGAGCATCACGTATTCAAATGTGATCCGGCGATGCGGCCCCAGCGGATAGCGACGGCAGGCATCGAGGAGCTCGGCAATCGGCCAGCGCTTGTTGACGGGCATGACGAGCGAGCGCTGCTCGTCGTTCGATCCGTTGAGTGAAATGGCGAGCGACACGTCCACGTTCTTTCCGATCTCGTCGATCGCCGGAACAATGCCGCTGGTTGAAACCGTGACCTTGCGCTTCGAGAACTTCAGGCCGTCCTCATCGAGCAGGATCTGGCAGGCCTTGATCACATTCTCGAGATTGTGGAGCGGCTCGCCCATTCCCATGAACACGATATTCGTGATGGGTGCCCGCATGCGAAGCTCGTGCACCTGCGTGACGATTTCGTGCGTGCCGAGGTGGCGATCGAGTCCCTGGATACCGGTCAGGCAGAACTTGCACCCCATCGCGCAGCCGACCTGGCTCGAGATGCAGGCCGTGAGGCGCTTCCAGTGGTCGCCGGTGAGGTCAAGGGCGTCTTTCTGGTCCTGGATCTCGCGTCCGGTGAAGCGCTTGTTTTTCTCCATCAGCGCGGTCTTCACATCCTCCTCGGTTTCCTTTTCCTGGAGGGCGGCGGGAATGATCACACTTTCGATCGTCTTGTTGTCGGAAAGGTCCCAGAGGAACTTGTACGTGCCGTCGGTGGCCTGACGGGCGATGCGTTCGGAAAGACGAAAAATTGGCAGGTTCGCCTTCGTCCACTCGCGGAGCTCCTTCGAGAGATCCGACATCTGGTCGTAGTCGGTAATGTAGCGCTGATAGACCCAGTTGAAGATCTGCTTGGCGCGGATGCGCGCCTGCGAGCGTGCCTTCTTCTCGAGTTCGGCCTGAAGCTCGGGAGTGCGCTCGGCATCGCGGCGCAGCTTCTTCTCGAGCAGCTCGAGACTGATCGGATAGAGCTGCTCGGCCAGATCGGCCTTGGTCAGGGACTGTAAAAAGGTCATGGAATCCGCCCGTTTAATGCGGCGTGTCTTATCTGGTTTTCGAGCGCGGCTCAAGCCGGGAATTCTGGCGAGGGATATCAAGGGGTTAGGTGAGCCCGGGCGGGCGGCGTAGGAGCTTCGGCGCGCACTCACTCAGGGCGATTTTAATAATATTTTTTTCTATTTTACATTTGACAAGGTTCCTTAAAACGAACAACCAAATCCGCAATCGGCACATTAAAATCCCACCAAACAAGCGCCATTGCCCCACACCGTCACATCCAGACGATTTTCACAAAAACCGACATCACCACGTCCATGAACGCACTGGGCGCCAACCAGAGGGTAAAAACGAGTCAAAAAAAGCCGTGATACGCCACTCCACATGAACTTCATCACTCTCTCGAAAGATCCTCAAACGCTCAACAATCACGACTTGCTCGCTCGAGCGCGCGAGCTCGCCCATGAAGAACGCCGCGTCGGCGTAGCCCTACTCCATCATCTGCGAGAAATCGAACGACGCAGGCTTTTCGCTCTCAACCACTCCTCACTTCATGAGTATGTCGTCCGCGAGCTCGGCTACTCCGACGGCGCCGCACATCGACGCATCAGCGCGATGCGGCTCATGAATACGATTCCGGAAGTCGAAGACCGCCTACGCTCCGGTGCGCTCACCCTCTCAACCGCAAGCCAGGTGCAGAACTTTCTTCGAGCCGAAAAGAAACTCACTGGAAACTCCGCGTCGACAACCGAAGTGCGCCAGCTCGTCGCGCAGATGGAAGGAAAATCGACTCGCGATGCCGAGGCGCTCCTCGCCGCCCGCGCACCCGACGTGGCTCAGCACCTGGCAGCGCGAAGGCTCGAGCGCCCGCGGACCGTCGGCGTAGAGCACGCGGTTCAGGTCACCCTAACCCTCAACCGCGAGCTCCAACTCAAGCTCCAGCGCCTGCGTGATCGCACTGCTCACCGCGATCCGAACCCCTCGCTCGCCCAGCAAATCGAATGGCTCGCCGACTTCGCGCTCGCGAAGCTCTCCGGCGCCAGTCGCAAAGAAAAAGAAATCTCGCAGTCGGCCAGAGAGCCGTCCGATCCACGAGTTTTCTCCAGAGCTTTGGGCGAAAAAGGGGAAATGAGCAACTCCGGCGCCGAAGCTCCTTCTCAGCTCGACAACTCCGGCGCCGAAGCTCCTTCTCAGCTCGACAACTCCTGCGCAGAAGTTCCTTCTCGGCCCGGCAACTCCTGCGCAGAAGTTCCTTCTCGGCCCGGCAACTCCGGCGCAGAAGCTCGCAAATCCCCGCCCGGATCGCCCCAACGACGCTTTCCGTCAAACCCCTCTTCCCGCACCGTGCATTCCATAAGGAATTTCCGTTATATCCCGGCCCCACTTCGCCGCGACGTCTGGCGACGAGCGAACGCGCGCTGCCAGATGCGACTCCGCTCAGGCCTGCGCTGCACCCGCACTCACCAGCTTCAGATCGATCACGTCATGCCTGTCGCCTGGGGAGGGCGCACCACTGCCGACAATCTGCAGCTTCTCTGCTCGGTCCATAATGGGATGAAATCCGACCGACTGCCCGGAGAATGACCCGTCGTCTGGCGCCTGCTGGGGATCTCGAGGCGGGCATCGCCAAAACCGGCAACTTTTTTTATCTAGCACACCTCGGGCAGACTGTTCCCGGCCTCCAAAAAAGGGGAAACTAGCTCAGAACCCCGTCGACTCAACCGCGCCGCCTAAAAACGCAGTCCACTAAACGCGCCAACTTGAACCGCGCCGACTAAACGCGCCAACTTGAACCGCGCCAGGCCCGACTAAATCGCGCCACATGAACGTGCGCCAAGCGCCGACTAAAACCCCAGAAGCCCGCGCGCGGCGAGAATCGAGACGATGCTCCAGCGGAACGGAACCAGTTGAACGCGGTTGGACTGCACGGCCCAGGCGATTTCACGCCACGGACTCGAGTCGCCACTCCAGCGGGCCCAGTCCTCTTCACGCAGGAGCACGCCCTGCACCGGCAGCATGAATCGATCCGACAGGTACTTGGCCACTTCGGCCGAGTCCTTGCGCCGATCGGCGCCGATGAAGTTCAAGTCAGGTACGCCAAACTGCTCGAGCTTGCCCTTGCGGTAGACGAGCAGGAAGTCCTTCGCAGCTCGCGCCGCGCTCCCACCCTCGAATCGCAGGAAGATCCCAAACGACGACGGCAGCACGCGCGCCCACCAGGACTCTTTGAGCGCATCCAAAAGAAAGTGCCGCTGCGAAACCAGATGACGATCCAGCAGGTCGAAATCCCTGCGGCTCTTCGCCACTCCGCGCGACGCGCCCCCGGTCGACAATACCGCCTCGTCACGCACGTCCTGGCGCCACTGCGACACCTGCGCATCCAGATGAGCCTCGCCCAGGCTCGCCAGCAGACTTGCCTCCAGAGACTTGCGACCCCATTCGACGATCACGCGATTCGGAAACTGAGATCGCACCTCATTCATCGAGGCGCCGATCCAGTCCGAGAGATCCTCACCCTCGGAAAATGCCTGAATCAGGACCCCCTGGTCCTCGATGCAGTACAGCGTTCCGTTTCCAGCCGAAACGCCGAGGGGACCCTTCATCGGAAACGAAGAAGGAAAGAAGGTGGATTGGAGTTTACGCCAGTCCTGGCTCAGTTCCATGGCAGCTCTCCCGAAGGATCATAACCGGCCAGCCCGAAGGCGGAACTCTCCTGGGCGGCACGCGTTTCATCGGCAAGACGCGCCGCCTGCCGACGCTCGAGCTCGTCTTCCCACTGCACGTCCATGACCTGGAGAGGAAGCACGCCACAAGGAGGAACCTCGAGGTGGAATCGCGCGGCAGAGAAGGCCGAGGAGAAGACCGAGGGTCCTCCATCCGGCGAGACTTCCTGCAGCTTCTGGGCGAGATCCTCGATCACCACTTCGTTCGGAAAGATCACGTCCGAATCGAGCAGGCGCGGCTGCGAATTCAGGATGAAAACGCCGCGTCCACCGCCCCGCTTTTCGAGGCCGATCACCTGCAGGCGAGGATCGGTCATCGTGCAGGGATTCTTGATCGCAGCAAGTCCCATCAGCGACTGGATGAACTGGCGGTAGGTTTCCGGCGACTCCGACTTTTCCAGCGCGTGCGAATCGTACACCACGAGCTTGCCTTCGCCCATCGTGTGCAGCTCGAAAGGAATGCCGACATGCAGGTCCATTCGCTGCGACTGCTGGTCGCCCTGAAGGATGCGCTGGAGCTCGAGGCGGGCACGCTCCGTGTAGAGCAGCGATCGCGGAATGGCCGTCACGCGGCCACCACGAGTCCACGCCAGAAGATGCACGAGCTGAGAGCGCGTGAATACGACGGTCGGATCCACGACGAGCAGGTCCGCATCGGTTCCGATTTCTCCCCGGAGCATGTCTTCGGAGGCGATCATGCGCGAGAGCGAGCCCAGGCGCGAACGAAGCTCGTTCCACAGGCCCCCGCCCGAGCTCCAGAGATGCGAATTCCAGTAATACGCGCGCTGCCTCAGGCGATAATCACCCTGCGCCAGCGAACGCGCGAGCGACTCGGTACGACGACGGAACGATTCCGAAAGCGAGTACCAGTCCTCGATATCAATCAGCACTCCGCCCGACTGCGACGCCAGGAGCAGGAGCCCCTTCAGGATCAGGAACTGCTTTTCCTGTGCCGTCAGCGAGGAGAACGATCCGGTGCTGCTCCAGTGGACCCACGGACCTGTCGGAACTCCGCCCACCTGTGAATGCCGAAGCGCCGCCTCGTCCACGAGCGACGAGAGCTTCGAGAAATCCGCCTTGGCTCCTGCAATGTGCGAAAGCATGCGCGAATACTGGTAGGACGGATCCGCCTCGGGACTGAAAAGCTCGACCTGCTCGATCGGAATCGACAGCGACTTGCGAGTGAAGAACTGCGAGGCACGAACGCGGAACTGATCTTCGCTCTGCTGCATGAACCAGCGACGGTTCACGTCCTCCATCGACTTGAGCTTCCAGCGATTGGCCGAGGACGGGCTCGGCTCGCAGAACTCCTGCTCCGAAAAGCGCTGTTCGACGCGATTGCGAAACTGAATTCCGGCGGATGCCGAGAACTCTCCCGCCGGCCCCGCGAAGGCGGAAAGCACGGAGTGCTTCGGAGAACGATAATACTTCCAGTAACTGCCGCTGAGGACGAGACGAACGCGCTCCAGGACCCCCGGACCGCCGCGCTTCATGGCGTCGACCAGAAAGTGGTCTACGCGCTGCAGGTACGACTGATAGCGCTTTTGGAACTCCGGTGACAGGAGCGATGGCAGTGCATGTGAATTGGGCGACGAAACCACCATCGAAGGCTGGTTTTCGGCGTCGATCGCCAGGCACTCGGGCTTGGCCAGCACGTCGCGAGGAATACCGGAATTCGGGAAGGTGATGCCCACTTCGGGCGAAACGATCAGGCTGACCGCAATCCGGCGCTCTGCCGCAGCCTGAAGGAACCGCGTCAGGAGGTGAGAAATATCCGCTTCGACAGCCTGCCAGGGGACAAAGCTGACGATTTCGGTCACCCCTTTTTGGAGGAGATCGTCCAAACGTTCGACCAACGCAGTCGGACGGAATTCCCAATAATTCACCGTGATTCGGAGCGGTGAACGGAGTAGTTGATTTCGCTGTATCCCCAACACGCGATCAAGTATTACATGCGTCAAATAAAAAACAAAGGAGTCGCTCCCCCATGTCTTTCTTTTTGGGATTTTCGGAAGAGGAAAAGCTACTTCAAGAGACGGTGCGTCAATTTGCTGCCGACCACCTCGCCCCAAAAATCGAAAAACTGGACGAAGAGGAAGGGTTCAACCGCGACGCCTTCCGCGTTCTGGGTGAGCTGGGCCTGCTCGGAATCACCGTTCCGGAAAAGGACGGAGGCGCGGGCCTCGGAGCGGTCGCCGCCACCCTGGCGTTCGAAGAAATTGCTGCGGTCGATGCATCGACGGCGCTTTCCTTCCTCGCTCACTCGATCCTGTGCGTGAACCAGATCGCGGTGAACGCGAATGACGAGCAGAAGAAGAAGTACCTGCCGAAACTGATCTCCGGAGAATGGCTGAGCGGAATGGGAATGACCGAACCGGGCGCCGGCTCCGACGCCCTCGGCATGCGCACGAAGGCCACCAAGTCAGCGGACGGCAAAAGCTACGCGCTCAACGGCACGAAGACGTTCATCACCAACGGCCCGGTGGGCGAAGTGTTCTACTGCTACGCCAAGACCGGCGAAGGCAAGAAGGACATCTCGACCTTCCTGGTCGACCGCTCCATGAAGGGCTTCTCCACCGGAAAGAAGTTCTCGAAAATGGGAATGAGGGCTTCGCCGACGAGCGAACTCGTTTTCGACAATGTCGTCGTCGATGCTTCGGCCCGCGTTGGGAATGAAGGCGACAGCCTCCGCATGATGATGCGCAATCTCGACCTCGAACGCGTCACCATTGCCGGAATTTCGCTCGGAATCGCTCGCGGCGCGATGGATGCGGCAGTGGCCTATGCACGCGATCGCAAGCAGTTCGACAAGCCCATCGCGTCGCTCGGCGTGATCCAGGAGCGCATTGCCGAAGCGTCCGCGTGGTACGACGCCTGCCGCGCGCTCACCTACCAGTGCGCGAAAATGTGGGACGAAGGAAAGCTCGTCGGCAAGGAGGCCTCCGCCATGGCGGCCAAGGCCAAGCTCACCAGTGCGCAGATGGCCACCAAGGTCGGTCTCGAGTGCATCCAGATCCTCGGCGGCTACGGCTACATTCGCGAGTTTCCGGTGGAACGCTTCATGCGCGACGCGAAGCTCATCGAAATCGGTGCCGGCACGAATGAAATCCTGCGGCTCATCATCGCCCGACAGATCCTGGGTGATGCCGCGAACGGCTGATCAAGACGAGGCGCCAGATGAATTTCGAAGCCACCCCGATGCAGCAGGAGCTCCGTGAACTGACGCGGAAATTCGCGCGCAAGACGATTGCCGCAACCGTCGAGCAGGACGAACATGACGGCACTTTCCGTCCGGAGTACATCCGCGAGCTCGGCTCGCTCGGCCTGACTGGCATTCCCGTTCCGGAGGCCTACGGCGGCGCGGGGCTGGGCTACCAGCACTACATCGTCACCATCGAGGAGCTCGCTCGCGTCAGCGCCGCCTACGCAATCAGCGTGGCCGTCACCGGCCTTCCGCAGGTGATTCTCTCGAGCTTCGGCTCAGAAGAGCAGAAGCAGAAATACATCCCGAAGCTCGCGGCCGGAGAAGGTGTCGGCGCGTTCAGCCTTTCCGAAGCCTCGTCGGGCTCGGATGCCGCATCGCTGCGGACGACCGCGCGCCGTGATGGCGATCACTATGTCGTCAACGGCACCAAGCTCTGGACAACCCAGGCCGACAGCTCCGACGTGATCCTGCTCATGGCTCGCACCGGCGGCCCGGGACCGAAGGGCATTTCGACGTTCATCCTTGAAAAAGGAACGCCCGGACTTTCGATGGGCAAGCGCGAAAAGAAAATGGGCATGCACATCTCGCACACGATGGAGCTCGTGCTGAATGACGTGCGAGTTCCTGCGGCGAATCTCGTCGGAAACGAAGGCGATGGCTTCACGATCGCGATGTCGGCGCTCGACAGTGGTCGGATCACCATTGCGGCGGTCGGACTGGGCGTTGCCTCGGCAGCTCTTGAGGTGGCGGCAAACCACTCGCGCGAGCGCCAACAATTTGGAAAGCCGATCGGCGAGCAGCAGGGAATCCAATTCATGTTGGCCGACATGGCCGTGAAGCTCGATGCGGCGCGCCTGCTCGTGCAGCGCGCGGCGTGGCTCAAGGACAACGACCAGCCCTTCTCGACTGCAGCAGCCAAAGCCAAGCTCTACGCCACGGACATGGCGATGTCGGTCACGACCGACGCCGTGCAGCTCCTCGGAGGATCCGGCTACACGCAGGATTTTCCGGTGGAACGCTACATGCGTGAGGCAAAGGTGCTGCAGATCGTGGAAGGCACGAACCAGATCCAGCGCATGGTCATTGGACGTGAAGTCCACCAGACCCGAGAATTTTAAACGCAGTTCACAACCAGGAGAACCCCATGGCCAACGTCACCGCAACCCGACTCGGAAGCTCCCCTCTCCGAATCGACTGGACGGGACTCTCCTCCGTGTCCGCTCTTCCAGGGCCGATGACGAAGACTCAGCGCGGCGCTGCCGAAGCCTGGGAACACCTCCGCGGTCTGTTTTCTCGCGACGAAGTCGGATTTTATTACGCCGCCACGCGCGACGAACTCTCGCAGCTCAGCGCCTCACGAAAGCTGGCGCAGGAAATCCTCGCGGGTGGCAAAATCACGGACATTCTTTTTTTGGGAATCGGCGGGAGCGCCCTCGGACCGATCTGCCTGCTGTCAGCGCTCGAGCATCGCCGCAAGACTTCCGTCAGGTTTCACTTCGCCGAAAACCCGGATCCTCTGGATTGGAGCATGACTCTCCAGAAGCTTCGCCCGGAATCGACATTCGTCTGTGCCGTCACAAAATCCGGCGGCACCTTCGAAACCATCTCGCAGCTTTTGATTGCGCTGGAGTGGCTCGGACGCGACCGCTGGCAGACGAACCTCGTCGCCATCACGGATCCAAAGAAGGGCGATCTTCGCCAGTTCGCGACCGATCACGCGCTTCGCACCCTCGAGATCGCACCATCGATCGGCGGACGCTTCAGCATCTTCAGCCCGGTCGGCCTTTTTGCTTCGGAGCTGGCGGGCCTCGACACGGAAGCCTTCCTCAAGGGCGCCTCGCAGGTTTTTGATTACTGCGAAAAGCAACCGCTCGAAAAGAACGCGCTGATGACCTTTGCCCAGGAGCTCATCCGCCACGCCCAGTCGCATCCCGTTCACGTCTGCATGCCCTACTCCACTCGCCTGCGCCTGATCGGAGACTGGTTCGTGCAGCTCTGGGGCGAGAGCCTCGGCAAGGACGGCAAGGGATTCACTCCGATCGGCGCGGTCGGAGCCACGGACCAGCACAGCATCCTTCAGCTTCTGCGGGATGGCCCGGATGATAAGATCACCTGGTTCGTGACCGTCGGCGAGGTGGCCGACGTCAAGATTCCGAAGGCCCCCGTTTCGCCCACTCGCGGCTCTTACGCCTCATTTGAGCTCCTTCAGGGCCACAGCCTTCAGGAACTGCTGATGACGGAATACCGGGCCACCTCGCTCGTGCTGACGAAGCAGCGGCGTCCCCATGCCACTTTCCAGATCGACCAGCTCGATGAGCGCTCGCTGGGGGCGCTGCTCTATGCCTGGAGCGTGCTGACAGCGGTGACCGGATCGCTCTGGGGAGTGAATCCGTTTGACCAGCCGGGAGTCGAGGAAGGCAAGATCTACACGAAGGATGCCCTGGCCCAGAGCCGGAGCGACGCCCTGGCCACCAGGAACGCCGCCGAGGACGAGGCCAATTCTCCGGTGAATCGCCTGCGCCGAAATCAGGACTGATTTCCGTATCGGCGCGGGCCGACTTGATTCCGTATCGGCGCGGGCCGACTTGATTCCGTATCGGCGCGGGCCGATGGTGTCAAAAAGGCGTCGATTGACCGGCTCGAGGCCGGGGCCTAGTCTATTATCCTGTGAGTTCAACAGGATCCACGCCTCCGAATCAGCCCAAGTCTCCAGCCGCTTCCGCCGACATCGGCGAGAAGACCGCCATGATGAAGGGCGATCCCGAGACGATCCAAAAAGAGCTCGAGCATGCGGCAAAGCAGCCCGCCTGCCTCATCGTGGTCCGTGGATCGCCGCAAGGACACCGCTACTTCCTGACCCAGGAGGAGACCATCATCGGACGTGATCCTGCGATTGATATTGCGATCACGTCGGACCCGAACATCTCGCGCCGCCACGCCAAGCTCAGCAAGCAGGGCGAACAGGTCGTCCTGATCGACATGGGTTCGTCCAATGGCACGAAGGTCAATGGCAAACCCTGCACTGCCAACACTCCCGTCGTGCTGGCAAAAGAAGACATGATCGGCATGGGAACCACGCAGTTCAAATTCCTGCCCGCAGGCCAGCTCGAAACGCTTTATTACGGAAATCTCGGCGACGCCGCCCACATCGATCCGCTCACCTCGATCTACAACAAGGGATTCCTGCTCGAGGCCCTTGACGCCGAATTCAAGCGGCATAAGGCGCTGCACACCGACTTCAGCGTGATCTTTTTTGACCTCGACCACTTCAAGAAAATCAACGACACGTACGGCCACGATGCCGGCGACTTCGTGCTGAAGGAGACGAGCAGCCTGATCTATAGCACGGCGGTTCGTCCGAAGGACGTCTTTGCGCGATACGGCGGAGAGGAGTTCGTCATCCTGCTCGGCAACGTGAATGCCCCAGGCGCCGCGCAGTCGGCAGAAAAGATACGAGCTGCGATCGAAAGCCACATGTTCATTTATGAAGGAAAGCGAATCCCCGTCACACTGAGCATCGGCGTTGCGGAGCTCGACTCGTCGATCGAATCTGCCCAGACCCTGCTCCGCGCGGCCGACAAGGCGCTCTACGCAGCGAAGGCGGGCGGCCGAAACCGCGTGGTCATTTCCGGAAGATAAAAAGTCAGGCGCGGGAGCTTCGCGGCTACTTCGGCGCGGGAGCTTCGCGGCTACTTCGGCGCGGGAGCTTCGCGGCTACTTCGGCGCGGGAGCTTCGCGGCTACTTCGGCGCGCACTCACTCACTCACTCACTCACTCACTCAGGTCGATTTTAATAATATTTTTTTCTATTTTACATTTGACAGGGTTCCCTAAAACGAACCAAAAAATACGCAATCGGTAGTTTAAATCCTCACCAAACAAGCGCCTTTGCCCCACACCGTCACATCCAGACGATTTTCACAAAAACCGACATCACCACGTCCATGAACCAACAGGGCGCCAGCCAGAGGGTAAAAACGAGCCGAAAAAAGCCGTGATACGCCACTCCACATGAACTTCATCACTCTCTCGAAAGACCTTCAAACGCTCAACAATCACGACCTGCTCGCTCGAGCGCGCGAACTCGCTCACGAAGAACGCCGCGCCGGAATCGCCCTGCTCCACCACCTACGAGAAATCGAACGGCGCCGACTCTTCGCTCTCAACCACTCCTCACTTCATGAGTATGTCGTGCGCGAGCTCGGCTACTCTGACGGTGCCGCCCATCGACGCATCAGCGCGATGCGCCTCATGAGCACGATTCCGGAAGTCGAAGACCGTCTGAGGTCCGGTGCGCTCACCCTCTCGACCGCAAGCCAGGTGCAGAACTTCCTGCGAGCCGAAAAGAAGCTCACTGGCACCTCGGTATCGACCACCGAAGTGCGAAACCTTGTCTCAATAATCGAGGGAAAATCCACTCGCGAGACCGACGCGATCCTTGCCGCTCGCGCCCCCGAAGTGGCGCAGCACCTGGCTGCGCGCACGCTCGAGCGCACGCGTGTCGTCAGCACGGACCACTCGGTCCAGGTCACTCTGACTCTCAGCCGCGACCTCCAGCTCAAGCTCCAGCGCCTGCGTGATCGCACTGCTCACCGCGATCCGAACCCTTCGCTCGCCCAGCAGATCGAATGGCTCGCAGACTTCGCGCTTGCGAAGCTCTCGGGCGCTTCGGGCGAAAAGAGGAAAGTGAGCAGCTCCGGCGCAGAAGCTCCTTCTCGGTCCAGCAGCTCCGGCGCAGAAGCTCCTTCTCGGTCCAGCAGCTCCGGCGCAGAAGCTCCTTCTCGGTCCAGCAGCTCCGGCGCAGAAGCGATGCCCGCGCCGTGCAAAAACGCAAATCCATCGCCACGCTACATTTCGTCATCACTACGACGCGAAGTGTGGCGCCGCGCGGCCCATCGCTGCGAAATGCGCCTCTTCTCCGGCATGCGCTGCTCGCGCACGCACCTGCTGCAAATCGATCATCTCCATCCGGTGGCCTGGGGCGGCGCAAGCACCGCCGACAATCTGCAGCTCCTCTGCGCGGTCCACAATCAGCTCAAATCGGATCAGCTCGGGAACTTGGCTCTGAAAACCGCAGGCGGGAAATCAAAAAACACGACAAAAGTAACATCAGCCAGCTGAGTAGAGAACCGCCGCTACCGATTTCGCGAAAGGCGCGGAGAGCCTCACCAGCCGCGGCAGACCCATTCGATCTCGAGCCGGGCCACAGCCCCGAGTCCGATCTCGGCCACAGCCCCGAGTCCGATCTCGGCCACAGCCCCGAGGACGGCCCCGACCCCACCCCCAGCGTTCCACACCCCATGAACTCTCCGGCAAACGGCTCCTGTCTCGGATAAAGGTAAGTCACTCCCTCGGCATCATCGCGCGACAAAGCCAGCAGCTCCTTCTCGGAAACATTGAAGTACATCAAAGATGCCGGATCCGAGACATGGCCCAGGCCCAGCATATGGCCGATCTCATGGGCAATGATGATGGCCAGCTTTTCGTCGGTAAACCCGGCAATATCCGCCGCACCACCTGATGAATTGAGAAGCATCGGGGCGTAAATGAGCCTTCCCTCCTGGGCAGCCGGACGAACAAGTGCCGGCACCAGGTCGTCAATGCCTTCAGTACCCGTTTCAGCCAGACCCGACTCCATGCCGAAATTCATGCTGCACAGGACGACCGGACTGTCGAAAATGGCGATCGTCGGGGAATTAAAATTCCCGGCACTTGAGGAAGAAACCCGCCCCCTCCGGAGACGAAGAGAGCTCATCGGCACCGAATTCCAGAGCGCCACGGCGCGGTCGATGGCCGCTTCGAGGCGCGCCGGGCTCACGCTGCAGTCGGCCGGATTGTAATGAATCGGCAGAATCGAGGCATCCCAGCCCTTGAGATCCGACGAAATCACGAGCGTGAAGGCGTTTGCCGTGGACGGAAGGAGTGCCGCAATCACGGTGAGCATGCTCGCGGTAAAACTCCTGCAAAAACCCGACATTCCCATGTTTCAAGAGTCGGGGAAGACCCGGAATTTTGCAACCGCCTCCTCTCGCCCGGGCACGGGTTCGGATGGTTGCAAAACCCCACCAAATCTCGCAAAGTGCGCCCTGAATGATTCCCTCCGCCGCCCCCCCGAACCGCATTGCACGGCTCTCGCCTCGAGTTGCCGAACAGATTGCCGCAGGCGAGGTCATCGAGCGGCCGGCAAGCGTGGTGAAGGAGCTCCTCGAAAATTCACTGGATGCCGGAGCCACCGAGGTCCAGGTCACCTTGAAGGACGGAGGACGAAGCCTCATCGAAGTCCTCGACAATGGCTCCGGAATCGAGCCCGACGATCTTCCACTCGCGCTCGAACGCCACGCCACCAGCAAGCTCCGCGCGATCGACGACCTCGAACGCCTGCACACCTTGGGATTCCGCGGCGAGGCGCTGGCCAGCATCGGCGCCGTCAGCCGGCTCGAGATCACTTCCAGAACGAAGGACTCCAGCACCGCACACCGGATCGAGCTCGACCACAGCACGCGCGAGCTCTCGAAGGCGACCGCCGAACCGGTCACCTTCGGGCATTTTCTCGGAAACTCCCACGGCACGAGAATCCGCTCCGAAGGACTTTTCTCGCAGATTCCAGCGCGACTCAAATTCCTGAAGAGCGCGGCATCCGAGCTTTCGCTGATCCGTGACTGGATGGAGCGGCTGGCTCTGTCGCATCCGGAGGTCGCTTTTCGACTCCAGAACGAGGATCGCACAGTCTTGAATCTGCGCCCTCAATCGGAAGAGGACCGAATTCGGGCCATCGTTGCCGATGGTGAGGACTACCCCATTCGCAGGATCGAGGTGGATCGAGCCGGGCTGAAGCTCAAGGCCTATTGGGTCCAGGGAATGAGCCTTCCCCACTCGCGGAGCCTGATCCAGCTCGTCAACGGGCGGGTGCTTCGCGACCGGGTGCTCCAGCAGGCGATGATGCAGCCTTTCCGGCAGTCGCTGCTGCCAGGAAAATTTCCTGCGCTCGTCGCGTATGTCGAACTCGATCCGCGCGAAATGGACGTGAACGTCCACCCGACCAAGAGCGAAATCCGGTTCCTCGACTCGCGCAGGATTTTCACTGCCTTTGATGAGGCCCTCGGCATGCTGATTCGCACGCATGGCGCGGTGGCTTATGTCGGAGGAGCGCCCTCGTTCGGAACCGCCCCGTCCCTCGCGACAGCCTCTTCCGGATCGGCGGCAGCGGGCGATGTCCCGTATTTCTCGTCGCACCAGACCACGACGGCCTCGTTTGACTTCACCCCAGGCGCGCTGGTCTCGGATCGCGCCAGCTCGACGGCAAACACCCCCGGAATCGGCGGCTCCGACGCCGGAGTTCAGCACCCTGCGCTCGCCGCATTTCGCCCCGAAGCCTATCTCGGTGTCCTCTTCCGCACTTTCCTGGCCTTCGATCTCGGAGACGAGCTGGGACTCATCGACCAGCACGCCGCCCACGAACGCATTCGTTATGAGCTCCTCAAGTCGCGCGCCCTTCGTCGTGCTCAATCGAGCGACGTGCAGGACCTGCTGATTCCGGAAGTGGTGCGTTTTGAGGAGGCAGCGCAGGAAAAGCTCGAAAAACGCCTGCCGGTGCTCGCACGCCTGGGCTTCGAGACGGAAGTTTTCGGCCCGGGACAAATTCTCGTTCGAAGCATTCCTCCGGAGTGGGGAAATCTCGATCTTCGCACTCGGCTCAAGAACCTGGTGGAGCGGCTCCTCGCCTTGGACGAATCCGACGCCACGAGCGAACAGCTCTTCCTCGATGAGCGGCTTTTCGAGAAGCTCGCCAGCGAGGCGTGCAGGTCTTCGGTACGCGCAGGCGACAAGATGGATGCCTGGGGAGCACGTGCCCTCCTCGAGCAGCTCTCACGGTGCGAGCATCCGTGGAACTGTCCTCATGGACGTCCCACGACTGCGCGCGTACCTCGCTCCAGGTTCGAAGAATGGTTCCAGAGAATCGTGTGAGCACGGTCGTGACGCCCATCCTCTCCGGTCCCACCGCCAGCGGAAAAACCGCCTTCGTGCTCGAGCTCGCGGAACACTACGATCTAGAAATCATCAATGCGGACAGCCTGCTCGTGTACCGCGGTTTTGACATCGGGACGGCCAAACCGACGAAAGAGGAGCTCGCGCGCGTCCCTCACCACCTGATCGACATCCGCGATCCGGAGGAAACCTATACAGCCGCGGACTTCGTGCGCGATGTGGAAAGACTTCTTCGTGAAATCCACTCGCGCGGAAAGCGGGCCCTGATCGTTGGTGGAACACCCTTCTACCTCAAGGCCCTCACCTTCGGGCTCTGGGAAGCACCGTCCACGAGCCCGGAATTCCGCAAGGCGGTCGAGAACGATCCGACCCCGCTTCTCCATGAGCAGCTCCAGGCCCTCGACCCGACCCACGCCGCGAAGATCGGCCCCGCGGATCGCTACCGGATCATTCGCGCGCTGGAGATCCTGCAGTTTTCAGGAAAAAAGCCTAGTGAGCTTGAGGCGGAGGCCAAAACGCGCGGCCCCGATCCGCGATTTCCACTCTGGGTGCTGGACCGCGCTCCCGCCGAGCTTGAAAGCCGCATTCACCTCCGGACCCGAGCCATGCTCGAACACGGGCTGATCGACGAGGCACGACAGCTGTGCCAAGAGCATCCGACCGCTCGCGCCCTCGGATCCATCGGCTACGCCCAAGTACTGGACCACCTCGATGGAAAGGCCCCCCAAGGACGCACGCTCCGGCCCGGACTCGACGGCCTCCAGGACGAAATCGCGCTCGCCACCCGCCAGCTCGTCAAAGCGCAGCGCACGTTCCTACGCGGCATGCCCCACGCGCAGTGGTTTCTTTTCGAGCAGGACCGACCTAGACTCGAGGCCCTGGCCCGAGAGACTTTCGCCGCCACGACAGGAGAACCATGAGCTCGTCGCCCACCGAGAAGCCTACAGAAAAGCCCGGCAACGGAACCCGAAACCACAAGCGCATCGTCCTCGTCTCCGACGGTACGGGAGAAACTGCCGCCGCGATGACGAAAGCCGCCATGGTGCAGTTCCAGGACCACGACGTCTTCTTCAGCCGCTTCAAGAACATCCGCAACGACACCCAGATCGATGCCGTCATTACCGAGGCCGAATCCGACCGCGCCCTGATCATCTTCACCCTCGTCTCTCCGCAGCTCCGGGCGCTTCTGATCAAGAAGGCCGCTGAAAAACAGCTGGCGGTCGTCGACCTGCTCGGCCCCCTGCTCCGAGGGCTGGCCGGCTACTTCGGATTCGAGCCCAAGGCCATCGCGGGCCTCCTGCATGACGTCAACGAGGAGTACTTCCACCGCATTGACGCCATGGAATACACGATCGCGCATGACGACGGCCGCGACGTGACCGAGCTCGAGAAGGCCGACCTCGTCATCCTGGGCATTTCGCGCACTTCCAAAACCCCGCTTTCCATGTACCTGTCGCACCAGGGCTGGAAGGTGGCCAATATTCCGCTGATCAAGGGCTTCGAAATTCCCCGAGAGGTCTATGAAATCGACCAGCGCCGGGTGGTGGCCCTGACCATCGACGCGCATGACCTGCTCGTCATCCGCCGGGCCCGCCTGCAGCGCCTCGGACAGGAACGCGGGGGCGATTACGCCGATCCGGACAAGGTCATCGATGAAATCGAGTATGCCAACGAGGTCTTCCGGCGGAATCGACGGTGGCCGGTCATCAACGTCACGGGGAAGGCTTTGGAGGAGACGGCTTCCGAGATCAGCAGGTTGATGGCTTCTCGGCGCTTGACACCTGCCCATTCCTTGGAAAATATGCCCCCGCAAGGTCTTAAGCCCTGAAAACGAAAGGTCATTCCATGGCTCGTGGCTCACAGGTTTGGTACAACGGAAAGATTCTCCCGGTCGAAAGCGCGAAGATCAGCCTTTTCACGCACGCACTTCACTACGGAGTGGGCGCGTTTGAAGGCATTCGCGCCTACAAGCAGACCCAAGGCGGCGGCGCAGTGTTCCGCCTCACCGAGCATATGGAGCGCCTCTTCGAGAGCTGCAAGATCCTCGGCGTCACGATTCCGTTCACGCTCGATCAGATCTGTCAGGCTGCAGTCGACACCTGCAAGGCCAATGGCTTTGAAGAGTGCTACATTCGTCCGATCGTGTTCACCGCCGACGGACCGCTCGGCGTGAACCCCGGCAACAATCCTCCGATCGACGTCGCCATCCTGAACTGGGAATGGGGATCGTATCTCGGCGACAAGGGCGCAAACGAAGGCGCGCGCCTCGCCGTGTCGAGCTTCATTCGTCCGCACGTCAACTCCAGCATGACCAAGGGCAAGATCACCGGCCAGTACGTCAATGGCGTGCTCGCCAAGCGTGAAGCGATTGCTGCCGGCTTCGACGAAGCCCTGATGCTCGATCCGGAAGGTTTCCTCACCGAAGGCACCGGCGAAAATCTTTTCGTGATCCGCGACGGCAAGGTCAAGACCACTTCGCTCACGTCGATCCTGAACGGCATCACCCGCCAGACGGTCATCGAGTACTTCCAGAAGAAGGGCATTCCGATCGTCGAGGCCCGCTTCACCCGCGACGAGCTCTACTGCGCGGATGAAATCTTCTTGACGGGCACGGCCGCCGAAATCACTCCCGTCAAGGAAGTGGATCGTCGTCCGATCGGCCGTGGCGCCCACATCGGCCGCCCGGGACCGATCACCGCCCAGCTGCAGAAGGACTACGCCGCCCTGGTCCGCGGCGACGTCGGCGAGATGTTCCCGAAGAGCTGGCTGACCCAGATCTAAAAAAGGTCGGGCCCAGGAATCTGCAGGAGCAGATTCCACGCGCACGGAGCGTCCCTGCAGTGCAGGGTGCCCGAGCGTGATGCGAGGGCAAGCGAGTACGTGTTGGTTCAGGCCTGCGTCATGAAATTCAAGCCCATCCGAGCGAAGGCTCGGGTGGGCTTTTGATTTGCCGCAGGGGATTTCTTATTTTCCGACGTTGCCCGGACGGGCGTTTCGAGCGACGTGCGACTGGATGAACTCGCGGATCTTCGCGATCGGAAACGGCTTCTCGAAGATCGCCTCGAAGTGCGACTCGAGCTGCACGGTCACGTCACCGGTGACCAGAGCCCTCGGAATCGCCGGATCCAGCTGCCGGGCGATCTGGTCACCCGTCGTGCGCGGCAGGCGATGATCGAGAAAAATCAGGTCGGGCGGATTGTCCCGGATGGCCGCGATCGCCCGCACAGGATCCGAATAAGTCTCGATCACGACCTCGGACGACGAGAACATGTCTGCAAAGAGCTCGAGAAGATCCACTTCATCATCGACGTAAACCAGTCGAATCGGCATGGAGTTCGTCTCCCTTCTTGGAAAAACGAATCACGAATCGCGTGTGGGGAGATCGCCGGTCGAGTGAAATCGACGCGCCGTGATCCTCCAGGATACCCTTGGAAATCGAGAGGCCGAGACCGGTTCCCTGGCCCACGGGCTTGGTCGTGAAGAACGGCTCAAATAGCCTTCGCTCGACTTCAGCTGAAATCCCACGCCCGGAATCGGTGATGGACAGCTCCACCCCCTCCCCGCTCTCCTCGACGCAGATCCGAACCCAGCGTTCCTCGCAATCCGAAACGGCATCGATGGCGTTGTTGATGAGGTTCACCAACACCTGCTCGATTTCCACTCCGTCGCAGACGATCGAAGCCGAGGAGGAGGACGCCACCTCCACCTCGACCGAGTGGCGCTTGGCACGCGCCTCGGTCAGCAAGAGCGCATCGGCCAAAAGTTCGGAAATCCGTTCCGGCTGATGGGGCACGTTTTCAGAGGACCGCGAGAACTTGCGGAGGCCTTTCACGATGCGCGCAATGCGCTCGGTGCCCTTATGAATGGCCTCAAGGCGTCCCTCGAACTTCGCTTCGTCATCGCGGCACTTCGGAAGCAGATAGGTACTCGCCTCGATGACCGCCAGCGGGTTGTTGATCTCGTGGGCGATGCCGGCAGCCATCTCGCCGAGTGACGCAAACTTCGCATTCCGGATCGCCTTCTCGCGTTCCTGCTGAAGAAACGACTCCATCTCGACTTCCTTCGAGCGGTCCCAGTTGATGCCGTACATCATCGTGGCCCGGCCCTGCTCGTCCCGGATCACGTTGGCACGAGTGCCGATATACTTCGCCCGGCCGGAAGGAGTGATGATTTCAAACGTCAGGTTGAAGGCACTCTCCTGCTGAATCGCATGCTCGAGGGCAGCCTTGACGATCTCGGCAGTCGCCGGAGAAAGCGAGCTCGCCCAGGCATCGTAATGGTGGCTGAATCCCGCCGGATCCATTTCGTAGAGGCGATACATCGACGCGTCCCAGTCGAGCTTCCGGCTGACCGGATTGTACTTCCAGATACCAATGCCGAGCGTGTCCATGATGAATCGGTTCTCTGCCTGAACCTGGATGAGCGTCGTAATGTCTGAAAAGGTGATCGTGGCCAGCCGACCCTCGGCAGTCTCGAGGGGCACGACGTTGACGCGGACCCAGCGCGTTTCGTCCGAAGGCAGGCGAACTCCAAGAGTTAAATCCGAGACGGCATGGTTGGAATGAAGAACCAGGTGCGATGGCAAGGCTTCCATCGAGCGTTCCGAGCCGTCTTCATTCAGGATTCGCCATCGGGGGTCGCGGAGACTGGGATCATTCAACTGGGCTTCGCTCAGCCCGAGGATCCTCAGGGCGGCTGGATTATGCTGGATGATGCGGCCCTCGGCATTTCGGACCAGCAGCCCTTCGCCCATGGCATCAATGAGCGTGCTGTACCGACTTTCATTGACCACATCACGGGTCTTGTCTCGGCAAGTGCCGCTGATGAGTGCCACCTGTCCATCGGGGCCGCGGGTCACCTTTCCTATTCCCTGGACGAACTTGATCCGCCTGCCGCCATCAAGCCAGACGCGGTGATCGTAGACGAAGTCTTCTCCCTGCTCGAGCGACCTTCGAATCAGGCGGTCGAGCTCCGGAAGGTCTTCGGGATGGATCCGATCGCGGTACATCCGAAAGAGCTCTTCCTGCGATTGAGGCTCCTCGATTTCGAAGATCCGGTAGTGCTCCGACGACCACGACTGCTCGTGCGTGATCGGATTATACTGCCAGCTGCCGATCTGCGAGATGCGCTGGGCCTCCTGGAGCTGCGAAAACACCTTTTGAATGGACTCGCGGTACAGGCGAAGCTCCATGAGTGAAACCGCCTGTGCGGCCAGAGTGAGCAGAGCCTGGCGTTGCACGGACGTCAGCTGACGAGGACTGGAGTCGATCACACAGAGAGTGCCGAGGCGCTGGCCACTGGAGGTGATGAGTGGAGCCCCCGCGTAAAAGACGAGCTGCAGCTCGCCCTCAACCAACGGATTATCGATGAAGTCGGCATGCTTTCGTGCGTCAGAAACTTCGAAGACTCCATCCTGCCCGATGGCGTGTGCGCAAAATGAAATCGAGCGAGGGGTTTCACTCACGGCAACGCCGATCTTCGACTTGAACCATTGGCGCTCACGGTCCAGGAGGCTGATCAGTGCCACCGGTGTCTGGCAGATCGCGGCAGCAAGCTCGGTGATCTGATCGAAGGCCTGCTCCGGCCTGGTATCCAGCACCCCAAGATCATCGAGTGCGCGCTGGCGCTCTTTTTCATTTAGGGGCAGTTCGGCAATCTTCATGACCTTCACCAGATTTTATCCTGTGGAGGCCACTTCTGGGTAGTCGTCGCTGAACGAAAAACGCAGGACTTTTGAGCCAATTCCTGCCAAAAACGTCATTCTTGATACTTTCTTCACTTGCCAAAAGATCGGGGTCCGGCAGGCAGTGCACCGGACCCCTTACCAAGATGGCCCTGGGAAATCAGCTCGGCAAGATCGTTACAGTATCGGTCGGAGTACCGGTCGGCGTCGGGGTCACCGTGGGGGTCGGAGTTGGAGAAGGAGTCGCTGTAGGAGTTACAGTGGGAGTCGGCGATGCGGTGGGCGTCGGACTGGCCGTCGGCGACGGTGTCGGAGATGCCGTCACAGTCGGAGTCGGCGAAGGCTGCGTACCGTACTTGTCGATGAGCGGATCCACCGCATTGAAAAGCGCCTCAGCGAGAGCGCGATCGCCTCGGAAGCAGAGCTGCATCGTATTCAGCGATCGCTGATAGACGGTGCGCATCGTCTGGGTGTCATCACGAAGCTTCAGGATCGCACCGTAGGTGCTGCCGTTGCCGTTGGGCACCGGCGTCCAAGCTTCGCAGGTCAGATTGAGGCGCGAGAGATCCTGCTCGGCAACGGCATTGGCGGCATTCACCACGGCGTTTCGCTCCTCATCGGTGAGGGTCTGGCTGGTTTCCACCGGGCCATTCTCGGGCCCGATGGCCACCCGACCTTCAGCATCGACATGGAAACCGGTCTGCCCCGCACATTGCTGTCCCGGCAGGAGATTCGTGCAGGTGCGTCGCTCAAAGACCTCGAGCCAGTTCGTGGCCTGCGCCAGCTGAGGTGGCTGGGCACCTGTATCATCGTCATCACACGCACTGATCAGGGCCAGTGCCGCAGGAAGCAGCGCTGCCAGCATCAGCGAACGGAAATTTTTCTGAGTTTGAAGTTTTCGCATGAGGCCCGGCTCTGCAAGCCGGAATCCTCCTGCACTGCTTCACTGCTCCATCAGGCCCAGCTCACGCCCACAAATTGAGCGCTTCGCGGATCTCTGCGACGCTGACGGTCGCCGTGCCTCGCTTGCCGACTTCGATGGCGGCAGCCAGGTTCGCGAGGCGGGCAGCATCGTCCATTGCTGCGCCAAGTCCGAGCGCGAGGGCTAGAACGGAGATCACCGTGTCGCCTGCTCCCGACACGTCGTAGACTTCGCGTGCATAGGTCGGGATGTGCCGGACGCCGCGCGTGCCTTTTTCGAAGAGGGCCATCCCGTCCTTGCCTCGCGTAATAATCAGGCTCGGCGCACGGGTTTTCCTGAGGATCGTCGCACCGGCTCGCGCCAGCGATGCATCGTCGATAATGCGTACTCCGGAGAGGGCCTCGGCTTCTTTCGTGTTCGGAGTGAGCAGGCTCGCACCGTCGTAAAGTGCCGCAGCGCTCTTGGAATTCGGATCGACCAAAACCAGCTTGCGATGCTTTCTCGCCAGCGAAAAGAGCTGCTTCACCACGGAAGGCTCCAGCATTCCCTTGCAGTAATCCTCGAGAATGATGATGTCAGCACGCGGAACGAGCTTCTCGAGCTTGCGAGCCAAGCGCGCCGAGGCGGCATCGGCAATGATGCCTTGGTCTTCGTAGTCCACGCGCAGGAGCTGCTGGCGCTCGCTGACAATGCGCTCCTTCAGCACCGTGCGGCGCTTCGAATCCACGATCAGGTGGCTGTCTGAAATCTTCTCGGCGCGAAGCACCTTGCGGAAGTCCTGCGCCACGCGGTCGGAGCCCACTACCCCGACCAGCCACGGCTCGCTGCCCAGCGCCCGGATGTTGTCAGCCACGTTGGCGGCAAGTCCGAGCTTCAGAAACTCGCTCTCGACTCTCACGATCGGCACGGGCGCCTCGGGCGAGATGCGGTCGACTGCACCCACCGTGTAGCGATCCAGGCCCACGTCGCCAACGACGAGCACCTTCTGGGGGCGCTTCAGGCGCGCCAGCATCCGTTCCAGGACAAACTTGTGTTCGAGGGTGAGCTTCATGGATTCCTTTTTAGCAGGATTACTGTGTGGGCTCAGCCCTGAAACGTTCATACTCCAGGCCATCCACGAGCTTGAGCTTGATGAGTGATATCTGCGGGCACAGATTGCTGCCCGTAGTCGCACTTTCATCGCACGGCACGTCCTTCTGAGGGAGACCGCCGAAGCTTGAGGG
>CAMAQA010000034.1 GCA_945860415.1 Bacteriovorax stolpii
CTCTCGGCCGAGTCACTACCCATGACGCTGGTCGATGTCGTGGCCACATCGCCGACCCGCAGACCCCGCAGCAATGAGCGCGCAACGATGATCGAGAGTTCCGACTGCGCTGCAGCGTAGAGGAAGAAGGCAATCAGGACGAGAAAGATATTGAAGCTCAGCAGGCCAAAAATGCCGAATGCCCAGGCAAAGCCCGTTCCGATGCGTGCGGCAACCTGCGTTGCACGGAGCCTGCCGATGCGAGAGGCCATCAATGAGCGAAGTGCGCGACCACCGTCCAGTGGAAAGGCGGGTAGCAGATTGAAGATCGCGAGAACCAGATTCACTTGCCCGAACCAGAGTGACACGAAGGTGAGGTTGGGGTCGGTGGTGAGCTGATAGACTCCGAACCCGAGCGCTGCCAGAGCGAGGCTGACGATAGGCCCCATCACTGCCAGGCGGAATTCCTGGCCGGATTTCGACGGAATGTCTTCCATGTCCGAGATTCCACCGAGCATCATCAGAGTGATGCTTCGAACCCTGGCCCCCTGCCGGAGCGCGACGAGCACATGTCCGAACTCGTGCATCAGCACGGAGCTGAACAGCAGGACCGCCATGAGAAGACCCCAGGCCGTCGGCCCGAATGCCAGCTCGCCGGGAAGGACGCCGGCCGATTCGGCCAGCAGGTCAAAGCGTGCGGATGTGATGAACACAATGTACGGAAGGATCAGCAGCAACGTGACATGAAGCCGGATTTCGACTCCACGGAAGCTTCCCACCTTCCATCCGGATCCTTTGATCATGAAATCTCAAAGAGCAAGCTTGGTGCCTTGCTTCACCCGCACTGCCTGAGCTCCATGCTGGTCTCGAGCCGGCAGCTGTTCGGCAGTCGGCAATCAGGCGCCTCGAAGATCGCCCTCTGGGCTTCGGTCGACGGGGTCATCCAGAGCCTCATGCTGTCAACGCGAATGGAGAAGACGTCACGATCGGTGCACGACATCTTGCCGGTGATCTCCATCGTCATTCCAGACGCGCAGCCCGATGAGCGGGATCCATCGAGTGCGAACATTCCTTGAAATCCCGGGACGACAATCGAAAATGATCCGTCCGGAGGAACCTGCCAGAGCGAATCGACCGATCCGTCGAACGAACGGATGGCGATGGTCTTTTCGGCGCAGTCTCCCGAAAGCAGGATCGGACCTGGAGGCGTCTTGAGCCGAAGCTCGGACGAATCGATTTTGCATCCTGCCAGGGCAAAACCGCCGGGCATCGGGTTCGACATGGTGCCGAGAGGGCACTGGGTGCCCACCAGGATGTCGCCCACGACGTTCGGGGAACCGTCTCGACTGGCACGGGATGAGCTGTTCTTGCCACATCCTGCCGTTCCTGCGATGGCGAGGCAGATTGCGAAGGCCCCAGTGATGCGCTTGATCATGAACTCGTCCCCTTGGGCGGGAGGAGTGCAACCGAGATTCCATGGCGCGGTGGACTGATCGTGGACGGAAGTGTATTTCTGCTGCCATGAAGAAGCTTTCGTCATTGTCCTTTCTGGCAGTCCTGCTCGCAAACCTGGTGCTTGCTGCACCCGCATTCGCCTCGGCATCGCTTCCTGCGCCGGATTGGGCGGAGCGCATGGCTGGACACTGGATGGGCGAGGGCGTTCGAGTGGACGTCGCCACGGGCAGCCAGACGCTCGTCGAAGTCGAGGTTCGTGCAGAATGGCATTCCGAGTTCGCCATCCCTGCAATCGTCTCGAGGAATCACTTCAAGGAGACTGCGCTCGATGCGGAAGGCAATCCGCTCCGGACCAAGGAATATGACCGGGTATACTGGGTTCGCGAGTCGGCGCGATCCGGATCGCGCGTGGAGATTCTTCTGGGCTCGGGTACGGACTCGTCGGGTCCGGTCGGATCGCGCGGTTCGTTCGACGCCGCAAACCTCGTCATGATCGTGCAGCAGGACCTCGGCTCGGGCAATCGAGTCAGCTCGCAGTCCGACATGTCGAATCCTGGGCTGACCCTGTACACGGAGACGTTCTGGCTCTCCGGACGCAAGAAGATCTGGAGTGAGATCCGCTACCAGCGCCTGCCCTGAGGCTGCCTGCCGGCAAAGCAGCGAGCGTTGCTTTTTTGACGAGCGGTTCTGCGAGGCGCGGGCTCGCACGAACTTTCGAAATCAGTTAAACTTTTTTCATCGTGAAAAAGACCTCTCGCTCGGTATCCGCCGACCAACCTGTCTGGTTCCAGCCTGAAGCGCCCCTGGGTTCGGCAGTCCGGCATGTGGCCGGACTCTCGCCGCACTTTCATTGGGTGGGAATCTACATTCTGCGCGGCAAGTCACTGGTTCTGGGACCATTTCTGGGCGAGCCGACCGAGCACAAGAGAATTCCGGTCGGACGCGGCGTCTGCGGAACAGCGGTGGCTGAAAATCGCGACATCAATGTTCCCGATGTGAACGTGATTGGAAATTACCTTGCGTGCAGTCTTTCCACGAGATCCGAGCTGGTCGTGTTGATACGCGATCCTCGCGGAAAAATTCTCGGACAACTGGATATCGACAGTCATGTCCCCGCGGCCTTCGGAGAGCGGGAAGAAACCCTGGTGCGCCAGGTGGCGCAGGAGCTCGGTGAACGATGGCCTCGAGAGTGAAAAAACCCGAAAATTCGACCTTGGACGAGCTGCTCTTTTCGACGGCCGAGCAAAAGCTCATCCGGCTGCTGCTGACGGAGTCGACCACCGTGTTTCCGCTTCGGCAGCTGGCCAATCGGCTGAAGGGATTCCGGGGCGTCGGCGGACCTGAGGGGCTCAAGCAAATGCTCCAGAAGCTCAGTGCCGTCGGGTTCATCGACTGGGTCGACCACGAGCGTGCCATTCGCCTGCGCGATGACGAGGGTCGAGTGGAGTTGATGAAGATCGTTTCGGCTGTGTGCGATCTCGAGACGTTACGACAGTCGCTCGAACCCCTCTGTTCCAGGGGGTATCTCGTGGGTGCTCGAGTCGAGGGCAGGGGGACCACGGATTCAGACTACGAGATTGCCCTCGTGAGCGACCAGCAGGAGGAGGTCCGCCGCATTGCGCGGGGTCATCCGCTCGGCAAGAAGATCAAGGTCCATTTCCTGGATGCGGATGATTACCGCGATGAAATCCAGCAGTTTCCACGCTACGTCACGCTCTGGGGTTCATCACTATGAAGCGCAAGCACTGGATCGTGGCCATCGTGCCCATCGTCTCGATCATCCTGGACCAGTGGACCAAGGGAATCATCGTCGATCGCTTCCAGCTGGGCGAGTCGATTCCGGTCCTGTCCTCGTTTTTCAACATCACTTATGTCCGGAATACCGGCGCTGCCTTTGGTTTCATGGCAACTGTGGATTCTTCCCTGCGCATTCCGTTTTTTCTGATTGTTCCCACCATCGCGCTCCTGGTGATTGCCTACCTGTTCAAGAAGCTTCCTGCACATGATGTCAAGACTGCCTGGGCTTTGTCGCTCGTCATGGGCGGAGCAATAGGAAACCTCATTGATCGCGTGAAGTACGGGTACGTGGTCGACTTTCTCGACTTTCATTGGAAGTACCAGGCGCATTTTCCGGCCTTCAACGTGGCGGATTCAGCCATCTGCATCGGTGTCGGTCTTCTGATGCTTGACATCGCCGGGCATGAAGAAAAGGAGCGGAATGTATCCTCTGCTGCTTAAGATCGGACCGATTTCGATCCATACCTATGGACTGATGATCGCACTGGGATTCTTCGCGGCGATTGCGACGATTCGCAGGCTTTCGCCGCGCGCGGGGCTCAACCCCGACCAGATGGCGGACTTTGCCTTCTGGTTCCTGGTGGTCGGATTCCTGGGCGCGAGGGCCCTGTTCGTCATCACCAGGTGGCAGGACTTTGCCGCCGATCCACTGGCAATCTTCAAGATCTGGGAAGGGGGCCTCGTTTTTTTCGGTGGCCCTCTGGCCGGCATTCCCTTCGCACTCTGGATGCTGAAGAAGAACGCCATCTCGGGCTGGAAAGGAATCGACGTATTCCTGCCGGCGGTCACGGTAGCGCATGCCATCGGGCGAGTCGGATGCATTGCAGCGGGATGCTGCTACGGTCGACCTACGGAGCTGCCGTGGGGCATACGCCTCAATTCCGAGCTCGTGGATGTCCAGTATCGTGGAATTTCGCTCCACCCCGTTCAGCTTTATGAAGCGTCGGCACTGCTGGTTCTTTTCGCAGGATTGCTCTGGCTGTTTCCGCGCCGGAAGTTTGATGGTCAGGTGGGGCTGACCTACCTCTTCACGTATCCCATCCTGCGTTCCATCATCGAGGAGTTCCGCGGCGATTCCATTCGCGGTTACGTCGTTGATGGCGTGCTGTCGACGAGCCAGTTCATTTCCGTGATGGTGTTCGTGGTGGCCCTGGTGTTCCTGGTCATCCGGCTGCGAGCTCTTCCTGCGGCCGCCCCCTCCAAGGGGGCCAGGGCTCGATGAACGGCGCGCTACTGATCGCGATCCTCTGCTTTCTCCTGGGGTCGGTTCCATTCGGGCTTTTCTTTGCTCGAATTTTTGGAGGTGAGGACATCCGGAGAAAAGGAAGTGGAAACATCGGAGCCACGAATGTCTCGCGAGTCGTGGGATTCTGGCCGGCCGGTTTTCTGACCTTCGTTTCTGATACCGCGAAAGGAGTTCTGGCGGTCCTTCTCACGGGTGAGGCGGCGGCATCCTTCCTTCAGGGTTTTGCGGATTTTTCGGCCCTCGAATGGCGGCCCGGAACACTCCTGCTGCAGTGGATGGCGGCCGCCTTTGTCGTCCTGGGGCACTGCTTTTCACCCTGGCTTCGTTTTCGAGGGGGAAAGGGAGTGGCGACCGGATTTGGCGCATTCCTGGTGCTCACACCATCGGCCTCGCTGGCCGGCATCCTGGGATTTGTGATCACCTTCCTGAACACTCGAATCGGATCGCTCGCCAGCCTTGCGGGCCTGCTGCTCGTGGTGGTCGCGCATTTTGTTCTTCCGGGCTTCGTTCTCGGCGCCCATCTCCTCTGGGGTGCCGTGCTGGTTTTCGTGATCCTGGCCCGGCATGAGAAGAACCTCGACGCTCTCCTGGAAAGCCGTGAGAATCGTTTCGAGTAATGCCATCGCCGTGCTTGCACTGGCAGCCATCCTAGGCGCGTCTCCAGGCGTGATCGTTGCGGCGCCTCTTTCTGCGGATTGCCGCACGTTCGTCACGCTGTCTCCGGCACTGGCCCGGGTTGCCGAGGATCTTCTTGGAGTCGAGGCACTAGCGCCACGGCTCCGAGGGGTTTCCGCCTTCTCGTCGCTGGCATCCCGCAGATCGTTTCCAGAAGTTGCCAGTACGGGGCGCATCGACATCGAAAAGATCGTGTCGCTGGCTCCGGACTGCGCGTTCGTTGCGCCGGGTGTGCTACCCGCCGAAGTCGTGGAGCGTTTCGAGCAAGTCACCCGAAAATCGACTCGGAAGATTCGGGTCATCAGCGTGGCGATGGATTCGCTCGCGCAGATTGCCCGGGGCTATGTGGCCATGGGTCGCGCGCTGGGAGCAGAAAAGCGCGGCACTGAAGTGGCGGAGGATTTCCGTGCAAAGCTGGAGTCGTTCCGGGGAAGGCTCCAGGGGGTTCGCGCTTTCATCCAGGTGGACGATCAGCCCCTCGTTGGCGTCGGAGGCTTGAAAACATTCCTATCCGAGGCTTTCGAGCATCTGGGAGTCGTGAACGTCATGTCCGGCATTCGCGAGGCTTACCCTCGCGTTTCAGTCGAGAGCGTGGCGGCTGCCTCACCGGACCGGATCTGGATCCTGGGTGAACCTTCGGAGGCGTCGCGATTCGAGGCGATGGCTTCGTCATGGCGGAGCCGATTTCCTTCGCTGAAGGTGGTCAAGAACGGCGGCGTCCGGGTGGTGCTCTCGCGTGAGCTTACCCTTCCGTCGATGTCGCTGGTTTCGGCACTGGAAAGGCTGGTTCGAGATGAGGGCCGCTAGGATCCTGCTCTTGCCTGCCATCACGCTGATGATCGTCTTTGCCGCTTCGCTGGCGTCTGGCGCGATGGAATGGCGTGACATCATCACGCAACCCTCGCTGTTGTGGGAGCTTCGGGGTGCTCGAGCGCTTCTTGCCATTGCAGTCGGGGGGGCCCTTGCTGTTTCCGGCGCGCTACTGCAAGTGCTGTTCTCCAACCCGCTTTGTGAACCCTACACCTTGGGGATTTCGTCGGGCGCAGCACTCGGTGCCGTTCTCGCAGGATCGCTCGGGGCCCATGGGGTGATCGAGGGTGTTGCTCTCGGCTCACTGGGCGGGGCGATCCTCTTCATGCTGCCGTTGGCGATGCTGGCGTCCCGCCGCGAAGTATCCGGACAGTCTCTGCTGCTTGCCGGGGTGATGCTCGGATTTTTTGGCTCCAGCCTGGTGGCTCTCGTCATGGCGCTCAATGCCTCATCCGGCGTCTCACAGGCGCTTGTCTGGCTGCTGGGCGATTTATCTCGAGCCAGTACGATGGGATCGCTGATCTCGATTGTGCTCACGATCCTGGCCACGGGCTGGGTGCTGCGACGCCATGCGGAGCTCGATACTCTGCTGCTCGGCGAACGCCCTGCACGCGCCGTGGGAGTCGAAGTGGATGGCCTTCGGCGAGAAGTCCTTGCGGTCAGTTCGCTTCTGGTTGCCGTAGGAGTGGCGACTTCAGGAATGATCGGCTTTGTCGGCCTGATGGTTCCGCATCTGGTTCGCAGGCAGGTGGGTTCGCTTCATCGCAAGGTCCTTCCTCTGTGCGTGCTCTGGGGCGCGGTGACGGTTCTGGTTTCGGACCTGCTGGGGCGCATTCTCTTTTCTCCGCGTGAAATTCCGGTCGGAGTGATTACGGCGCTCGTGGGCGCACCACTGTACTTCTTTTGGCTGAAGGGGCGCTCTCGTCATGGCTGAGGTCGAACTGTTGAGGGCGGAACGGATAGGATGGTGCGTTTCCGGTTCGGGGTCGGGCGCAATCCTGAATGAGTGCAGCGTCTCGCTGCATTCCGGAAAGTGGGTGACGCTCATTGGTCCGAACGGCGCCGGAAAGTCGACATTGCTCCAGCTTCTGGCCGGAACCTTGGGTTATCCGCGATCTCATTTTGGAGGTAGCCTCTCCTGGCGTGGCCAGGACTGGTGCTCGATGCGGCCTCGCGAACGAGCTTCGCGGATCGCCTACGTTTCCGCGGATCTGGATCCCGCTTTTCCGGTAACCGTGGAAGAGGTCCTGGGCTCGGGCGTCTTTGCCTCGGGCAAGTGCGATGCGATCGAGCCGGCGCTGGAATTTTGCGATCTGGCTTCGCTTCGCTCGCGCAGCATCACGAATCTGAGTGGTGGCGAGCGACAGCGCGTGGCGCTGGCCCGCGCACTCGTGCAGGGGGCGGAGGTGCTTTTCCTGGACGAGGCACTCTCGAAGATGGACCTCGATTACCAGCTCGATCTCGGAGCCAAGCTTCATGCCCTGGTTTCGGGAGCCCGGGCGAATCCGGTTTTTCGTCTCTCGAGCGTCGTGCTGGTCTCGCACGACTTCCACCTGTCGCTTCGATGGGCGGATCAGGCGTGGGTTCTCCATCGGGGCCGCATGATCGCGTCAGGGGTCGTGCGTGAGGCGCTGTCGGAGCAGGTGCTGAAAATCATCTACCCGAAGGCTGTACCGGGATTCCTGCTTCAAAAGTAGAGCGTCACACCGGAGCTCATGCTCAGGCGATCCTCGGGCGCGAGGATGCGTTCGATCGCGAAGTCGAACGATATTCGCGGAGCAACCCAACCCAGGCCGTATCCGAATCCTCGCGCGTTCTGGCGGACGTCCGGATGCAGGATGTTCCGGAAAGATCCGAGTCGAAAGTACAAGTCCTTGAAGACCTGAAATTCCCCGCCAGCTTCATAGGCCATCCATGGCTTTTCGGGAAGCTCGAGCGTGCTGCCGAGTCGCGCGCGCGGATCGGCATAAAGAAGCACCTTTTCGGTGATCTTGAACTTCGTTCCGAGAATGACCTGGCGCTCGAGACCCAGCTGCGAAGTCTTGGAAGAGGTGACCAGATTCTCGCCGATCAGCGCCAGCTGCAGCCAGTCCGTCGGTGCGATCGTCGTCGAGAGGCTGAGGTTCCTGCTGTCTTCAAACCGGTCCATGGCCTTGCTGTAGAAGAGCTGGGCTCCGACTCCGACGGTCATCTTGGGGTGAACCTTGCGTGAAGCGCCGAAGTGCAGGGCCGTCAGTTCATCGCGGACGGTGTATGCGGCCGAGGCCTGGAAAAGCTCGGAGCGGCCGTCGAGCACGGAGACGCTGTAGGCGCGCCCGCGCCCCTCGCCCAGGGCCTTGAAGTTGCCGGACCAGCTGTAGACCGGAAGGAAGGAGGCAAAGGAGGGATTCTGGAACACGGAATCGTTGAGCAGGGGGTTGGCGTGTCCTGCCCCGCCGAGAGCCGCACTTCGCGGAGATCGAAACTCGTTGGCTGACGCCGATACAGACAGTAAAAAAGACAACAAAATCGTTGATATACGTATTAATCTGGTGCTCTGCCGCATAGTGTTTACGTGGTGCGTCAAAATTTTCTTTACCGCCGGAATGGCTCAGGTTAGTGTCCGGCCTCAAATGACGATGCGCAAGGAAAAGCTGGAAAGGCTGAAGACCGAACTGCTGTCGCGACGCGAGTCGATCGCGGTTGGCCTCAGGCGTTCGACCGAGGAGTGGCTCGATAGCGAAGACCTCTTCCAGGCCGACTCCATCGACCAGGCTGCGGCCGATACCGACCGCGGCATCGCAGTCCGGATGCGTAACCGCGACCGGGTGATCCTGCGTGAAGTCGACGTGGCCCTGCGCCGAATCGAAAACGGCACGTTCGGAGATTGTGAACGCTGCGGCGAGGATATTTCGGAGCCGCGCCTCAAGGCAAACCCGTCCACCACTCTTTGCATCAACTGCAAAGCCGAGCTAGAGTCCGAAGGACAGCGGTTCACCGGTCGTTGATCCTGATCCCGGGCCGCCGCTTTGGGGGTCCGAATGACAAAAAAAGTCCGTACTGCCGTCATTCCCGCCGCGGGAATGGGGACTCGCTTTCTTCCTGCCACCAAGGCCATTCCCAAGGAAATGATACCGATCGTGGATGTGCCGATGATCCAGCACATCGTCGAGGAGGCCGTGCGCGCGGGCGTGGAGCGGGTAGTACTGGTCACCGCCCGCCACAAGGAGTCGATCGAGAATCACTTCGACTTCAATATCGAGCTCGAGGACTCGCTCGATCGCAAGGGCAGCCGAGAGCTCGCCGAGCTTTCGCGATCGATCGGAAAGCTTTGCCAGGTCATTTCCATTCGCCAGAAAAATCCCATGGGTCTCGGTCATGCCGTGCTTTGCGCCGCTCCGGTGGTGGGAGACGAGCCCTTTGCGGTTCTTCTCGGTGATGACCTGATTGATTCCAAAATCCCCTGCACCCGCCAGCTCGTCGATCTTTATGAACGTGAGAGCGCCTCGGTGGTCGGGGTGATGCAGGTTCCGAAGACGGAAGTGATCAAGTACGGCATCATTGGCGGACACGAGCTGGATCCTCGGACCTGGCATGTCCAGGAGCTGGTCGAAAAACCGGCACCCGACAAGGCACCATCTCAATGGGCGATTCCGGGGCGCTACGTCCTGGAGCCGGCGATTTTTGACTGCCTGAGGCGCACTCCACCCGGACGTGGAGGCGAAATCCAGCTGACCGATGCCCTTCAGCTCCTGGCCCGTGAACGGAAGCTCCTGGCGTATGCCTTTGACGGGGTACGTTATGATACCGGCGACCGGCTGGGCTTCATTGATGCCACGCTTGCATTTGCGCTTCGTCGGCCGGAACTTCGCTCCGGTGTTGTCGAATTGCTTCAAAAACACCTCAAGACCGATCAGAATTAGGACATGATCCTTCGTCGCTCGTTGGTTTCGGTGGCCCTCCTGTCGATGGTCCTGTCGTCCATGGCTTCCACGCGTGCGCTGGCGTACATTCCGCCTTCGGAATTCATCATCAAGACGATGCTGCAGAAAAAAGTCGCGCTGAAACTGATCCGTACCCGCGGTTCGGTCATGGGCATGACAGGCGACGGCAATCTCACCGGCATCCGCTTCGTGGAGGAGGCGCTCTACGATTCGTCGAGCGGAACCCTCAGGAGCGTGGCCCTCGACGAAACGGGACGTGAACTCTATTCCATCGAGCGGACCCTGGAGCGCGACTCATCAGGCAAGGAGCCCAGGGCACTGGTCTCGGCACTCCTTTTCGAGAATCGAATGGGCAACTTGCTGCCCCTGTTGCGCAGGTGGGATATTCCGATCAAGCAGGAAGAGGAGCTTCTGAAACTTGCCGGCGAAGCCGAACGAAGGGATGCCGAGAAAACGTTCTTCGGACGCCAGAAGCTCGCCTCCGGGCTCCAGGTCTCGTGGGTCATCGGTGAGAAGTCCTCGAACCAGCTCTGGATCGAGAAGGATACCTTCCTTCCATCAAAGCTGTCGCTCAAGTCGGGAGATGGCTACGAGATTCAATTCGACTCCTACCGAATGACCAAGGAGGTTCCGACTCCAAGGGTCATCACCGTGACTCGCGGAAGCGAGCAGGTCCTTCGTCAGGAATTCCAGGATGTGAGTGTCAACTCCTCCGAACTCGCTGAAACAAAGAGGACGGTCGCCAACGGATTCACCGAGGTGGGCGATTCCGCGGACAATGAAGTGCGTGAGTTGATCCGTCGCTATTACTCGCTCATTCGCTGACGGACCGGCGGATGCAGGACCTCTTGATCACCGTTGCCGTTCCCCGGCCCCTGGACTCGCTCTTCACCTACCGGATCTCTTCCGATCTTGCCGAGAGGGTGAGAGTCGGAAGCTGGGTTCTGGTGCCATTCGGCAGGACGAAGCTGCATGCGTTTGCCGTCGATGAGCCGAAGCCGGCGGATGCCATTCCTCCCGGACTGGAGTTCGAGAAGCTCAAGCAGGTCCTCGAAGTCGGGCCGGAATCTTCGGTCATTCCGGGCGAAGTCTTCGAGCTCTGCAAGTGGACCCACGAGTACTATCATTCGCCGCTTGGAGAGGTGCTTCATGCCGCGATGCCCGGAGCTGCCCTCGGACTCAAGAGTGCGCGTCGCGAAGCTCGTCAGCTGGAGCAGAGTGGTCGCGTGCCCGGAGTCCTTCATGAGCTGACCGCCCGCCAGCAGGAGGCGTTCGAGGCACTGGAGCAGATCCGCCATCGGACTCTCGAAAAAGGGAGCTCGCGCGTGGCGCTGCTCCATGGGGTGACTGGAAGCGGAAAAACCGAAGTTTATCTCTCGGTTGCACGGAAAGCGCTCGATGAAGGTCGCAGCGTCCTGATTCTTGCGCCTGAAATTGCGCTGACTCCGCAGCTCCATGAACGCTTCGAGGCGGCCCTGGGTGAACGCGTCGGTTTGTGGCACTCGGCGCTGCCCGATGCACAACGACGCGACCAGACGGCAGCAATGATGAGTGGAACGCTTCGCGTGGTGATCGGGGCCCGGTCGGCGGTGTTTTGTCCCTTGCGCGATCTCGGGCTGATCGTCGTCGATGAGGAGCACGACAGCACCTACAAGCAGGAGGACCGCGTCCGCTACCATGCACGCGACCTGGCGGTGGTCCGAGGCAGGATGGGCGGCGCGCTGGTCGTTCTCGGATCGGCCACTCCGAGTCTCGACACGCTTGAGCGCGTTCGAGAGGGCAAATACGCCAAGGTGGATCTTCCGGAGCGAGTGATGTCTCGGGCGATGCCGCAGATCGATGTCGTCGACCTTGCCGAAGAGCCGCGGGTCGAGGGCATCCAGGCGGTGATGGCCGAGCGGACGCTCGAGGCCATCCGACAGGAGCTGGATGCCGGAAACCAGGTCATGGTGTTCCTCAATCGCCGCGGGTTTGCTGCCTTCCTGCTCTGCGAGGAGTGCTCGGAAGTGTCGGGATGTCCGCACTGCTCGATTTCGCTCACCGTCCACAAGCGCAATCGTGAGCTGCGCTGTCATGTCTGTGGCCACCTCGAGCAGATTCCGGATGCCTGCGCGAAATGCCGGAGCGACCGTTTGATACCTGTGGGTGCAGGAACGGAAAGCCTTGAAGACGAGTTGCCTAAGCTTCTTCCCGAGGCGCGGATTCTCCGCCTGGACCGTGATCAGGTGACCAGCGCCACGCGACTTTCGGATGTCCTCGAGCGGTTTCGGAAAAAGGAGGGCAATCTCCTGCTTGGAACCCAGATGCTCGTGAAGGGACATGATTTTCCAGGAGTGACCCTTGTCGTGGCCATTCTCGCTGATGCCCTTTTTCGCTATCCGGATTTTCGCGCTCCGGAGCGCGCACTGCAGATCCTCACGCAGGTCGCCGGGCGAGCGGGTCGAGGCGAGATGCCGGGACGCGTGATGGTGCAGACGTTTTCACCGGAGCACCCCGTGATCCAGGTGCTTTGCGGAGAATCCGGAATCGAAGAATTCCTGGAAGGTGAGCGTGAGCTTCGCGAGGCACTCAGGTATCCTCCGTTTGCACGCCTCGCTCGAATTCGAGTGGAGTCTCCGGAGCGCGCCCATGCCCGGAGGGATGCCCTGCGACTCTCGGAGCATCTCTCGGCTTTAGTGCGGGAGATGCCCGCCATTGAGATCCTCGGGCCAAGCGAAGCATTCCTGGAGCGCGCCAAGGGCATCACGCGCTGGGACCTTCTCATCAAATCGACATCCGTTCGCGACCTCCACCGGATCGTGAATGCAGCACGGGCCGCTTCGCGCGGCGGACTGGAATCCCACGTCCTTGTGGACATCGATCCAAGCGGGGTAGGATGAAACTCACTAGATGAGCTCCGACCAGACGCCCCTGGACAAGCAGGCTCGAGCGCAGGCGAAGGAGGCCGAAAGGCTGGCCCGTCGTGCGGCGACAAGCTCGCGTGTCCGCGAGAAAATCGAAAAGCAGCTGGCGCAGCAGGAGCTCGAGCGCCAGCGCGAGGCGCTCATCCAGCGGCTCGACATTGCCAAGCTGGGAATCCAGGCGCTCACCCGCGAATCTTTCGGCGAGGCCACGAAATCCTTCCTGGTCTACCTCGCGCTGCTGGAGCGCGCGAAGAAGGTCAATCCTGGGAGGCTCCATCCCAGCCAGTTTGATCCGAAAAAGGAGATGGTCGAGCTGGTGCTGGTCACTGGAATCTACTGGGACCTTGCCCGAACCTATGACCGCATTAGGGGCAAGGAACAGGTTCGCGAGATGCAGGCGTACCTCAATCAGTTCGTGGTTTTTTCCAAGGACTCCTCCTACAAGGCGCTCTGTGCGGAGACGCTCCGCAAATATCTGGCGGCTGAAAAAGCCCTGCATCGCGGAGATTTCAAGGCGGCCTACAAGCGATTGGGCGGAACGACCTGCTTCATCGCCAGTGCTCTCCTGGATGTTTCGGACGTGGAAACACTGCCACGGCTGCGTGCATTTCGAGATGAGCGACTGGCGGCCCATCCGGCCGGGCGTGCATTCATTCGCGCTTACGAAAGATTTTCGCCACCGATTGCGTCGTGGTTGGAGCGTGCCCCTGGCGGCCTTCGGAAGGCGGCGGCGCGGCTGATCGATCTGGTGGGATGGATCGTCAGTGGAACAGCGTGCCGGTACGGCCCGGGCGGAAGGTAAATTCTCCCTCGCCCAGATCCATCCAGATCGAGAGCCAGATCACGACGGCCTTGCCCTTCACGTTCTTGAACGGAACAAAACCCCAGAAACGCGAGTCATTGGAAAAGTCGCGATTGTCGCCCATCACGAAGACGTGATCTGGCGGCACGGTCACGGGGCCGAAGTTCTGCGTGGTGAAGTTGTTTCGGTCCGTCAGGACGATCGGGTTGCCATTTTCGAAGCGCTCCTGAAAGGCCTCCAGGCTGCCGAGCGAGTACTTGGACTCGTCCAGGTTGCCGAGGATCTTCTTCATTTGCTCTTCGGTCACCGGTTCATGGGGGACGGCTTTGCCGTTCAGGTAAAGCGCCTTGTCCTTCACCTCGATCGTGTCGCCTGGAACGGCAACCACGCGCTTGATGTAATGGAGCGATTCGTCCTTTGGATAGATGAAGACGATCACATCTCCGCGCTTCGGCGGGTCGCGGCGCACAATGTACTTCGGCCCATCCCCGATCCACTCTGAAAACGGAATCTTGAGACCGTATGCAAATTTATTGACGAAGATGTGATCACCCACGAGAAGCGTCGGGATCATCGATCCCGACGGGATCTTGAACGCTTCGATGATACTCGAGCGGATGATGAAGACGAGCAGCAGGGCCGTCCCGAGCGAAACAACGTTCTCCCAGAGCCATTTTTTCCGGTCCGTGGAGGAGGGTTGCTGCCGGGAGGTGTTCTCAACCGGGCGTTCGGCGACGGAGGGGGCCGACTTTCCAGACTCATTCTCGCTCATCCCTCAGGATTTAACCAAGCTCGCTGGGAATGTCCATTTAATGCTACTCTTGCGAGGGTGAGGACCCTGGACCGCTACCTCGCCTTCTCCTTTCTTCGTAACTTCATGCCGGCCTGGCTCGGTCTGGTGTCGCTTTTCTTTCTGCAGGCGATGATTGCGGAGTTGCTCGAGCAGCCTTATCCGACTTCGCAGATTCTCTGGCGCGGAGTGCTCGGCCTTCCGGTGATTTTTCTCCAGATGGCGCCTCCTGCCGTGCTGGCGGGTACCGTCATGACGCTCTCTGGATTTTCTCGAACCGGTGAGCTGACCGCTTTTTTCTCGGTCGGATTCGGCAAAGCCCGCATCATCGCGACGCTGGGCGCGGTTGTTTTCATGCTGTGCTGCATGTTGTTGGTCTTCCAGGATCGGATTGCGCCGCTCTTCGTGAAAAAACGGACGACTTATTTCTGGCACGTCATGAAGAACCGGCCGGACTTCTTTCTCGACGTCAAGCGCGACAGGATCTGGTACCGATCCAAGAACCTCATCTTCAACCTGAGGTCGTTTGATTCGGCTTCAAGAACTATTCATGGAATGTCCGTGTACACCCTCGATGAGAGCTTCCAGCTGGTCCAGCTGGTCGAGGCCCGAAAAGGGGTGCACACCAGGAGCGGCTGGCAGCTTCAGGACGGTACCGTCACGGTCTTTGAGTCCGGAAACGCCTTTCCGCTGACGCAGAGGTTCGATCGCAAGGAGCTGCTGATCTCCGAGACACCGAAAGACTTCCAGGAAATCGAGAAGGAAGTCGACACCCTCCGGCTGAGAGAGCTTTCAACCTACATCGATCGCATCCGGGCGGCCGGCACGAATACCCGCGCCTTCGAAGTGAAGCTCCATTCGAGAATTGCCGTTTGTTTCATTCCACTGATCATGTGCTGGCTCGGTGTGCCGTTTTCGATGGGAAATCGCCGCTCTGGAGGAGTGGCGCGCGACCTCGGACTGGCGCTTCTGGTGACCTTTTTCTATTGGCTTTTCTATTCCATCAGCTTATCTCTGGGCCTGAATGGCGCATTGCATCCATGGCTTGCCGCCTGGTTGCCGAGCATGATCTTTCTGGCGGCGCTGATCGCGCTGACCGCGCGCAAGACAGCCTGATTTCTGCGTCCTGGTGAACCAATGGCAAAACTCAAGATCTACACATTTCCGGATGCCGTCCTCTCGCAGAAGGCCAAGCCCATTGCGCGCGTGGAAAAGGCTTATCGGCAGCTTGCCGATGACATGCTCGAGACGATGTACGACGCCCCGGGTATTGGCTTGGCGGCCAACCAGGTCGGATTGCTCGAGCGGATCGTCGTCATCGATACGGATTTCGATTTCGAGGAGGTTGCCGAAGGCATTGACGAGATGCCCGAGGGGGCTGAAGTTGCGGGCGGCGGCATCATCACGAACAAGAACCCGCGGATCATCATCAATCCGGAGATCATCCGCCGCGAAGGCAAGATCCTGTTCAAGGAAGGTTGTCTCTCGGTTCCTGAGTACACTGCCGAAGTGGAGCGCGCTGAGAATATCAAGCTCCAGTACCAGGACATCGACGGGCTGACGCAGACGCTGGATGCCGAAGGACTGCTCTCGATCTGCATCCAGCACGAGATGGATCACCTCGAAGGAAAGCTCTTCATCGATCGTCTGAGCCCGCTCAAAAAGCAGATGGTGAAGAAAAAACTCCTTGCTGAGCGGCGTGAGCGCGAAGCGCACGGCGATCTCGGCCCGGGCTCCGACCTCCACGACATGGGCGGCCCCCGCAAGAAGGGGCTCTGATCCATGTCCGGTTCTCAGCGGATTCGCGCAGTGTTCATGGGTACACCCGAGTTTGCGGTTCCCGCACTCGAAGCGGCCCACCAGCTCTGTGACATCGTGGCCGTCTACACGCAGCCCGATCGCCCGGTGGGACGTGGTCTCGAGCTCAAGGCTCCGCCAGTGAAGCAGAAGGCTCTGGAACTGGGCGTTCCGGTTTTCCAGCCTGAAAAGCTCTCGCAGCCCGGTGAGTATGAACGCTTGAAGGAGCTCGCTCCAGAGCTGCTGATTGTCGTGGCTTACGGCCAGATCCTTCGCCAGAACGTGCTCGATCTTCCGCGCCTCGGGTGCGTGAACGTGCACTCGTCGATCCTGCCGCGTTGGCGTGGTGCCGCCCCCATCCAGTGGGCGATCCTCGCGGGAGACCGTCAGACGGGAGTTTCGACCCAGAAGATGGTGCTCAAGCTGGATGCTGGCGATGTCCTGGCTGTCGAGAACACGGAAGTGCGCCCAGACGACACCGGCCAGACCCTTCATGATCGTCTGGCCGGGCTGGGTGCGAAGGTTCTGTCGAAGACGATTGAAGGACTGGTTTCTGGTACTCTGGCTGCCGTTCCTCAGGATGAGTCGCAGGTGACGATCGCGACGAAGCTCACCAAGGACATGGAGCGGCTGGATCCCACGAAGACCATCGCCGAGCTCGATCGCCAGGTCCGTGCGTTGACCCCATGGCCGGGAACGAGCGTCACGGTTCGGGACGGCGGTGAGCGCATCAAGATCAAGAAGGTGCTGCCGCGAGCCGAGGTGCGTTCGAAGCCGGGGCTTCTTTTTGAATCGGGTGGGCGCCTGTTCATCGGAGCCGCCGATGGCTGCCTCGAGGTGCTGGAACTTCAGCCCGAGGGCAAGCGGGTCCAAACGGCGGCTGATTTCATCAGTGGAAAAAAGGGCCAGCGTGGGCCGAATTCCGGCGCCCTGGAATGGGCGATTTGAGCGCCTTGCGGCAGGCCGCGCCGCCGGGATATGGTCGGCTGACCCATGGCCAAAGTCCTGATTGCCCCCAGTCTCCTTTCGGCGGATTTCTCCCGGCTTCGTGATGAAGTCCTCGATGTCGAGCGCGCCGGCGCGGACTGGCTGCACATCGACGTCATGGACGGGCATTTTGTCCCGAACCTGACGATCGGTCCGCTGGTGGCGGCCGCCGTGAAGCCGCATACGAACCTTCCGCTCGATTGCCACCTGATGGTCACCGAGCCGGAAAAGTGGATCGAAGAGTTCGCCCGCGCCGGTGCATCCGTGATCACGGTTCACGTCGAGGCATCGGTTCATCTGGATCGTCTGCTTCGAAGGATCCGCGAACTGGGATGCAAGGCGGGCATCTCGCTGAATCCCGCCACGCCGCTGTCGAGCATCGAAGAGGTTCTAGGCATCGTGGACCTGGTTCTGGTGATGAGCGTGAATCCGGGGTTCGGCGGGCAGAAATTCATCGAGGCTGCGCTCGAGAAGGTGTCGCGCCTTGCGGAGATCCGGAAGGAGTCCGGCGGAAAGTTCCTGATTGAAGTGGATGGTGGCGTCAGCGCCGCCAATTCCGCGAAGCTCGTGGCGGCCGGAGCGGACGTCCTGGTTGCCGGCTCGGCCGTATTTGGAAATTCCGATCGCGCGAAAGCCATAGCAGACCTCAGGAAGTGATCATCATGAAGAAGCTGAAAGCCTTGGTTCTTGGAAAATCCGCGATCTCGCTCGAGGACGTCGAGCAGGTGGCGGTGCACGGCCGCAAGGTCAGCCTGGCTCCTGCCGCCCGTGCGAAGATCACTGCCGCCCATCGCTTTCTGCTCAAGAAGGCCCGCTCGGGCGGAACGTTCTACGGCATCAATACGGGCTTTGGCCTGCTGTCGAACGTTCGCATCGATGATGCGGATATTGAGCAGCTCCAGGTCAACCTCATCCGCTCGCATGCGGTGGGGGTGGGGGCCTATCTTCCCGACGCGCAGGTTCGTGCGATGCTCCTGCTTCGGGCGTGGAATCTCTGCCAGGGACATTCGGGTGTTGCCCCGGCCACCGTCGAAAGGCTCCTCGATTTCCTGAACCACGGCATCCATCCGCTGATCCCCGAGCAGGGTTCCGTAGGCGCCAGCGGCGATCTCGCGCCGCTTTCGCACTTGGCGCTGCCGCTCATCGGTGAAGGGCACGTCCGTTTCAGTGGAAAGGTGATGGCCGGAGCCGACGCGCTGGCGAAGGCTCGTCTGAAGCCGCTCAGGCTCGGTCCGAAGGAAGGACTGGCGCTGATCAACGGCACGCAGTTCATGACGGCGATCGGCACGCTGGCGCTCCTCCAGGCCGAGCAACTCTGCGATAGTGCCGACCTGATTGGCGGCATGTCCGTCGAAGCGATGCGCGGAACCGATGCGGCCTTCCAGCCCGAAATTCATCAGGTTCGTCCGCATCCGGGGCAGATCCGCACGGCCAAGAACCTGCGAGCCGTGCTCGTGTCGGGCGGACGTAGTGAAATCGCGATGAGCCATGAAGATTGCGGCAAGGTGCAGGACCCGTATTCGCTGCGCTGCATGCCGCAGGTTCACGGGGCGTCGCGCGACGCGCTCTCTTTCGTGCGCGGAGTGCTCGAGCGTGAAGTCAATTCGGTCACTGATAATCCACTGCTCTTTCCGTCCTCAGGCAAGATCCTGAGCGGTGGAAACTTCCATGGCCAGATCGTGGCGATCGCGATGGATGTGCTTTCGATTGCCATGGCCGAGATCGGCAGTATTTCTGAACAGCGCATTGAAAAGCTGATCAATCCTGCACTTTCCGATCTTCCGGCGTTCCTGATCAGGCAGGGCGGCCTCAATAGCGGCTTCATGATCATCCAGGTCGCTGCGGCGAGCATTGTTTCGGAGAACAAGACACTCTGCCATCCCGCTAGCGTCGATTCGATTCCGACGTCGGCCGACAAGGAAGACCACGTCAGCATGGGGGCGTGGGCGGCGCGCAAGGCGCTCCGCGTGACCGAAAATGTCCGGCGTGTGCTGTCGATGGAGCTCTTGAGTGCTGCACAGGGCATCGACCTGCTCCGACCGCTGCGATCGACGAAGCCGGTCGAGCAGCTTCATGCGCTGACACGCAAGCATGCGGCCTACGCCGAAAATGATCGTTCGTATCACGAAGACCTGAAGCGCCTCGAGTGTCTGCTCGAGTCGCCGGAACTCAAGAAGCTGATCCAAGGAGTCCTGAAATGAAGTCGTCGCCCCGTACCGTTCGCGCCGCCCGTGGAACCGAGCTGTCCTGCAAGGGATGGCAGCAGGAGGCCGCCCTCCGCATGCTGATGAACAACCTCGATCCTGAGGTGGCTGAGCGTCCCGAAGATCTGGTTGTCTACGGCGGTATCGGCAAGGCGGCGCGAAACTGGGAATCCTTCGATGCGATCGTGAAGTGCCTGCGCGAACTCCGCTCCGACCAGACGCTTCTCGTGCAGAGTGGAAAGCCCGTGGCGGTCATGCCCTCGCATGAGCTTGCGCCGCGCGTGATCCTCGTCAACAGCGTGCTCGTGCCGAAGTGGGCGACCTGGGAAAACTTCCGCGAGCTCGAGGACAAGGGCCTGATGATGTACGGCCAGATGACGGCCGGATCGTGGATCTACATCGGCACGCAGGGCATCGTGCAGGGAACCTACGAGACGTTCGCCGAAGCAGGCCGCCAGCACTATGGAGGCGATCTCGCGGGGCGCGTGGTCCTCACGGCGGGGCTTGGCGGCATGGGTGGCGCGCAGCCGCTCGCCGCTTCGATGGCGGGTGCTGTTTCGCTCAACCTCGAAGTCGATCCGACTCGAGCGCAGCGCCGTATTGAGACGCGCTACCTCGACGAGATTGCCGACAATATCGACGATGCGCTTCGTCGAGTGGAAGCCGCGAAGAAATCCAAAAAGGCCGTCAGCATCGGCCTGATCGGAAACGCCGCTGAAGTGCATTGGGAGCTTCTGAACCGCGGTTTTGCCCCGGACCTCGTCACGGACCAGACGAGCGCTCACGATGAGCTCAACGGTTATATTCCGCATGGCATGTCGCTTGAGGCCGCCCTCGAGATGCGCATGAAGGATCCGAAGGGATACGTCGAGCGATCGATGGCCAGCATGGCCCATCACGTCGAGGCGATGCTCGAATTCCAGCGCCGCGGCTCTCACGTGTTCGACTACGGAAACAATATCCGCGGCCAGGCGCTGAAGCACGGCGTGAAGAACGCGTTCGACTTCAAGGGATTCGTCCCACTCTACATTCGTCCTCAGTTCTGTGAAGGACGCGGCCCGTTCCGCTGGGCGGTGCTGTCAGGAGATCCTGAGGATATCCGCGTGACCGATCGCGCGATTGCCGAACTCTTTCCGGAGGACCAGGGCCTGCACCGCTGGCTCGACATGGCCCAGGAGCGCATCGCGTTCCAGGGGCTTCCGGCTAGAATCTGCTGGCTCGGCTACGGGCAGCGCGAGAAGGCAGGCCTTCTTTTCAATGAGCTAGTCCGCACCGGCAAGGTGAAGGCGCCGATCGTCATTGGTCGAGACCACCTCGACTGCGGATCCGTGGCTTCGCCCAATCGCGAAACCGAAGGCATGAAGGATGGCTCGGACGCGGTGGGCGACTGGCCGATCCTGAACGCGATGATCAATGCCGTGAACGGCGCATCGTGGGTGAGCCTGCATCACGGAGGCGGCGTCGGCATGGGGTACTCGCTGCACTCCGGAATGGTGGTCGTTGCCGACGGAACGAAGGACGCCGAGTGGCGACTGACCCGAGTGCTCAATTCCGACTGCGGAATGGGAGTCGTGCGGCATGCCGATGCAGGCTATGAGTCCTCGATCGATATTGGTCGCACCCGATTCAAGGATCGTGGTGGGCTGATTCCGATGATCTGATCCCAAAACTTGCAGGAGAGCCCGGGCGTGTACACGCTCATGCTCCTGTTGGTCGCCCTGCTGTCGCAATCTGCGATGGCCATGGGTCCGCGCCCGCCCGCCGTCAAGCCTCGCCTGATGGCGGTGCTCGGTGACTCCATCTCTGCAGGCACGCTGGCGGATGTTCCGATTCCGAACGCCCCGACCCCGGAAGAGAGTGTCCTGAAATGGCACGATCAGGGAGTCGAGGTGGACCTCATTTACACGAACAAAAAGACGCTCTCTTGGGGTTCGGGCGAGAAGATTCGCTCACATTTCCTGATGCTTCGTGAGTGGCTGGAGTTGCGCGGGAGCCGTGCTCCACTGGAAGTGGCCAACCTGGCAAATCCGGGTGCCGAAATCGGCGACCTGCGTGTGCAGGTGAGAAAGCTGCTCGAGATCCTCGGTTCGCGTGAGTACGAATCACTGGACTATGTTGCGCTGACGATTGGATCGAACGATGCCTGCAACTACAGCAGCAGCCTGGATATTCCCGAAGAGGAACTTCGAAGGAACCTGGTTGAATCACTCTCGATCCTCGGAAAAGGAGTCAGAAGCATCACGAGGATTCCTGTTCCGATTCGCGTGCTCGTGGTGGGTGCACCGCGAATTCCGAACCTGGGAGTTCCAGGTTTCATCGATGCGCCGACCCTCTTCGGCCTTTCCTGCGGCGTCGTGAGAGATCGCATCCTGCGCTACTGCCGGCCGCTGACAGTCTGGAGCGGGCTCGAGGAGTACCACCAGCGGCTTGCCGTGGTGGAACGCGTGAATGGAATCCTGAAAAATGCAGCCCTCGAGGTCAGTGGAGAGTTTCCGGACCTGCAGGTGGTCTATAGCGACCGGCTTTATCAGCTCGAGATTCCGCTCGGGGCACTCGCCGCCGACTGCTTTCATCCGGGAAAATGGGCGCAGGAGCAGATTTCGAAACGCACCTGGGAGGATCAGCCATGGTTTCAGTGATTCGTTCAATGGTGCTTGCGCTCGCTTTCATGGCACCGGTGGCTGCATTCAGCCAGGAGTCGTGCGAGGGCGTGGTGATTCGCCAGTCCACCACGCCTCGAGCACGTCCCGGAGACGAACAGGTGTATCGGATCTCGGTGCATCAATCGGGCTCCTGCCGTATTTCGGAAATGGAGATGATCGACTACCTTCCGCAGGACTCCGAGTGGCTCAGTTCGGACCCCGCCCCCAACGAGTGGCCGGGGCAGGAGCGCGGGCGTTCCGACCCCTGGCCGGTAAATCGACTCTGCTGGGTGGGACACTCACTGGATCCGAATGGGTCGATCGAGATTTCAATCACCGCCAGGGTTCCTGAGATGAAGACCGGATGGATGCGAAACACCTTCTGCGTGCGGGCCAGTAATCTTTCGCGGAGATGCACCGATATTGAAACCTTCGTGCGAAGAGATTAGCCTGCTTTCGTGGCAGCTGAATCGCTTCGAGTCCTCGTTCATGCATCTGAGCTCCTGACCGGCGAAGGCATCCGGAACAAGGATGGCCGGCTGATCGAAGAGCATGATGTCGGACAGATTGCCGATGCGGCGCTCGTCTACTCCGTGAAGCGGGTGAAAGGGCGCGAAATCCCGGCGAAGGTTCGCTGGGTGGGTCGCACGGCCGATCTTCCGAAAAAATTCCTGAAAGCCAGGCGCACGGATCTCAAGCTGCGCAGGGCAGTGATTCCCGGGCTCGTGGATGCCCACACTCACCTGGTATTTGCGGGAGACCGCTCCTCGGAATTTGCGAGGCGATGTGGCGGGGCAACCTACGAGGAGATTGCGCGAGAGGGCGGAGGGATTCTCCGTACCGTGACGGCTACTCGTTCAGCGAGCGAAGAGGAGCTGTTTCGCCTGGCCTGCAACCGGGTCCGCGAGGCTCAGGGTTATGGCATCCGAACGATCGAGCTCAAGAGCGGCTATGGACTGGATCACGACACCGAACTCAAGCAGCTTCGCGTTGCCAGGCGCCTGAAAATGGAGTTTCCCGAGGTCCTCTTCCAGAGCACCTATCTTGGTGCGCATGCCGTTCCAAAGGGGCGATCCAAGGCCGAGTACCTGGACGAGATGCTCCGAAAGACCCTTCCCGAAGTGGCGTCTCGCAAGCTTGCCGATGCCTGCGATGTGTTCATCGATGAAGGGTATTTCACGCTCGAAGAGGGTTCACGAATCCTGCAGGCTGCTGCAAGGGCCGGACTGCGGATCAAGGTCCACGCCGATGAGCTTTCCAATACGGCGTCCTCCGAGCTTGCCGCTGGGCTCGGAGCACTTTCCGCAGATCACCTGCTCCAGATTTCCGACGCCGGCATCGAGGCGCTTGCCCATTCCAACACGACGGCGGTCCTCCTGCCGGGCACGGCCTTCTACCTGAAGGCCGCCCACGCCCCGGCGCGCAGGCTGATCGAGCGGGGTGCTCGCGTCGCGCTTGCCTCGGATTTCAATCCGGGAACCTGCATGACCTTGAATCTTCCAGCAGTGATGACCATCGCGGCTCTTTACCTCGGATTGAGTCGGGCCGAACTTTTTGCGGCGGTCACCTACAACGCGGCCTGTGCGCTCGGATTCCAGGAACGCCGCGGAACGCTCGAGGCCGGCCTGGATGCAGCATTTGCCATCCTGCCTTTTGAGCGATTTGAAGAGCTGTATTATCGTTTTGCCTGGCCTTCTGGAGCGAAGGCCTTTTAAACGCACCTACTGTGCGAGCCAGGCTTCGAGCTTCTTGAGGTACTCGGGCGCCACCCAGTTTCGATCTCCCGATTTCACTTCCAGTATCCGGCGAGACGAATCGATCGTGATCGTGAGCGGGATGGCATGAACATCGAAGGCATTGCCCAGGGCCTCGTCCTTGTCGATGAAATTGGCGAAACGGATTCCGAACTCCTGCGAGGTCGTGGCAATGGCCCGCGCCGGATTTTCATCGAGGTTCACACCGAGGATCTCGACGCCTTTCTGCTGGTAGGTATCGTGGAGCTTGACGAGCGAAGGCATTTCTTCCATGCAGGCCTCGCACCACGTAGCCCAGAAATTGACCAGGGTGACCTTTGCCCGAGCCTCGGATAGGCGGAACATGCTGCCGTCCGTCCGGTGGAAGGTGAGATCGGGCAGCACGGCTCCGACCTTCACATCCAGGGTGGCCTTGTCATGCGGGGCCAGGTTCGATTTGAGGAGGGCCAGCACACCCCAGGCGACCGCGAGAATGATGGCCACCGGGATGAAAATGCCCAGAATGGTGCGCTTTTTCGAGTCCTGCCGGGGTTCACTTGTCATGCTTCGCCAGAGTACCTTAAAATCAGGGCATGAGACAGGGGAAGCAGGAATCCGGACAGGCAATCGTGGAATACGTGGTGACGCTGATGATGGCGCTGCTGATCCTGTCGATTGTCACTGCAGGGTTCAATGCGTCGTTGCGGAGGACCTGGAGGAAGCTCGCGTTCCAGATTGCCGCGGGCTGTCCGACCTGCCCGAACCGCTAGCGCGATCCTTGGTACCCGATTCCGATGAGGAAGACTTCCTTGCTCTCCTTGCGGGTGCTCTTGGGTCGAAGCACTTCGACCTTCTCGAATTCCTCGCGTAGCGTGGCTCGAAACGATTCGAAATCCTCGCTATGGAAGAGCTTGGCGATGAACGTGCCGCGATCCTTCAGGAAGCTCCGCGCGGCATCCAGTGCAATCTGGCAGAGCTCCAATGAGCGTGCCTGATCGGTGACTCGAATTCCGGTGGTCTTTGGCGCCATGTCCGACATGACGATGTCAAACGGGGGAATGAAGCCATGCTGCTTCATCACCTCGGCAAGGTTCATGTCACGGATGTCGGCCTGGATGAAGACGGCATTGGGCTGTTTGATGGTGATCTTTTGGAGATCGATGCCGAGGACCTTTCCTTTGGCTCCTACCTTTCGGGCCGCGTACTGCGACCACGACCCCGGTGCAGCACCAAGATCGAGGATCTGCTGGCCGGGGCGAATGATCTTATAGCGCTGGTCCATCTCCTCGAGCTTGAATGCCGATCGCGCAGCGTAGTTTTCCTGCTTGGCCTTGTGAAAATAGTAGTCCTTCGGATTGTAGGCCATGGCTCAGTCGGTTTCCTTTTCTCGTTTCGACACCAGCTTGCCGAACTGCTTGATCATCTCCTGGTCGACCAGGTTGGAAATGGCCTTCTGGCCGGCCCCGTCCATGTTCAGGAATTCGAGGCCCATGACGAGCTCGGTCTTGTCACCCTCGAGCGGCGAAACGCGGATATTTCTCACCAGCGCCCAGCACATGATGATCCTGCCCCCCAGGTGCACCTGGAGAGATTCGAACTTCTGTCCCACCCGATAGTGGCGCTCCTCGCCGAAGAAGAGCTTGACGGAAAGTCCTCCGGCACTCAGGTCGAGAACGCGCCGTTGGATCGACCTTCCGGGCTGCAGCGGATCTTCGTGGAAGGCGCGAATGGTCCGAGAGTTCCTGGTGCTGATCCGCGGATGCTTGCGCTGCTGGACCTTGTAGGCCTCGATCGGCAGCTTGAACTCAAGAACCTGTCGACCCTGTTCAAAGTGGTGGAAGGTGGCCTGGAAGAACAGGCGCGTGTCGGACAGCTCGACATTGAAAAAGATTCCGCTGCGCGCGGAAACGATCGACAGGACCTTTTCGAGTGGAAATCCGGACGGCAGTTCCGCGTGGAATGTGCCGTGGGCGATGTCGAAGTGGCAGATGGAGGTGCGAAGGACCACGGCCTTGCCGGTGGTCCAGAGCGTCGCCGTCGCGTGGTTCTTCGCGCTTTCGCGAACCAGGCGCAGGCGGGTGGCTTCGTCCTCGATCAGGAAGAAGCCGTTCTGCTCAAACAATCGTCACCTTTCGCAGAAGGTCCATGTCCTGGAGGGCCTTGCCCGAGCCGCGGACCACGCACGTCAGCGGATCCTCGGCGAGCGCAACCGGCAGTCCGGTCTTCTCCTTGATGAGGATGTCGAGATTCGCCAGCATCGAGCCGCCGCCCGCTAGAATGATGCCATTGTCGACGATGTCGGCGGCAAGTTCCGGGGGCGTGCGCTCCAGCGCCGTCTTGATCGCATCGACCACGGCCGAGACGGGCTCGGCGAGCGCATCTCGAATTTCCTCCGAGTTGACCTCGATGGTCTTCGGAGCGCCGCTGATCAGGTCACGTCCCTTGACCTCATAGGTTTTTTCCTCGTCAAACGGGTAGGCGCAGCCGATCGAGAGCTTGATCTGCTCGGCCGTCCGTTCACCGATCAGCAGCGAGTACTTGCGCTTGATGTAACTGACGATGGCCTCGTCGAACTTGTCGCCGGCCACGCGGACCGAACGCGAGTACACGATGCCGCCGAGCGAGATGACTGCCACTTCAGTGGTTCCGCCACCGATATCGACGATCATGTTTCCGCTCGGCTCGCGAATCGGCAGGCCCGCTCCAAGCGCGGCAGCCATGGGCTCTTCGATCAGGTACACCTCGCGGGCTCCGGCGGACTGGGCCGATTCCTTCACGGCGCGCTTTTCCACCTGGGTGATTCCGAACGGAATGCAGATGATGATGCGCGGGCGGATGAACGTGCGCCGCTCGTTGGCCTTGGCGATGAAGTACTTGAGCATCGACTGCGTGACTTCGAAGTCGGCGATGACGCCATCCTTCAGAGGACGAATCGCCTGGATCGATCCCGGCGTGCGTCCAAGCATGTCCTTGGCCTCCTTGCCGACGGCGAGGACCCGGGTTTGCCCACGCGAGTTGCGATGGATCGCCACGACCGAGGGCTCGTTGATGATGATGCCCCGGTCGCGCGCGTAGACCAGCGTATTCGCGGTCCCGAGATCGATGGCGAGGTCGTTGGAAAAGAAATCCAGGAATTTCTTCAGCATGTCGTGCTCACTTGTCCTGCATCACCACTTGTAGTGGCGGATGTGTTCTCCACGTTCCGCGATTTCACTCATGGCCTTGATCCCGATTTCGAGATGAAGGTCCGTGTAGTTTCGGAACACCGCCGAAGCGGATTTCTTGGTCTTGATGCCATTGCGCTGCAGTGGCAGGTCGGAAACGAGCAGCAGGGCTCCGATCGGAACCTTGGCGGCGAAGCCACCGACGAACAGCGTGGCCGTTTCCATGTCGATGCCGAGAGCGCGTTCTTCGTAGAGCTGCGCCTTGAATCGGTCGTCGAACTCCCAGAAACGGTAGTCGGTCGTATGGACGACTCCCGTGCGGTAGTCGAGCCCCTTTTCGACAATGATCTGTGAGACGAATTTCTGGATCTTGAAGGTCGGAAGCGCCGGAACCTGCGCCGGCATGAAATGGCGCGAGGCACCTTCATCACGAATGGCGGCCGTGGGGACGAAAAAGTCGCCGACCTTCAGCGAGCGATGGAGCCCTCCGCACATTCCGAGCAGCAGCACGGCCGTGGGCTCGATCGTGGAGAGCAGCTC
>CAMAQA010000035.1 GCA_945860415.1 Bacteriovorax stolpii
AAAAACAACTCCGTCCACGGAGACATCGAGTTCTCGAGAATCACCGAACGGATCTTCTCGGCGACCGCCACGCCTCCCGGCTCACGAGTGGTGACCACCTCGACGCCGCGCCTTTCGAGTTCGGCACGAAGTGCAGCCATGAGCGTGGATTTTCCAGCTCCTTCGGTGCCCTCAAACGTGATGAGGCGCCCCGTGATTCTGCCTGATTTCGTGGATTTCACGCGCCCAAGCTAGGCGGTGAGGGGGAGGGGCGTCAACCGGTTACTCGACCTGATAAGTATCCTGCTGCTGTTCCTGGGGAGGCTGCTGCGCATCGGGATTTCCGTTCGGATCGATGAAGGGCTGCTCCGGTGGCATCTGTCCCGGGGGAAGGCTGCCGTCCGCATACGCAGTGGGCTGACCCGGCTCACCCTCGGAGGGACGTCCGCCGTCGTTGGCCATGGCCGAATCCTGAGGATCCGCCCAGTTCTGTTCGGGAGGCGGAGCCTGGTTGGGGTCCGGGCGTGCGGGGGGCATTCCCGCACGAAATGGTTTTGCCATCGGACGGGCGCCAGGTCGTGCGGGCAAACGCGCCACCACGGATTCGGGCGAATTCTCGAAGTCTCGGCGCTCCGGTGCCTGAATAGGAGGCGGCGGTGGAGCTGCAGTGGGACGAAGCGACGGCTTCCAGTTGTTTTGAATTTTTGCCACCGGGCGCGGGGGGGCTGCCGGCCGCACCGGAGGAGGAATGCTGCTGGCTCTGCCGTCATCGACAGGCGCGGATTTACTTTGAGCCAGCTCGCGCTGGGCATCTTCCTTCACGTTGGACGGGCTTGCGACGAAACGGACGCCGGCGATGACCATCACGCTTGCGGCTACGGCTGCGGCAATCGGATTTCTCAACCACGAGGCGGCACCGCCCTGTTCTGCATCCAGCTTTGCGATTTCCTCGGATGAAAGCGGAGCGAACTTCGCACGACGCTCGCGTGCAGATTGAAACAAATCAAAAAGTCTTCTCGCCGTGGCGAGATTGGCTACGGCCTCGCGATCGATTTCCTCACGGTCCTCTCGAGCAATGGGAATGGCGGGCGAGGAGTCCCAGTCCGGACCCGCTGAGCCGACACTGCCCTCCACCTTCAACGGGCCGGAGGCCTGGGTCCAGCTCGGTTCGGCAGCGGGAATTCGATCATCTTGGAAGTAGGCCTCTCGCATGGCGGCAGCGGTCATGCTCGCGTTGGAGTCTTCACGGCCTGAATCGTCGATGGGATAGACGATCAAGCCTTCTGGAATCTCTCCATCGGCGAGAAGTCCCAGGACCTGTTCTGGAGAAAAAGGCCCCATCCTTTTTCCGTCCAGCTCCAAGAACCAGTGTTGTGGAAAGTGTGCCGACATCTCCCGAGGGCTCCTTAATCGAGCGTATCGGTTGGTTGTGGTGTCGACAACAGTCGAATCGTACTAGTAAACTAATGTAGTTTACAACCCGGAGGCTACAGGAGCTGCCAGCTGACCGTCATGCCAACGGAGGTGCCTCCGGAGAGGTCGAGCGACGTCTGGTCGAGGGGCACGGTCAGGTAGGGATTCACGAGCACGGTGTCTGAAATTCGCCAGTTGATGCCCGGTTCGAGGTCCAGTCCATTGCTCAACAGCAGGTTCGAGTTTTCACCAAAGGGTCGCCCGGCGCCCCATTCCAAGAGCAGGTTGAGCGCCAGCCGGGGAGCCACGTTCCAGAACAAGCTGGGTGCCGCGTAGAGCTCCCAGTCGTCGCCTTGGCCCTCTCCTCCGAACTGATTATAGCGGGCGGAAAACGCAAATCCGGCGCCAGCAGGTCCCGGCTCCCAGCCCAGAAAGTGGAAGCTTTGCATTCCCACCCAGAGGTCATTGGCGCGTGACTCCGAAGTGATCGGAAGGTGGACGCGAAAATCGCCGTACCAGGAGAAGTTTCCGATCTGGACGATATTGGCTTTCGAGATCTTGACGAACGGATCGCGAAGCGTCGCAGAGTCGCTCGGAATGCCCTGCCAGCTCCAGCCGCCGGTGACCCCAATGGTGACGTCCTTGGCCACGGTTGAGTTCAAGGTCACGAAGTTCCGAGTATCAAGACTGGGCCGAGTGTTTCCTTGTTGAAGCACCGGACCGAAGTAAATCCCGAAGTAGTGGAGGCTGAATCGGCTCTGCTCGCTGCTGGTGCTCACGCTGGGCGAGTTGTTCTTGGTGGAAGGGGTCATGGATTCCGAAGAGTTCGGATCGAATTCCTCCTCGATAGAGTCGTCCGAAGCCAGACTTTGTCCTGAAATCAGGATCAGTGCTGCGCAGCAAGTAATGAGGCGGACGATTCGAGGGGTCATGACAGGCTCCTTGGCAGGAACCTGCAAAGCAAGCGGCGTGCGCGGCGAAAGCGATCAGAGCAAATTGAACATCGCGGAGAGGTTCACCATCGTCGTCTCCGCGGAGATCTTGGTTCCGGGAGTCAAGATGAGCGAGGGTTCGATACTGACCCACCTGGTCGGGCTCCAGCTGACCGAGGGGATAAGATAGGTGGTTTCTCCGCTGAACTCGAGCCAGGTCTGCTCGTAGCGATTTCGCATGTCCATGTCATAGGTCAGGTTGGCGGAAAAGGTCGGCGAGGCCTGATAGCTGAGGGAAGGCTCGGCGAGGTACTTCATCCGCACGGCACCGGAGCTCCGATACCGGTTGTAGAAATACGCCTGGGCATAAGTGGTGAGTCCCACCGTCCATCGACCGTGGGTGTAGCTCTGGTCGACCGCCAGTCGAGATAGGGTCAGCAGGTTTCGAGTCACCGCATCAGGGCTGATGGCAGCGTAAATTCGGCCCTGTGCCCCGAGTCGGTATCCGTTGGCAGAAATGATGCCGGTTTTTCGCAGGCTCAGGAAAGGATCCATGAGTGCCAGCGAATTGCTCGAAGGGGAGTACGAGAAATCAAACGTTCCCGAGGCACTCCACCCATCGCCGAACCGATACCCGAGGGTCAGGAAATTCTGGTCGGCAATCGAGTTGATGATGGCATTCTTGTCACCCACCGAGCTCAGGCTCGGTCCGTCGATCGAGGTCAGGAACGACAGCGTCAGGTTCTTCCTCCAGTCGGGCCGCGAGGAAGCGGTCGCCGTGCTGGCCCCACTGGCTCGCGCCGGGGCGGGCACGCTCGTCCGAGCAGGCCCATTCAAACGCTCTGAAGAAACGGGCGCTGCGCCGGCGCCGCGTTCCGTAAGCCCTTTGCTCGAGACCGAGCTGGAGCCCGCCTTCGACTTGACTGAAGTGGATTTTACGGTGCTGCTCTTTCCGGACACGAGGCGAATTCCAGTGGAGGTTCGGCCTGCCCGAGACGGTGGGCGCTTGGTCGGAGATGCCACGGTGAGGGTAGGTGCCATGCTGCCGGCCACGAGGGCCAGTGTCACTGTCGAGAGAGCAGTCTTGCGCAGAAGGTTGGACACCGAATTTTCCCCCCACCGAATACTAATGACGCACTGCGGCACGAGTTTTAACCTCTCCGGGCACATTCGGGCAAGAGAAAATAAAAACCCCATGAGATCAGCAGCTTACTGCTGGCTCTCATGGGGTTGAGGTCTTGAACGCCTAGGAGTTCTTAGTGGCGCGGGGGGCGGGGTCCGCGATCTCCGCCACGGCCGCCACGGTCTCCACCGCGGGGTCCGCGGTCTCCACGACCGCCACCTTCACCTGGTCCACGCGACTCACGGGGCACGAAGCCTTCCGGAAGTGGAAGGAGCACCTTGCGCGACAGGCGGATCTTTCCAGCCTTGTCTACTTCGATGACCTTTACTTCGATTTCGTCGCCTTCCTTCAGGTAGTCGGAGACGTTGTTCACGCGCTCGTGGGCGATCTCGCTGACATGCAGCAGGCCGTCCTGGTTCGGCATGACTCCAACGAAGGCGCCGAACTCGACGATCTTCTTCACGATGCCCTTGTACACTGCGCCCACTTCGACAGAAGCGATGATGCCCTTGATGATGTCGATCGCGTTCTGAGCGGCCGCACCGTCGGCAGAAGCAATGTGAATCTTGCCGCTGTCTTCGATGTCGATCTTGCAGCCGGTGCGGGCAACGATGTCCTTGATGACCTTGCCGCCCGATCCGATGACTTCGCGGATCTTGTCGACCGGAACGGTGATCGTCGTGATGCGTGGCGCGTACTTGCTCAGTTCCGGACGAGGAGCCTCGATGGCCTTGGCCATCTGGCCGAGGATGTGGAGGCGGCCCTCGAAGGCCTGCGCGAGAGCGGTACGCATGATGGATTCATCGACGCCTTCGATCTTGATGTCCATCTGGATGCCGGTGATGCCGTCCTTTGTTCCAGCAACTTTGAAATCCATGTCGCCGAGGTGGTCTTCGTCACCGAGGATGTCGGAGAGAACCGCAACGCGGCTGCCTTCCTTGATCAGACCCATCGCGATGCCGGCAACCGGCTTCGCGAACGGAACGCCGCAGTCCATCAGTGCCATGGATGCGGAGCAGACCGAGCCCATGGATGATGAACCGTTCGACTCGAGCGTCTCGCATACGATGCGAACCGTATACGGAAAGCTGTCATAAGCCGGCATCATGGCCTTGATCGAGCGTTCCGCGAGGGCTCCATGGCCGATTTCGCGGCGGCTCTGGCCACCCATGCGTCCGGTTTCACCGACCGAGTAGGGCGGGAAGTTGTAGTGGAGCATGAACTTGCGCATCGTGTTCTGGAACATCGTATCGACGATCTGCTCGTCGTCAGAAGTTCCGAGAGTCACGGTGGAGAGCACCTGCGTCTCACCGCGGGTGAACAGCGCCGAACCATGCGGACGGGGCAGGAGGCCTGCTTCGACCGTGATCGGACGGATCGTCTTCGTGTCGCGTCCATCGATGCGGACCTTGTCCGAAAGGATCATTTCGCGCATCAGGTTGTACTGAAGCAGCTCGAAGGTCGAAGAGACTTCATTCTTCATCTTTGCTGCGGCTGCGGCGTCCTTGGCCACGACTTCGTCGGTGACAATGGCGGCAATGGTCGTCTTCTTCGCTTCATCGACGAGGTCGTAGCGGGTGCCCTTGTCCTGCGTGCGCAGGGCCTTCTGGAGCAGCGCCTTGGCGTGCTTCTCGACCTGTGCAGTGATGGAAGCTTCGACCACTGCAGGCTTGAACTCACGCTTGGGCTTGCCGGCCTTCTTCACGAGCTCTTCGATGATCGCGACGACTTTCTTGATTTCATTGTGGCCCCGGACAATGGCTTCGAGGCATTCCGCTTCTGGAACTTCACGGGCGCCGCCTTCAACCATCATGATCGCGTTCTTGGTGCCGGCAATCATGATTTCCATGTCAGTTTCGCCGGAATCGATCTGGTTCCAGGTCGGATTGACAACGTACTGGCCGTTGATGCGGCCCATGCGGCAGCCTGCCGTAGGTCCGTTGAAGGGGATGTCCGAAATCGAGAGGGCAGCCGAAGCGCCCACTGATGCGGCGACATCCACGTCGGCTTCCGCGTCGGCCGAAAGAACCGTCACGACAACCTGCGTGTCGCAGAGGAAGCCTTCAGGAAAAAGGGGGCGAATCGGCCGGTCGATCAGGCGCGCCGACAAGGTAGCTTCCTGGGTGGGGCGGCCTTCGCGCTTGAAGAAGCTGCCTGGAATCTTTCCTGAAGCGTACCACTTTTCAGCGAATTCGACGGTCAGGGGAAAGAAGCTCTGTCCGGGCTTCGGTTCCTTCGCGGCACAGGCCGTGACGAGAACCCGGGTGTCTCCGTAGCTTACCAGCACAGAGCCGTCGGCCTGCTTGGCAAGTTTTCCGGTTTCGATGGTGAGTGTCTTCCCGCCCATTTCGCAGGACACACTTTGGATGTTGAAATTATGCATGAGTCAAACCTCTTCGGTTGCGCAGTCGTCTGTCAGCGTATCGGGACCAGTGCCCGGGGCCGGAATCAAGACGCACTACTGGTGGTGATGCTTGATCGAACAGAGTGGAGCTCGAAATGAACTCCAGCCGTGAGGACTTTCATGTGCGAAACAAGGCACACGAGGACCCGAAAAGCATCGAATTGTTCAGCAATGAACTCAGAATTACTTACGGAGTTCGAGAGCCTGAATGAGCTGATTGTAGCGCTTGGCGTCCTTGCTCTTCAAGTAGTTCAGGAGGCGGCGGCGCTGGCCGACGAGCTTCAGGAGGCCGCGGCGGGAATGGTGGTCCTTCGGGTAGTTGCCGAAGTGCTTGTTGAGTTCGTTAATGCGGTGGGTGATCAGGGCAACCTGGGATTCGGTGGAGCCGCTGTCTTGGGCGTTCTTGCCGAACTTATTGATGATTTCCTGGTTCTTGATCTTGGTAGCTTCAGTATGAACGGACATTTTGTCTTTTCCTTTTATTCTCGATGCGGTCGGATAACACGCTGGCGCCCGTCCTGTAAAGTCGCAAAGAACGGCAGCTGCGCCTAGCTGTCCAGATGATCCTTGAGCCGGGCGCGAAGCTTTTCGAGCAGTTTAGCCTCAATCTGGCGGGCTCGTTCCCGGGTCAGGCCATACCGGTCGGCGATCTCCTGGAGGGTTTTGGGATCATCGCTGAGCAGTCGGTCATCGAGGATTCGCCGCTCCTTTTCATTTAATTCCTGACGAAAGGCGGGCAGGTGGTCTCCCAGCAGGCTCAACCACTGTTCTCGCTCCAGCCGTTGTTCCTGGCTTTCGGAGGTGTCCACCAGTGAGTCCTTGAAGGTCCTGGACGAACCTTCGTCCGTTCCGGAGTCCATGGGGGTGTCGATCGAGAGCTCGGCTCCTCGTCCTGAAAGCCGCTGCTCCATCTCCACCACGTCCTTTTCTCGCACATCCAGCCGTTCAGCGAGCAGCTTCGGTCCTGCAAATAGCCCTTGGGCTTCGAGGCGCTGCTTCTCGCGCATCAGGTGATAAAAAAGCTTCTTTTGCGCCTGTGTTGTGCCGATTTTCACGAGGCGGAAATTATCGAGCAGGTACTTGAGAATATACGATCGGATCCACCAGGTAGCGTAGTAGCCGAGCTTCACTCCCTTGGCCGGATCATACTTGGATACGGCTTTCATGAGCCCGATGTTTCCCTCCTGGATCATGTCGAGGAGGTTCGTGGTGATGCTCTGGTACTCGAATGCGATTTTGACCACGAGCCGCAGGTTCGCCTGCACGAGCGCCTTGGCGGCATCCAGGTCATTGAGGCGGTGCATGCGTTCGGCGAGTGACATTTCGGTTTCTGGATCCAGCATGGGGTAGCGCCGGACTTCTTCGAGGTATCGCCGCAGGGGGTCGCTGACGGAGCTGATTCCTGCTGAAAGCTGCTGGGACACCGGTTCGGGAAGCGTCGTCGACACGCCGTCCGATTCCGGCTCGAGCTCCGATTCTTCCGGTTCCCAGCCGTCCGACAGCTCTTCCTGTTCGATGGCGTCTTCATCCGAAGCATGGGCTTCGGGCTGCTTCGCCTCTGTGGGCCGACGCGCAACTGGCACACTGCGGGCGCCAGTTTTTCGACGCTTCTGCGGTTTGTCAGAGGAAACCGGTGTTCTGGCCATTGGCTTCTGCCATACCATAGAAGGCCAGGGGTTCTCATCCCCCTGGCGGGGGTCTGATGTCGACTGTCCAAAGAACAACGTTTCCAAATGGTCTGACCCTGGTCACCGAGCGGGTTCCGGAGCTCCGGAGCCTGTCCATGGGAATCTGGGTGCGGGTGGGCACCCGTCACGAGAGCTCGAGCGAGGCGGGCATGTCGCACTTCCTCGAGCACATGCTTTTCAAGGGCACTGAAACCCGGACGGCCCATGACATCGCACGCGAGGTCGATCGGGTGGGGGGGGAGTTCAACGCCTTTACCACGCGCGAGTACACCTGCTTTCATCTCCTGCTGCTCGATCGCGACTTCGAACTCGGACTCGAGATCCTTCGCGACATCCTCCTGCACTCCACCTTTGATGCGGCCGAAATGGAGCGCGAGCGCAAGGTCATCCTGCAGGAAATCGCCATGGTCGACGAGACTCCCGAGGAGCTTGCCCAGGATCTGTTTTTTGAGTGTGCCTATGGTCGGCACGGGCTTGGAAAATCCATCCTCGGGTCGGAAGCCAGCATCCGACGCCTCAGCCGGGCGCAGCTGATCCGATTTTTCAAAAAGCATTATTCGCCTGACCAGATTGTTCTCGCCGTTGCAGGCAACGTCACCCATGCCGCGATCAAGAAGCGACTGCGACGCCTCGGAAGAGGGCAGTGGTGGGGAGGCAAGGCGGCAGCCGCGCGCGCCCGCCGCAAGCTCTCCGCAGTGGCCATGACCGCACAGTCGCGTGTGGGGGCTGCCGTGGCGGCTGCGCGGGCACAACGCCGGGGAGCTCCTATTGAAGCAATTTTCGAAGGGGGGCGCGCTTCCTCCGGCCGGCAGATCGGCAAGCCGCCACGATTTCGGAGCGGAACCTGGTGGATTTCTCGAAAGACGGAACAGGCCCATATCGTTTGGGGAGTCGAGGGGCCGCGCCATGACTCCAAGGACCGCGTGGCCACTTATCTGCTGAATACGTATCTCGGGGGAGGAATGAGTTCTCTCCTGTTTCAGGAGATTCGTGAAAAGCACGGGCTGGCCTACACGGTCTACTCCTCGATTTCTCCATTCCTGGATTCCGGAGTGTTCAGTGTTTATGCGGCCACCTCTCCGGCAAGGGTGGCCACCTGCCTGAAGCTCATCGAGGACTGCATCGCAGCGCTCTCGCGCGATCTGCTCAGCGAGGAGCAGCTCGACGAAATCAAGGACGGCGTCAAGGGAGGCATCCTGCTTTCGGATGACAGCATGGAGGCTCGCATGTCGAGCATGGGCAGGAGCGAGGTCTTTCGCGAGAGGCACGTCAGCGTCGAGGATCTCTGCGCCCAGATCGACCGTGTCACTCCGAAGGATATCCGTCGAATCGCGAGGAGCCTGGCAGCGAAGGCCAGGAGTGTCCTGGTGGTCGGCCCGAAGCCTGCGACGTCCATTCGCAGGAAACTCAAGCCGATCCTCCTGAAAAGATGATCCTAGTCGTCGCTGTTCTGTCGGCGGCGCCAGATGACGAATCCGATGATCGCCGCCGCTCCGAGGATCAGGCTCAGCGGAAGTTCGTCCGAGGAGGCCGATTTGGGCTTCTCGTCACCGGTGTCAATGCGAGGCTGCGACGGAAACACTGATGTTTCCTCGATCTTCGCGGGGATGTTCGTGTTTGCGAAAATATTTCCAGGGTTGGCGTTGATTCCCCCAGCCTTGCGGAAGACCTTCAGCGTGTTCACCATGTTCTCGGCATCGGGCAGGTACTGGTTGTACTTGTCCTTGTTGATCGAAAACGTCACCAGCACGCCAATGTCCTGCTTCACGGTGGCAACATAACGAGTGTAGAAGCCGGGAAGCTCGGACTCCAGGTGGAGCGAGTCGACCCACGGGTGGCCGCCGAGCTGCACGCTCTTGGCGTACTTCGGATCGCTCTTCACCGTGCGTCCCTGGACGCTCTGGTACACCTTCGCCGACTTCAGGTGGTTCAGGTACTGGTCGAGGCTGTCCTGGTCGCCCTTGAGCTTGGCGGCAAGCACGATGATGGCGTCGCGCTTTCGGGTTTCATCCGTGCTCTGGCACACCCACTCGGCGCCCTCAAGATTGCATTGCCAGCGGGGCGGCAGCTCGAATTCGACGAACTGGTTGGCAAAGCGTGCTGCCTGGGCTTGTGCTCCGAAGAGCAGCGTGGCGACCGTCAGTGCGGACAAGATCTGGTTCTTCATGTCTTCTTCTCCATATCAAAGTGCGATGGGCTTGCGGGCCACGAAGCCTTCCTTGATGGCCGTCTCCTGGTAAATTTCCAGGATTGAAATCTGCGATTGCTCCACGTCCAGGTGGACCACCTGTCCCCGTGCGACGGGCTCACCGAGGCTGCCGTCCGGAAGGACGCTGAAGATGTCGATCAGGTCGCCCATGGCGACTCCGGCATCGCTTCCGAGGCTGACCATCAGGGTGCGCGTGTTCACGACCGCTGTCACTTTTCCGTCTCCCGCATATCGGGCAAGGCCAACTTTTTCCGGCCTTTTGACGCCCAGGGCTTTGCGGGTGGCAGGGGCTTTCGAGGAGATGTTCCAGCGGAAGCCGGCTTCGACCATGCCACCATCCGCGACGGCGCGGCCCCAGACCGGTTTGCGGAACGCTGCATGGAATGCGAGGGACTCACTTGTCTGGTATCCCGCCGAAACCGATGCCGCCGCCAGCGAGGGATTCACTGCATTCACCAGGAAGCTGCCGCCATTTTCGGGGCTGAACTGCGATGCCGAGATATTGAGCGCTCCGCGGGGGTCGGTCTTGAGAGATTGAAATCCGGAGGCTCCCGCTGCGAAGGTGAACCCTCGAGACTCGGGACGAGTCAGCAGTTCAATGCTCCAGGGAACCGCGGCCGAAAACTGCGCGGATCGGAAGGTGTAGCCGGCGCCGGCCCGGAGGTTCCATTGGCGTTCTCCGGTGACGAGGGGGGCTGTGGCAAATCCGCCGACCGTAAAGTCCGTCGAGGAGTCGCCGAGGAAGGGACGTCCTGCCGAAAAGTCTCGAACATTGCTGTACGCCGGCAGGTCAGCCTGCACCTGAAGGTCGACGATGAGCGACTTGTCGATGAGTCTCAGCGACATGCCGAGAGATTGGTCTGAGAAACCGAAGCGGCTGGCAGAGGTGCTGGTCCCGCTAATATCATTCCAGAGCCACGTTCCGCGGACGTAAACGGTCATCTTGGAATGGATGCCGTATTCCAGAGCGAGGTTTGTTGCTGTGCGTCGATATTGGTCCAGGCCAGTGATGTTCACCCGATTTCCGGCGCCATCGAGGTTGGCTTTCGTCTGAAAAGCGGAAACGCTACCCAGCAGATTCCACTCGCCCTTTTCAGCGCGATGAAGCTTCCAGTCCTGGAGTTGAAAATCCGCGCGAGAAATCGAGGGAAGCAGGAATGAGCAGATCCCCCCCGCGACCCAGCCCAGATGGGCGAGGCGGTGGCCGAAACAGGGCAGCAACCTGCTGGAACGGTGGAGTTTCCCCATTCTCTCAAGAGTGCCATGGCCGGCCCGGACTTCCACTGATTTTTTGGAGTTGGAGGCGAGGGGGGGAGGGTGTAAGTTTCGACACCTCAAAGGAAATTCTGAAAATGTCGCTCTACGATCAGGCATTGGAATACCACGCACGCGGACGCAAAGGTAAAATCGAGGTCATTCCGACCAAGCCGGTGGCTACTCAAGCCGACTTGTCGCTGGCCTACTCTCCGGGGGTAGCCGAGCCCTGCCGCATGATCGCGGAAAAAGAAGAGCTGGTTTACGAGTACACCGCCAAAGGAAACCTCGTAGCCGTCGTTTCGAACGGCACCGCCGTCCTCGGTCTGGGTGACATCGGGGCTGCCGCTTCGAAGCCGGTCATGGAAGGCAAGGGCGTGCTCTTCAAGAAGTTCGCAGACATCGACGTGTTCGATATCGAGCTGAATGCCAAGGACCCGAATGATGTCATTCGCGCCTGCGAGATGCTCGAGCCGACCTTCGGTGGCATCAACCTCGAGGATATCAAGGCTCCGGAGTGCTTCTACATTGAAGAAGAGCTCAAGAAGCGACTGAAGATTCCAGTATTCCACGACGACCAGCACGGCACGGCCGTGATCAGCGGTGCCGCTTTTCTCAACGCCCTCGAGATCGTGGGCAAGGATATCAGCAAGGTCCGCGTCGTGTTCTGCGGCGGCGGTGCTGCCGCAATTGCCTGCGCGAACCTGTACCTGAGCCTCGGCGTGAAGCGTGAAAACGTCATCATGTGCGATTCCAAGGGCGTCATCTACAAGGGCCGCAAGGAAGGCATGAACCCCTACAAGGAGCGCTATGCCGTCGAGACGAGCAAGCGCACGATTGCCGAAGCCATGGAAGGGGCCGATGCGTTCGTCGGCGTTTCCGTGAAGGACGGCATTTCGGTCGACGACGTCAGGCGCATGGCCAAGGATCCGATCGTTTTCGCGATGGCGAATCCGGATCCGGAGGTCCTTCCGGAAGAGGTGATGAAGGTCCGTCCGGATGCCATCATGGCGACGGGTCGTTCGGATTACCCGAACCAGGTCAACAACGTGCTGGGATTTCCGTTCATCTTCCGCGGTGCCCTCGACACGATGGCTACTGCGATCAATGAAGAAATGAAGATGGCAGCCGTCCGCGCGCTGGCTCAGCTCGCGCGCGAAGACGTGCCGGAAACGGTGTCGCGTGCCTATGGCGGACAGAAGTTCAAGTTCGGCCGCGAGTACCTGATTCCGAAGCCATTCGATCGTCGTGCACTTCTCTGGGTCGCCGCTGCGGTGGCCGAAGCGTCGATGAAGTCGGGCGTGGCCCGCAAGAAGATCGACGTCGCCCAGTATAAGGAGCGCCTCGAGACGATGCTCGGCGCCTCGTACACGCTCATGCGTGGCATCAAGAAGCGCGTGCAGAGCGAGAATTCCACCGCGCGGATCGTCCTGCCCGAAGGTGAGAACGAAAAGATCCTGAAGGCCGCAGCGCAGATGCGAGAAGAGGGTATCTGCGAGCCGATTCTGCTCGGTAACGATCAGGTCATTGCCCGGCGCGTGGCCGAGCTCGGCCTCGAGAAAGACCTGAAGGACGTTCGCGTGATCCGCTGCTCGACGGCCGAGATTCGCGAGGATTACGCCAAGGCGTTCGTCGAGAAGCGCCAGCGCAAGGGCGTCACGATGGACCTCGCGATGAACCTGATGAAACAGCAGAACTACTTTGGCGCCATGATGGTCGAACTCGGCCATGCCGACGGCCTGCTGGGCGGCATCTCGCAGAGCTATCCCGAGACGCTTCGTCCCGCAATGCAGGTGATCGGAGCCAAGCCCGGTTCTCGCCTGGCCGGCATCTACATCATGGTGCTCAAGAAGCGCGTGCTGTTCTTTGCCGACACGACCGTGAACATCGAGCCCACGGCAGAAGAGCTGGCGGACATCGCCATCCAGACTGCCCATATGGCGCACAAGTTCACGCTCCAGGAGCCGCGTGTGGCGATGCTCTCGTTCGCGAACTTCGGATCGAGCAATCATCCGTTTGCGACGAAGGTCAGCCGCGCTGTCGAGATCATCAAGTACCGCGCGCCGGAGCTCGTGGTGGATGGTGAAATGCAGGCCGATACGGCGCTTACTCCGGCCATTTCGAAGGAGAGCTTTCCGTTCAACATGGTGCCGGGCAATGCCAACGTGCTGATCTTTCCGGACTTGCAGTCGGGCAACATCGCCTACAAGCTGATGCAGCGCCTGGCCGATGCGGAAACCGTGGGCCCGATCCTGGTCGGCATGAACAAACCGGTCTTCGTACTCCAGCAGAACAGCGACATCAGCGACGTGGTCAACATGGCCGCGATTGCGGCCATGGAAGTCCATCAGCGCAAGTCGGCAGTCGAACGCCAGATTTAAAACCGAGCGCGCCCTTTGGGCGTGTGCAACCATTCAGGAGACATCACATGGAAAAGAAGGCCATTCTTACTGACCTCGCACCGAAGCCCATCGGTCCCTACAGCCAGGCGATCCAGGCAGGACCGTTCGTGTTCTGTTCCGGCCAGATCGCTCTCGACCCGAAGACCGGCACGCTGCTCGCGACCGATGTTGAAGCTCAGACCGTCCAGGTGCTCGACAACCTGAAGGCTGTCCTGACGGCCGCAGGTTGCGGCACAGAACACGTTGTGAAGACGACGATCTTCCTGAAGTCGATGAACGACTTTCCGAAGGTCAACGAGATCTACGGCAAGTACTTCACCGGCGTGACCCCGGCTCGTTCGACGATCGAAGTCTCGCGCCTGCCGCGCGACGTGGTCGTGGAAATCGAAGCCGTCGCATTCAAGGGCTGATTTCGCCCGTGAACGCTCGAAGGTAGCGTCCTTCGGGGTCGTACGTGCGAAGCTGCTTGTCGATGTCGAAATAGCGCTTGCCGCGCGGATCGACGCCGACGCCCGCGAGATACATCCAGTTTCCGAAATTCGAATACACATCGTAGTCGATGAGGTGCTCTTCGAAGAGCCGCGCCCCGGATCGCCAGCTCAGGCCGAGATCATTCAGCCAGACGGATGCGAACATCTGCCTCGCGCGGTTGGAGAGGAATCCGGTGGTAGTGAGCTCTTGGAGTGCGGCATGGAAGAAGGGGTGTGCTTTCAGTTCCCTCAATTCCGTGAGGGAGTACGCCTTCACGGGTGAGAAGTCCTTCGGTCCTTTGAGGCCATTCTCTGAAAAGTAGGCGGACTGGTGCTTCTGGTAATGCCAGTAGAAGTACTCGCGCCACAGAAGCTCGTAGATGATCCAGGTGGTCGACTTGTTCGCTCCGAACGCCTCTTCGAAGCGCCTCACCTCGTTGTAGAGATGCTTCACATCCAGTGCCCCGCAGCTCAGGTACACCGAAAACTTCGTGGAGAAGTCAGGACCTGTCAGCTGGTTTCGGGTCTCGAAGTAGGTGCTCGCGAGCTTTTTGTCCCAGAAATACGATCTCAGGGCCTGGGTCACCTCGGTGTCGATCGGAAGTCGGGCATCCGGAAAGAGCGCCGGCAGCTGCCGCTCGGCTTTTTCACGGAAGGGCGTGAACCCTTCGGGCACCGGAAAAGGAAGCGTTGAGGCATCGGCTGCAGAAAATAGACGGTTCTGATGTCCGTAGATCTTTGAGCCGAATCGCCTCCTTTCCTCGAAGGCGTCCCATGCCAGCACCAGGTCGGCTTCTTCGGGGTTCGTTCCCGGTTTCCACTCCAAGGCCGGACTCCATTTTTGGAGCTCGTGAAATCTTCGCTCGAAGAACTGTCGCTGCCCTTCGGAGTGAAACTGGGGAGAAAAGATCAGCCGGCTGAACTCGTGCTGAAGTTCGGGGACGAGGAAGAACTGGTTTTGAATGAGGAGTGTTTTCATCGTGCGACTAGCGGTCATACGGACAGGGCTTGGAGTCCTCAAATTGTGAGTCAAAGCAATCTCCGACGTCGTTCCAGAAGGCGTGGAGCTGGTAGACACCCGTGCTGACCCTGAAGCGGCGCCCATGGGCAAACGTGATCTCCCTTTCAGAGGCCTTGGAATCATCCTCGGATCCGTGGATGCGAAGCTGGATCGGCAGTCCGCGGCGTTGCATGGCTTCGACTGCTTTTTTTCGTTTCAGGCAGTCCTCTTCGTCCAGGACGTTACCCTGAATCACGGGGTCGGCAAGTTCTCGCTCATTAATGAAGTAGATCGTGAATCCGAATCTCCCCCCGGGAGTTTTCTTGATCTCCTGGTCTTCGACGTCTTCGCAAGTGGCGGTAATGAAGTTCGGAGCTACCAGAACCTCGCGCCAGTACTCATTGGCCTTGACGAGCTTGTAGTGGCTGCAGGCCGGCAATAAAGTCACGAACAACGACACGAGAAAATTCTTTGTGATCATCTGTCTGCCTTCTTCTGACGTTTCAGGCGGTCAAAATGCTTTTGGAAGTTTCCAAGGGCGCTCTTCTGATAATCTGAGGTGCTGCCCAGAAGGCCTTTGTATTGCAGTATCAGCTCCTCGGTCGTGGGGGCGCGGCCCAGCCTCTTGGTCGCCAGAATCTTCTTCTGAAAGAGCCATCTCACTGCCAATGGGATTGCGATCTGAGGATCCTTGAGGTCTTTCAAGGAGATCTGTTTGAAAGTAAAATCGCGAGATTCACCGAGTGGATCCAGTAGTGTTTTGAGTGTTTGTCGTGTGATCTGAGCTATTCCTAATGCTTTTGAGTTTTTTTGAGGATCGGCAACAAAACCGGATTCCGATGCGATCAGGGCTTTGACCAAGTCCGGATCCAACGGCGATTCCGGCGGCGTCGGAGGAAAAGCCTTATTGAAGTAGTGAGTCCAGGCTCCGATCTGATCATCATAAGCAGTTCCGGATCTGTATCCGAGATTATCGGGGGTGGGGCGTAGGAAATTTTCCGTAAGTAAAGCCTTCAGGATTAATAGTAGATCGGCTTTGCCCAAGCGTGGGCCCTGAACGATTCGGTCATGCTTTCGAACACGGGTGATGCCTGAGGGGTTTTTATCGCTGACTGGAACTCGCCGCGTATGTGCCTTGACGCTAGTCTTCTTTTTCTTCGTATTGTCGGCCATTTTTTGGACGCTACCGCGTGGTTGTTTTGGGTTCAGGATCTCGATTGCTAGAAGCAGGATGCCTTGAACTAGCCCCTGTATGCCAGTGATAAAAAGACATCCTATGCAAGAATAGAATAGGGGTGTTCAATTTTTACAGACTATGTAAATATTAACTAAGTATGGCGCACATTAGAAAACGCCACCTTTTGGCCACTCTTCGTCATCTTGAAAAGGCATCGCCCTTGGTTGGCCTTCTGGGGCATCGCCAGGTCGGAAAAACGACTCTCCTCGAGCAGCTGGCAAAGAACTACGTCAGTCTGGATGACCTGGGTGCGCTGGAGCTCGCCGACAAGGATCCGATTCGCTTCCTAGAGGTTCACGGTGCGCCCGGAACCGCCATTGACGAATGTCAGCTGGCTCCGGGCCTCTTTCCGAGCCTCAAGGAACGGGTTCGGCGAAACAAGCGGCCTGGCCAGTATTTTCTGTCGGGGTCCGTTCGCTTCACCAGTAGGAAGATCATCCGCGAATCGCTCACCGGACGAATCATGACCGAGGAGCTTCTTCCGTTCACCCTGAGTGAGCTCAGCCACCGCGACCTCCCTGATCACCTGCTTCAGCTTCTGGCCAGAAATGCTTTTTCCGCCTCCGATGTAGTCGAGGTGCCCGCTGGGGTCCATCGGGCACGAATGAAGCTGGTGTCACTCTACTTGACGCAGGGCGGGCTGCCGGGCGTCTGCTTCCTGCGATCGGAGAAGCTGAGACGGCAGCGTCTCGAACAGCAGCTGCAAACCATCCTTTCTCGCGACCTCAGGCAGGTCTACGCTACCGGCCTCGCGCTTCCGAGGATCATGGATTTTCTGAGGGTTCTCGCACTCGAGGAGGGTCGCCCTGTTCAGTACCAGGCCATTCGACGTGCGACTGGAATTACTCCCAACACTCAAAAACACCTGATCCGCGCGCTCGAGGCAACCTTCATTCTTCGAATTCTGCCATTGGAAGGAGACTCTTCCGGAGAAGTGTACCTTCTTGAAGATCAGGGCGAGTCGCATTGGATCAGCAGGGGCGCACTTTCCGAAGACCAGCAGTGGTCGGGGCTGGTTTACCGAAATCTTCGTGAGCAGACTCAGTATCAGGTGGGCTCTGACGCGAGGTACTTCCAGTTCCGGACGCGGTCGGGTGTCGAGATTCCTTTTGCCATCGAGGACTCGCACGGAGTCTTGGGAGTCGTTCCGACGCTCGGCGTGCCTACGCGAAGCGAGAGGGCTTCCGCAGCAAGTTTTTTGCGTCACTACGGAAGAGCCAAGGTGCTTTTTGTCTCGAAGGCGAATTTCTCGCACTTTTACGACAGTCGCGTGCTCTGTCTTCCGGCAACGCACCTGCTGTTTTAAGAAAGCCCTACAGGTCGTTGATCTGGTTTTCGCAGACCAGTGACACTTCGCTTCCACCATCCGGAGTCGTGACCGAGGACTCCGAGCCGTTGGTGATGTAGAGGTGTCCGAATCCGGACACCGTTCCATGCTTGTCGTTCGGCAGGGCCAGCTTCAAGACGGCATACTGCGCACCCATGCCGAGCACTCCGGAGTAGACCTTGAATTTGAGATTCATGCGTACGGCAGTAAAGGCAGTAGCGGAGCTAGTTTCCTTCGCGAGCGCGAGCGAGATGCTTTCAGCACCTTGGCTGACGTTGAATTCGTTCGGAAGCTTGGGCCAGCCCCTGCCGGAAATCACCGGCAATGCTGCAGAGAAGTTTCCCTGGCTCGAGTGGGGTTCGGCGTCCCACTGCATCGAGCCCTGGTATTCGGCGTCTACTTTTGCGGTTTGTCGATCGTAGTCGATCGCGCGGACCACCTTGAGGGCAACCTGAGTGCGAGAGTCAGGGCTCAGGCTCTTGCAGGTGGTCGTGATCGACAGTCCGGCAGCGTGGCTGGTCTGGGCAGTGAGGACCGAGGTGAGGATCAGGGCGGATACGGAATTCAGAATCGAGAATTTCATGGGAATTTCCTTTCTATTGGGGAGACAGATTTTTTTGACGAGGCGCGTTGTACGCTAGGCGACTCAGTGCGTCAATAAAGTTTTACGATCGTAAAACTTTTTACAAAGCCCGCCGATAAACCATGTAGACTGAATGGGCATGGGTGAGTCCGAATTCACAAAAAAAGGACTGGAGAATCGTGACATTATTCTCGATCGGGCCATTCGGTATCTGGGCCGGACCGGGTTCGCGCGATCCTCGCTGCGAAAGCTGGCGCAGGGCTGCAGAACCAGTGCTCCTCGACTGAAGTACTACTTCGGAACGGAAGAGGAGCTCTTTGCCGCAGCAATTCAGAAAATGGTGGGGGACGGCCGAGCCTTCATTTCTGCCCGTGAGTCGCAGGTCCAATCTGCAGGAAATGCGCGCCGTTCGGAGCTGGTTCTGGCCTACCTCGAAGGAATGTCCGACTGGCTTCAGAGCTCGGTGGGCTACAGGCGGCTCATGCTCGAGTTTTACTCCGAGTCGCTGAGTTCGATGCTGCTTCGTCGATTGAATCGGAGCGTGATGCAGTCCGGGCGTGATCGCATTGCCGCGTACCTGGTCGCGGAGGGCGAGGTTCCCTCAGTCGAGCTGCTCGAGTTTGCCGAGCGGATGCACGATCTCATCACGGGCGGACTGATCAAGGCCCTGGTTCGGGAGGGCGACGTTCAGTGGAGCGAACTCATCTCCGGGCTGCATCGGCACATCATCTGGAGTTTCGAGCAATGGCGGCGCGAACGTCCCGGATCGTCGCGATCATGAAGCGAGAAACGCCGCCCTCTGATCCTGCCGTGTACGCGGTCGACCGGGGAGGGGCCCAGGTCTGGAACCCCAGACTCTCCGCGAGCTTCACATGTCCCGCATCAGTGAATTCCGCGATCACCTGCTGGACGCCTCGCGACTCGAGAAGATCCAGGACTCGCATCATGAATGGGCCGCGCAGCTCCTTGCCCCAGGATCTGTCGATAAAGTGCCTCGACCAGAGGGCAACCTGTCCACGCAGGGCCTCCGGAATCGGAAGCATTTCGCCGTTGCCGAGTGGAATGACCTTGGGACGGATGAAGAGCGCGCTGACGGCACGGATCTCATCGTACTCGGAGAGGCTCGCGCGGGCTCGTTTCGTGCGAGCGGGCAGTGGGCTGATCACGTATGGCCGGAGTTCCTTCCACTGCTGCGGATCGAAAAGAGGCGCGTATTCACGGTCGAGAATTTCCGGAAGAGGAATCTTACGCGGTCCGGTCACGCTGAGGATGACGAAGTCTTCGGATTGGCGCGCGACATCTCCGAGTAGCTCCTGGATCGTGAACTCAGCCAGGCGTTCGCGCGAGAGGATTTTTCGATTCAGGTACTCATACTCCACGCGAACCATGCTTCGAAAGGCGAGCTGAAGCGCCTCGTTCTGGGCGAGCTGGTCTGACCCGCTGTCGTCGGCTGCGGCAAGAATGTCGCGGCCCTCGAGCTGGAAATACCGAGAGTCGCGAGCCCAGGTCTCGTGTTTCAGGGCTACCGTAGAGCCCTCAGGTGCCAGCCGGGAAAACGCTTTGGAGCAACGCGATGCCGTGGACGCGACCGCGCCTTGCGCATGGAGCGCGGCAAGGATCAGAAGAAGGCATGCTGTTCGTGAGCGGCTCTGCACGTCATAGCTCCACCAGGCTTATCGGCAGGAGCCCGGGGCGCGCTCAAGCTGTTCTGGCGTCAAAAATTGAGCTGGTGCAGCACCGTCATGGTCAGTTCCTGGACCAAGGCCCCGGACTGGTTCTCGATCCGGAAATGCCAGTCGACGATTCCGTAACCCTTGGCAGGCCGAGGTTCGTGCCTGCGGACCTCGACGATGCAGCGGAGGACATCGCCCGCATACACTGGAAGGTGCATTTTCCACTCGGAGATGCCGCGGCCGGCGAGCACGGAGTCTCGAAAGCGCGGCGCCCACTCGCGGACATAAAACACATGGAAGGGATGCGGACCCGAGGCGATCAGGGCCTTGAATGGGCTCTGGGCTGCGCGCTCGCGATCGAGATGGAAGGGCATCGGGTCATAGGACTCGGCGAATCGAATGATCTCGTCCTCGGAAAACGAGACGGTTCCAAGGTCGAGGGTCAATCCGAGCCGGAGGTCGTGAAATCCTAAGGAGTCCATGGATCCAGTTTAGCACGGCGGAGTCGCCCCGGGAGTGCAGCCTCTTTGATTGACGCGCCGCGTAAAGATGTGTTAGGGTCCGCCCGCCGAGGTGTGCATGAACCGTCTTCCTGTCCTGTTTGCCATTCTCAGTGGAGCCTTCGTCGGAACGACCTCGGCCCTGGGTTCGGTTCCTGCCGATCCGGCTATTTTTCCTCGGTTCACGGATGCCTTCATTCAGGCCGACCAGAACCGCGGAATGTCCGAACTCACCAAACGACGGGACAACTACGCTTTCGCCGAGATCATCGAATCCGCCGTGCGCGGCCACTTTGACCCCAGGACGCCCAGCCTGGGGGGCAACGAGGCGGTGTTTTCGGTCAGCCTGAATCCGGAGCGCCTGTCTCAGGTCAGCCTGGCCAGCCACTCGATGTGCCGGGTTTCCGGAAAGTCGCTTCAGACCACTCTCGGGCATGACCCGGGCCGCGAGGTCGTCAGCCTGATCAATGAATTCGTCGCGCACCATAACGAAGGCCGCGAGCGCATTTTGCATGCCCGAAGCGAAGATGAGCGCCTGTACGGCTGGGACGCCATGCACCTGATGTACAGCAAGCTGATGGGATGTCTGGCCTACACCGAGTCACTGACCACCGCGGATCAGCCCGCGTCAGTGGCGCTGGCGAAGAAGGTGGGCCCGAAGGGCTACTCCAAGCCTTCGGGCGTGAAGTTTTATTACGACAAGGCTCAGAAGAACCCCGCAAGCGCGCTCAATATCGGGCTCTACCAGTTTGCACCCGACTCAAAAGGAAACCTCCAGTCGTGCATTCGAGACTGGAACCAGCGCTGGCCCAACCAGTTGGTTTCGCAGCAAGCCTCGAAGACCGAGCTGACTCGGATCCTGGGTGATTCACATCAGGTTTTTAACGCGTTCTGCGGGGTCAACAAGCTCACCCAGAGTTTTCATGTGCAGGTGAACACCACCAGCTCCACGCGGACCCATCCGGCCAACGTCACCTTGAATTCACGCGGTAAGTTCGCGGGACTCAAGCCACCGGAAGATCGCTGCGTGTCGCTGCATTTTCACAGCTCGAAGACCTACAATCATTTCGGTCCGCTCCAGAACAGCACGCGTCGGAACCTTCGCGAACTGCTCCAGTGCGCGCTTCGGTGAATGAAAATTCGATGAACGTAAAAAAGCCGGCACTCCTGAACGGGGTGCCGGCTCTCTAAAAATTCGAACCCAGTGGAAAGCGGGCCGAGATCAGCCGATTAGGCCGTCTTGGTTTCTGGCTTCCAGGTGCGCTTCACGGGGCGGACGACCTTGCCCGAGCGAATGCAGCGGGTGCAGACCTTCAGGGTCTGGGTGGCTCCGTTCACGACGGCCTTCATCTTCTTGACGTTCGGCAGCCAGCGGGTGCGGGTCTTGATGTTCGAGTGCGAGACGAGATTCCCGGTGGTGGGGCCTTTTGCACAAATTTCACACTTCTTAGCCATGACAAATCCTCTGACAAATCTTTATTGGGAGTCCAAAAACTCGAAACCTAAAATGAATCGACAACCTAGAGGAGCCCATGAGATTTTGCAAGGCGGAAAACAAGGAGATTCTGCACTGATGTCACGCGAAAACCCCAGGGTCGCCCGGGGAGTCTTCCGCAGGCGGGGGGTCCGATTGGTAGCGGCGCTGGCCCTCGGGGTGCTGGCGGCGACCGCTTTAATCTGGGTTCGCAAGGCTGCGGACGCGGTTTATGCGTACCAGGACTCGGTCGACGGAGTGCATCTTCCGAAGGTGGATGCGATCGTCGTTCTGGCCGGGGGAAGGGGCCGGATCTCGGCTGCCGGAGATCTCTGGTACCGCTATTGGGAGCAGGACGTCTCGCGGGCGTCTACGCCGGTGTTGTACTTTTCGGGATTAGGAGCGCAAAGCACCTGGCGTACCGTCCGAAGCCAGCTCCGGTCCGGGGTGATGCAGGTCATCGAGCCACGCGATGTGATCCTGGAAAATCGAAGCACCAGCACTGAGGAGAATGCCCTGTGGCTGCTGCAGTACGCTCGAGAGAGAAATTGGAGTTCGGTCCTGCTGGTCACCTCGCGCTATCACATGCGCCGGGCGCGGCTGATCGTCGAGCGGCTATTCGAAAAAGAACGGCAGCACCGGATGACGCTTCGTCCGCAGGACGCCCCTCCGCTCGAGCGCATTCGTTTGGAAACGTTGTCGGTCTACCAGGAGCCGTTCGAGCCGGGGGAGTGGTCGGGTGATCTCCACGGAATCCGAGTGACCCTGGGAGAGTTTTTCAAATGGATGTACTACCGCCACCTCTGGAATCCGGACGTGGCAGAGAAGGTTCCCGTTCCGGAGCAGGCCACTCCCTGAATCAGGGGCGGGCAAACTGGATGTCTCGAGCCCTGGCAATGGCAATCAGCTCCTGAAGCGCCAGGGCTCGGTGGCTGATGCTGTTTTTTTCGGCATCGGTCATTTCAGCCAGAGTGCGATTCTGCCCCTTCGGAATGAAGATCGGGTCATAGCCGAAACCGTTTCTTCCCCGGGGAGACTCGGCGATCGTTCCTTCCAGGATACCGGTGGCGTGGAAGGAAATGCCTTCGAGGCAGAGGGCGAGGGTGGCCACAAACCGAGCCTGTCGTTCGGACTCAGGCTTGCCCCGGAGCTCACCGAGCAGTTTTTCAATGTTGGCTGAATCCTGCGACTGACCAGCCTTGGCGACGGCGTATCGGCGGGTTTTGACGCCAGGGCGTCCACCCAGGGCGACAACTTCGAGTCCGGAGTCGTCCGCAAGACACGGAAAGTGGCATCCCTTGTTGGCGAGCCGAGCCTTCGCAGTGGCGTTTTCAACGTAGGTGTCGTGGGTTTCGACGAGGTCGATCTTTCCGGCATTCCGGATCAGGCCCTCGACCGAGAGGAGCTCGATCTGCGGATATTGCGCAAAAAGAGCACGGAACTCGAGAAACTTGTGCGGATTCAGGGATGCCAGGACTACCTTGTTGACGACGCGCATGTTCCTAGAACTACCACGGGATGGATCTCAGCGGTAGGTGGCTTCCCAACCGAATGCTTCGAGCTGGGGAATTTCATCGACCGCAAGCACGCCTGTGGTGATGTACGGCGCAAAATAGTCGCGCACGGACTCGTGGGCCTCGGTCTGTTCCTGGACAGTGTCACCCGGGCACTTGGTCGGATCCAGGTAACACGCGCGAAGGTCGGCGAGTGTCTGTCCGCATTCGCCCGAGAGGGCGCTCACGACAACAACCGAGAAGTTCAGCGATCCGGAGACTTTGAAGTTGCCCTCGGTGGAGCTACTGGCCGATGCGCGGACCCTGCCGGCCTTGCTGAGCTGGAGCTGTGTCTGGCAGGCTTCATCGGTCCAGAGCGTCTGGGGCTCGCCGGCGGATACTGGAGCGGTCAGGTCTCCGGTCTTCGTCAGGGTCATTTCAAAATAGTTCGAGGTGTCGAGCGAATTGGGCACGAGGAAGGCTTTGGCTCTGGCCGTATTGGCCGAGAGATAAACCGGATCAGTCATGATCGACTGGATCACTGCGGGAATCATCGACGTGCTGGCGTTGGCACATCGCCATTCGTGCCCGGCGAGGTCGGCGCAGATGGACATCGCTTGAGCCTCGGTCTTGTAGAAACCGCTCAATGACGTCGGATCCTGGGCCTGGATCACCTGGTTGCCCAAGCGGCAACCAGGAAAGGAAATCAGGGAGATCAGCGCTGCCGTAGTGGCTGCATGTCGTACCAGAGTGTTGACTGCCATATTCCGGCCTCCTGCAACTCTTGTCGGAGGTGGATGCGAGGCTCTCGAGAGGCATCGTTTGCCGGGTAGGTTCTGCCGATGGCGCTTTAGGGAAGTGCTTCGAGCTCGGCGGACGTCGAGCAGTGAAGAGGCGGGCTGGTCCGCAGCTCATCGGCAAGGGTGCTCCAGAACTCTTCGCGATAGTGGTGACCGGGAAAGATCTTCAGTGCTGGATCCATGGCCTTGTAGCGCTGGAGCGTGGAGAACATCTGGGCAGTGCTGCCTGTGGGAAGATCCGTGCGCCCGCAGTCGCGGATGAAGAGCGTGTCGCCGGTGAGGAGGTGGCCGTCAACTTCGTACGACAGGGCTCCGGCGGAATGCCCCGGAGTGTGGATGGCGCGGATGAACGTCCTTCCCAGCTGTAGGTGGTGTCCGTCCTCGAGGAAGTGAAGGTTCGAATCGAGTGACTTCTGGTCCAGGCGATGGGCATCAAGCTCATGCAGGTAGATCGGCAGCTCCGGATATTTTCGAATCAGCGGCAGGACTCCAGCCGTGTGGTCGTGGTGAGTGTGGGTGAGCAGGATTCCTTCAAGCGTGAGCTGGTGCTTCTCGAGATCTGCTTCGGGTACGGAAAGATCTCGCTGCGGATCGACCCAGAGGGCCTTTCGCGAACTCCAGTCGACGACGAGATAGACCAGGTTCTGCATCGGTCCGATCTCGTACTGGAGTACAGGGGAGTGTCCGGGGTGACACCAGAGATGCAGACGCGACGATTCGCTCATGCGTCGATCCTATAGCAAGTTTAAGTGTGGGTGCTAGACTCAAGGGGGATGGGGAAACTGCGGGGACCACTTCTTCTGATAGTTCTTGCGCTGGGTACTGTCGGCTGTCCAGGCGGAGCGACTGCTCCTGTGCGGTCGGACCGATTGGCGCTATTTCAGCCTTCCGACGATTCAGGTCTTGGAGAGGTCTGCCGAGGAAACTCCTGCGAAGCGGGAGTGGTGGACGCGGTGGAATCCGTCGAGGCCATGCAAGAAATCCTTGGGAGGGGGTCATCGCCCCAATCGTGCGCCGATCCACAGACTCTCGACTTCCTGAATGATCAGTTTGCCGGATCTGCGGGATCGGGCGGGGACTTATCCTATAAGTCCGGTGCCGGAACGGTTTCTTCGCGCGGCAGGAGCGAGCCTCAGGCAGCTTGGGATGAATGTAGTGGAAATTTGCGTGCGGCCTATGCCGATGATCCGAGTTCGCCCGCTCGGTGCACGACGCGTAAACTCTCGGTGGATCTGGCGAAGAAGCTCGACCTGCACATGATGTCTTGCATTCGCGAGGCCGCTGCACGTGAGTTGCAGCTTCCGAAAGGCATGCCGGCCACCGCCTGGACGGGCCACATGGGAGTCAGTCCAGATTCAAACCATAGCTCTCGTTCGCTTCACTCGCTCGGCAGGGCGATTGATCTGAACCTGATCAAGTTTCGCCATGATGGAAAAGACTATTCGTTCTCTTATCTTGACGCGTCGAAGGCGTACCGGGCCTCCGTTCGCGGCACTAAAGCCTCGGCTTCTGATGAGTCGACGTACCGATTCTTCAAGTCGGTCGAGACGTGCTGGAACCGTCTTTCGCCTCCTCCCGGAGCTTCAGTAAATTGCGGAAGCCCGAACCACGATGACCACGTTCACCTTTCCGTGCCCTTGCGGCCGAATCCGGGGTTCTATGAAAAGTAAACGAGCGATTGCGATATTCATCGGTTGTTTCGGGCTGATTCATTCTCTTTCAGTTCATTCCTCCGTGGCGTGGACTCCTGCGTCGACTGTTCAAGGAAGGATTCTGTCAGGATCCATTCCAGGTCTGGGTGATGTTCGTGTTCGCGTGGATCAGGTGGGGGAACCTTTGAGTCGTCCGGTGAGGATTCAAGTCGAAGTATCCTGCGGCTCCGATGAGTCGTACGAGGTCGTCCTGCAGGACGAGAAGGCGTGCGATTTCCGGGATCTTTCGTTCGATTCGAAGGCTCGAGCGCTTCAAGTCAGAGTCGGCAAGTATGACCCCGATAAGGCTAGGTGCTCCGACAGCCGTGAGATTTCGGTGAGTCTGCTTCGAGCATGCCCACGAAAATGATCATTCGCGTTCCTGGGCGCTGGTTCGCCTGACCGACCGATCAAGTGCGGATTTTCCGGGCATCAGCATTGCACTCCTGTCCGGCGTGGAAAAAATCCCTCTTTCGGCAATTCAAGAAGGCATTGACGCCTTCAGGAACATCGTCGTTCTCGAGCAGCGTCGCGCCCGGCAGCAGGCCACGAGAGTCGCTTCGCGCCAAGGCATGCGGGGAGCATTGCTGGCGCTCGGCGCCGTGGTGCTCGCGTTCGCCATTCATCTCGCGTTTTTCTGGGTGACCGTGGCCCTGTACCAGAGGGGCTGGAGCATCGGGCCGCTGATCATCGCCATCTTGGGGTTCGGGATCATTTTTGCCGGGCTCTGCTACGCGATCGGTAAGGCCGTGGTTCGGCGCGCTTCCATCAAATCCATTGTGAGGACATCTTATGAACGCCATCGAGAAGACCGAACGGCAGCTGGACCACGAAAAGAAGCGGCTTAAGGACGCAGGCGAGCAGATCCTGGGCTGGCTCGAGAAGTCGCCGCCCAACAAGCTTGCCGAAGAAAACCCCTGGCTGCTGGCGGGAATTGCGGCAGCTATTGCGGGGGGCGTTGGCTACTTCGTTGGCCAGTGGTTCTCATCTCGCCGGCACGACTAGGTTGCGTCAGCGCTTCTGGTCCAGGCGCCAGCTCATTGCGTACTCCGTGAATTCCACCGAGGCTGCGGCCTTTGTGGGATGCAGAGGATTACGCGTGTCGACCATCACGGCGATTTCGTTCGTGACGGTCTTGTCCTCGGCATTCTTGGCCGCATTCGGATGCGGGCCGTGGTGGATGC
>CAMAQA010000036.1 GCA_945860415.1 Bacteriovorax stolpii
GGCGGTCACGACAACCGAGGGGCCGCTCATTGTCCTGGCGGGCGCCGGATCCGGAAAAACCCGAATGCTCACGTCCCGGATTGCCTACCTGATCGATGGAATGGGAGTTCCCGCCCACCACATCCTGGCCGTGACGTTCACCAACAAGGCCGCCGGAGAAATGAAGGAGCGCGTGTCGCACTCGCTCCAGATCCAGTTCAACGACACGCCCTGGTCATCCGGACCGTGGCTCGGCACTCCGGAGATTGGAACCTTCCATTCGGTGTGCATGAGGATCCTTCGGCGCGAAGCCCATTCAACGCCGTTCACCAAGCCGTTCGTCATTTATGACGATTCCGACCAGCTCTCGCTGGTCAAAGGTTCACTCGACAAGCTTGGAATTGACGACAAGCAGTTCTCTCCCAAGGCCATCCAGGCGAATATCAACAGGCTCAAGTGCGATGCCGTCGAGCCGCAGGAACTCGATCCGGAGAAGCACGACATCTTCGGCAGGCAGGTCAAGAGGGTCTACGAGCAGTACCAGAAGGATCTCTTCGCCAATAATGCGATCGACTTCGGCGAAATCCTCTGCATGACTTACCGGATCTTGCGCGATCATCCCGAGATCCGGAGCAAGTACCAGCAGCGATTCCGCTACATTCATGTCGATGAATACCAGGACACCAATCGCGCGCAGTACCTGTTGCTATCGATGCTGGCGAGCCGCCAGCACGGGGGACATGAAAACATCTGCGTCGTTGGTGATGAAGACCAGTCCATCTACAAGTGGCGCGGGGCGGATATCCGCAACATCCTCGATTTTGAGCGGGATTATCCTGGAGCCCGCATCGTCAAGCTCGAGCAGAATTATCGCTCGACCAGCACGATCATCAAGGCGGCTGCCCAGCTGATCCGCAACAATAGCCAGCGTCGCGACAAGACGCTCTTCACTGAAAATGAGGCGGGCGAAAGGCTCATTCGCTGCAGCCTTGCGGATGAACGTGCCGAAGCCGAATACGTCATCTCCGAGCTCAAGCGTCGTGCGGCGAAAGAGGGCAGGAGCTACAGCGATTTCGCGATATTTTATCGAACTAACGCCCAGAGCCGGCAATTTGAAGACGTCCTGCGCAAGGAGAAGATTCCCTACCAGATCGTGGGCGGACTTCGATTCTACGACCGAAAGGAAATCAAGGACGTCATGTCCTATTTCAAGGCGATCCTCAATCCATCGGATTCGATCAGCCTGAAGCGCATCATCAACGTTCCGGGCCGGGGCATTGGCAAGACGACCATCGACAAGCTCGAGGAGCTCCAGCTTCGCCTCGAGCGGGGCGATTTTCCGGCGGCACCGGATGGAGATTCGAGCCTCTGGTCTGCGCTTCGAATTGCTTCCATCGATTCATCGCATACATCTGGTGCGGCTTCGAAGAAGCTCGCGGCGTTCACCACGATCATGGAGCGCTTTGCGGTGGAACAGCCGCGGCTCCTGCTCTCGGAGCTCTACCATCTCATCCTCGACGAGACGGGATATGTCCGCGAGCTGCGAGAGGAGGGTACTGAAGAGGCTCTTTCGCGAATCGAGAACCTCGAGGAATTCGATTCGCTGCTCCAGGAATTTGAAGAGGACCTCCTCGATGCAGTGCCTGAACTCGAGCGGCCGGAGCGGCTTCGTGAGCTGCTGGCCCTGTTTATCGAGCAGTCATCGCTGGCTTCCGAAGCAGACCAGAAATTCGAGGGCGCATCCATCCGGATGATGACTCTCCATGCGTCCAAAGGACTAGAATTTCCGGTCGTCTTCCTCGTCGGCATGGAGGAGGGGCTTTTTCCCTCGATCAAGCAATGGGAAGAGGAGTCGGAAGAGGACCTCGAGGAGGAGCGGAGGCTCTGCTACGTCGGCATCACGCGGGCCCGCGAAATCCTCTACATGAGCCATGTGGCCATGAGACGGATCTGGGGAAATGTCGGGTACCAGGAACCTGCTCGATTCTTTAACGAGATCTCCAACGAGCTGATCGACTTCCGTGACCTCACCTCGGGCTACGGATCTTCGCAGTTTCGTGCGGGGTCCTCGCGCTGGATGGATCGGCAGGTCCGCGTTAGTACCACGGTGACCACCACCACGACGGACTATCGTTCACAGCAGCGGCCCGAGACGCAGCAGCGGGTTGTTTACGATGAGTATTCGCAGGTTTCACCTCCGCAGTCCGGTGATCTCGTCGGTGCGCTGATTGAGCACCCGGAGTACGGCGAGGGCCGGATCCTTTCCGTTGAAGGCAGTGGCTCGGACCAGAAGGTTCAGGTGGAGTTCCGCGGTCGGGATCGGCGCAAATTCCTGTGGCGATACGTCGCGTCTTTTCTTCGCGGTTGATCCGGTACATCATGGTCGCATGAACACCTTCATTCGTTGGTCCTCGTTTGCGGCTGCGGCGTTTCTTCTCGTGGTTGGTTCCGGGTCTGAGGCAGCCGAGCGTTCTTTCCGGCTGTATACGGTCGAAGTCAACGGAGTGAAATTCTGGATTCCATCGACGATCGTCGTGAAGAAGGGCGATACCGTCAGGATTGAGGCGATGACCAAGCTGGAGGGAGCAGCTGCCATCCACGGTCTTTCCATTCCGGACATGAAGGTCCAGGAAGTGGTCGACAATAACGTCAAGCTGGTGTCGTTCAAGGCAGACAAGGCCGGCATCTTTCCGATCAGCTGCCACCTGCATCCGCCGCATGTCGGCAGCCAGCTCGTCGTCCTCGACTGAGGCTTTTTTTCAGTTCTGGTTCCGTTCTTCCGATACTCCAGGCATGTGGACTTCACGGAAGACAAAATGGCAGAACCGTTCCGGCAGCAGCTCAGAGCCGTTTCGAAATCCTACGTTGAACATCCCCCACCTTCGGCGGGTACTGGCGCGGATCTCCACCCCGAGCCAGGTTTTTGACGCGCGTGTCCTGCTCAATGACGTTTCGTTCCGCGGACTCCGGCTCTTTTCCAGCATTTCCCTGAATCCGGGTGACGAGGTCAATGTCACGCTCCACCATCCCCGACCGATTACCGTACGCGCCGTCATCACGGAGCGCCTCGCCCCGATGCGGCAGGGCCATATCGTGAGCGAGCGTTCCTATGCCCATCGTTTGACGGCGGAGTTCGACTTCTCTTCTGATGACGAGCGCGCTGCCATGGCCGAATTCGTGTCGGAGCTGGCGCAATGCCATGGCATTCGGTCGACCGCAGCAATCGGCGAGGTGGAGTTTCCCAGCCCTTTTGTTTAGCCTCTCTTCATGGGGCATGAGCAAAAGAAGCCCGGCATCGACCGGGAATGGGTTCAGAAGACATCTCGGCTCTCTCGTTTGAAGCTGACTGACGAGGAGATCACGGAGCTGCTGCCCCAGCTCGAACAGATCCTCGATCACGTCGACCAGCTTCGTTCCGTTGCCACGAATGGAGTCGACCCCTTCATCCATCCGCTTTTGGAACTGCTTCCAGGAACCGAGTCGGCATCGTTGCGCGAAGACCAGCCCCGCAGTCCTGAGAAAAACGTTGAGCGATCCGCGGCGATCCTGGAAGGCGCTCCTGAGCTCACGGAGCGTGCCTTCCAGGTGCCCCAGGCTGTTGCCCAGCGGGGGAGTCGAAACTCGTGAGCGAAGCGACCGGCCCGAGCTCGATCTCGGATTTTCATGAGTCCCTGCGCTCACGTTCCACCACGGTGGAGCAGGTGGTTTCGTCGTACCTGGAGAGGATGGCGTTGAGTCGGAGCCTCTGCGCCTACCTTTCAGAGTTTGCTGGCCAGTCCCTCGAACGTGCCCGCGAGCTGGATGAATGCCTCTCGCGCGAGGGTCTTGACAGGCTGCTCGAGCGGTCTCCCCTCTTCGGAGTGCCGGTTGCAATCAAGGACAATATTCATGTCCGAGGCGAACGGACGACCTGCGCCTCGCGGTTTCTGGAGAATTATCGAGCACCTTTCGATGCCACCTGTGTCGCCCGGCTTCGTGACTCTGGAGCGGTATTCCTCGGTAAAACGAATCTCGATGAGTTCGCCATGGGCGGATCTGGAGAGAATTCGGCTTTTGGTCCTACTGCGCATCCGCTTCAAAAGGAGCGCGTGCCCGGAGGCTCCAGCAGTGGTTCCGCGGTGGCCGTCGCGGCTGATCTGGCGCTTGCAGCGCTCGGAAGTGATACTGGCGGGTCGATCCGGCTTCCTGCGTCTTTTTGCGGTATCGCCGGACTCAAGCCGACCTACGGCCGTGTCAGTCGATTCGGACTCGTGGCTTTCGGCTCTTCGCTCGACCAGGTGGGCCCGATGGCCAGGAATGTTTCCGACTTGGCCGGGATTTACCGCGCGATCGAGGGGCATGATCCTCGAGATGCCACCTCTGCGCGAATCGCGCCCTCGGGCTCCGGACCTTCTCTCTCATCCGAGGGACGACCACTTCGCATCGGGGTGCCTGCTGAGTTCTTCGTGGAAGGACTCGACCCCGAGGTGAAGTCGACCATCGACCGGGTGCTCGAGCGCCTGCGTGCCTCCGGAGCGACGCTCGTGCCGCTTTCGCTGCCAAACTTGGTCCATTCCATTCCGGTCTACTATGTCATCGCCACGGCCGAGGCATCGAGCAATCTGTCGCGCTACGACGGCGTCCGCTTCGGAGTCCGGTCCGAGGCCGCAATGCAGGCGGAGTCGCTGGAAGCGTTCTATGAAGAGGCGAGAGCGCTCTTTGGACGCGAGGTCAAGCGCCGCATTCTACTCGGCAGCTTCGTCCTCTCCGCCGGATATCACGACGCCTATTACCGCAAGGCGTGCCAGGTTCGACGATTGATCGCCGAGGAGTTCACTCGGGCATTCGAACAGGTGGATGTCATTGCCGGTCCGGTGGCGCCGGGCACCGCCTTCCGCCGCGGGGCCCTCGAACGGTCTCCGCTGCAGATGTACCTCAACGACCTCTATACGATTCCCGCAAATCTGGCGGGACTTCCCGCCCTGAGCGTCCCCATCGGAGCCGACTCCACCGGTCTTCCGATCGGCCTGCAGCTGATCGGAAGACCCTTCGATGAAAACGGATTGCTCCAGGCGGGACTCGACGTGGAGGCACTACGATGAGTGTGCTCGACTTTGAAGCGGTGATCGGTCTGGAGGTCCACTGCCAGCTCTCCACCCGCTCCAAGATCTTCTGCTCCTGTCCGGCCAGTCCCCCGGCGGGAGTCAGCGTCTCCTCATTGCAGCCCAACCAGAACGTTTGCGAAGTCTGCTGCGGACATCCCGGAGCCTTGCCCGTCATGAATGCCGAGGCCGTGCGTCTTGCAGTTCGGGCGGGGCTGGCCGTTGGGTCGCGAATCCGTCAGGCGAGCGTCTTTGCCCGAAAGAACTATTTCTACCCGGATCTTCCTAAGGGCTACCAGATCAGCCAGTACGACTCAGCAATCTGCGAAGGTGGAGTGGTCGAGATTGAAGTCGATGGAGCGAGAAAGCAGGCCCGCCTGCGCCGGATCCATCTCGAGGAGGATGCAGGCAAGAGCGTGCACGAGTTCGGGGTGACTCTCGTGAACCTGAATCGTGCCGGCGTTCCCCTCATCGAGATCGTCGGAGAGCCCGACCTCCGGACGCCCGAAGAGGCGGGTGATTACCTGCGCGAGCTGCATGCAATCGTCACCACGCTGGGAATCACCGATGGCAACATGCAGGAAGGAAACTTTCGCTGCGACGCGAACGTTTCCATCCGGCGCAAAGGAAGCAGCCCGTTCGGAACCCGAGTCGAGATCAAGAACGTGAATTCCTTCCGTTTCGTCGAAAAGGCGATCGCGTTCGAGATCCAGCGCCAGGTTGCCGTTCTTTCGGCGGGCAAGGTCGTGGTGCAGGAGACGCGGCTTTACGATCCCCAGAAGGACCAGACGTTCTCGATGAGAACGAAGGAGGAAGCCGAGGATTACCGGTACTTTCCGGATCCTGACCTGCTGCCGATCGTGGTTCCAGAGAACTGGATCGAGGAGGAGCGTCGTGCCATTCCCGAACTTCCTGCCCAGAAGCGCGATCGGTATCGGAAGGACTACCTCCTTCCGGCACAAGATACGCGGCTGCTGACGTCGTCGCGTGAGTGGATGCAGTTCTTCGAATCGGTCATGGCGAGCTTCGTGTCCACGCTTCCTGTCGACGCATTCGCGAAAGCTGCGGCAAACCTGATTTCAGGAGAGCTCTCACGCCTCAGCCACGAGGCGGGGCTCGCGCTCGAATCTGCCCGGGTCACGCCCATCCATGTTGCTCGGCTCGTCGAGCTACTCCTGGGCAACCAGCTCTCCAGCACGGCAGCCAAGAAGGTCCTGCAACTGGCATGGTCTTCCGGCGATTCGGTCGACGTCATCGTTGCACGTGAAGGACTCATTCAGCAGAATGATGCCGGAGCACTCGAGCCGCTGGTATCGGCCGTTCTTTCCGAGAACCCGCAAGCGGTCGAGGAGCTATGCTCCGGCAAGGAAAAGGTCCTGGGCTTTCTGGTGGGTCTGGTCATGAAGAAGTCCAAGGGAAGGGCGAATCCCGCCCTGATCCAGGACTTGATCCGAAAAGCCGTCGCAGCGACAACCCAATTGGAGTCCTGAATCATGAACATGAAAAAGATCGTCCTGATCCTTGGCGGGCTGCTTGCCCTGCTCGTCATTGCAGCAGTTGCCATTCCGCTCTTTGTCGATGTCGATCGCTATCGACCGCAGCTCGTCGAAAAGGCGAATTCGATGATCGATGGTCGACTTGAACTCGGAAAGCTCAAGCTTTCGCTGTGGGGCAGGGTGAAGGTCGACATTGCTGGACTGGAGCTCCAGGACGCGAAGAGTCGGAAGGTGGTCAGTGTCGCTGACGCCTCCTTTGTTCTTCCTTTCTCCTCGGTACTCTCGGGTGCGCCTCGACTGACGCTCGTCATGGTGAAGCCGACGATTTCAGTCGTTCGAGATTCCAAGGGTGATTTGAATGTCATGACCCTGGTGAAGAAGTCTCCGACCGCCGAGCCCGCTCCCTCGGCTGGAGAGCCCAAGAGGTCGGAAGTTCAGGTTCCTGCCATCGCAGCTCGCGCCCGGCTGGGCCTGGAGATCCGTGATGGTTCGCTGAGCTTCCTCGATGAACAAGCCAGGTTTGAAGGCAAGGTGGATCGACTGCAGGTGCGGCTCAAGGATGCATCGTTGACCCAGCCAACCCAGCTTGAAGTCGAGGCCCTGCTCGACACGAAAGTGGGCGAGCAGGTTCGAGTGGCGGGGCCGGTCCGTCTCGAATTGGACACGACTCCGGTGCTGTCCGGATCAGAATTGAAGGAAATGGGCGCTTCGGTGCAGGCCAGCGCCGATCAGCTCGAAATCGAGATGCCGGGTCTTTTCATGAAAAAGGAGGGCATCCCGCTCTCGTTGGCCGGAAAGCTCGCCATCGGCTCGTCGGAGCTGCGAGTGGATTCGCTGATTGCCAGGTTCCACAACGCCGAGCTGGCAATGACCGGACGGGTGCACGACCTTGCGGCAGAGCCGAAGCTGGCGCTGAAGGCTCGCACCAATCCGATCGAGCTCAAGCCCTGGGGCGAGCTCGTTCCGATGCTCCAGACGTATCAGCTTTCAGGCAAGTCCTCGCTTGAGCTGGATCTCGGTGGTTCGGCCTCAGCTCTCCGCTACGGCGGAAAACTCCAGTTGGAATCCATCGGGTTCACTCATCCGATGTTCAAGGCCAGTCCTCGCGTGGATGGCACCTTGCGGATCGCAACCAACCAGCTCGAGAGCATCGATCTGAGATTGGCCGCTCCGGGCAGCGATCTCCAAGTCACAGGAAAACTCGTGGACTTCCTCAAGCCCCGAATTTCGCTGGATGCATCGGGCAATTCGATGGATCTCGACCAGTGGATCGACTTCACCGCGCGCAAGCAGGCCGCGGCGGCAGCTGCAGCAAGAACCGGAGCAACTCCAGCTCCAGGAGCGGGTGGCCGTGTTACCGCTGAAGATCTGGATGCCCTCCTCGAGCCGATGCGCAAGAACCCCATTGCTCGAGCCACAGAGGCTCGGATCACGCTTAAGCTTCAGAAGTTCAAGGCCTATCAGGCACCCATGTCTCAGGTAAACGCCGTGGCGACGATGAAGGATCTGGGTGTGAATCTCGAATCTGCCAGTGTCCGACTCTTTGATGGAAGTGCAGTCTTCAATGGCCGGATGGACATGAAGCCGGCAAAGCCCACGTATTCGTTCACCGGCAAGGTCGACGGTCTGCAGCTTCAGCAAGCCGTTGAATCACAGTTTTCTTTCCTGAAGAACACGCTCCTCGGCAAACTGAGCGTCTCGGTTTCCGGCTCAGGTTCCAGCTTCAACGTGGATCCTGCGATCCGTGCACTCGACATGAAGGGCAGCTTTGACGTGAAGCAGGCCCGATTCGCGACCCTGGACATCACGAAGATGGCGTTTGAGGGAATCAACCAGTCACTCGGCAAGGTGGCCGAAAAAGTGCCTGCGCTTCAGGGACGTCGCCTCGGTGCTCCGGGTTCCCGAGAATCCGCTTACGAATTCATACGGTCGAAGTTCCAGCTTTCGGGCGGAAAGTTCAGTGCACCGGATTTCGAGGCCAAGGCCGAGCCGAACAAAGGAATCGACCTCAAGGGCCGTGTCGCCGTGAACCTGCAGGATCTCTCGCTCGATGCGAAATTCGAGCTCGTCGACACGTACAACCTGACTCGGGCGAAGGACATCTCGGTCGAGGTCGCCGGAGTTCCCGTGCAGAACCTGCTGGCGGAAAAGGGCAAGCCGGTGGTGATTCCGCTCACGGTAGGTTGCACCGTTTCGAAGCCTTGCCCATCGTACATGGAGCTTCCCGAGCATTTCACGCGCGTGGCTCTCGCCAACCTGGGCGGGTCGGCAAAGGAAAAGCTCAAATCTGAGGCGACGAAGCAGCTCGGAGACGCCATCAAGAAGGCACTGCCTGGCGGTTTCAAAAAGCTGTTTCGGTGAGTGATGCGCCTCAGGCGCCGGAAAGTTCGCGGATGCGGGCAAGAAACCCGATCACGTTCAGGGGCTTGGCAAACACTTCCAAAGCCCCGGGACGCGACAGCTTTCTCAGCAGCTCGACATGGGCGTCGTCGTGCATCCTAGGATCGAAAAAGACGACCGTTGGCGGATGTCGGTCCATTCGATTGAGCTCCTGTAGAAATGCAGCCCAGGTTCTCGCTGCAACCCCGTCGAGATCCAGGAGCAGCGCCAGGGTCGTGGGGTTCACGGATGCCGTGAACTCGGTTCTTCGAACATCAAGCTTGCCGCCCAGGGTGAGCAGCTTTCGCACCTCATCTCCCGAATAGTCAGTCGCGAGATAGGTCGCGGGAGCCTGTGAAACGGCCGCCAATTTTCCCGGGCGCGACTTCACTGCCACGAACTCTGCCAGAAGGTCTCTCATCGAGATCACGCCGAGAATCTTCGTGACTCCGCCGTCGCTCGTGGTGACAGGAAGATGGCGAAAGCGTCCCTGAATCATGAGTTCGGCCGCCCGGTCGAGGTCAGACACCGAAATCGTGGCAACGGGCTTGCTCATGAGGTGGGCCACCGGCTTGTCCCAGTGTCCTCCATGCTGGACTTCATCGATCCATTTGAGCAGGTCGCGCTCGGTGAAGATTCCGGCCAGCTGCGACGGATCCGAGTAGGACATCACGAGCAGAGAACCGACTGAATGTTCGCGCATTTTCCGAACACATTCCGAGATGGGCGTGTTCGAAGAGACTACCAGGGCGGGAGAGGGCTGTACTCCGCGCGCCATCTTCAGCGCTCCTCTGCGAGCTTCAATACGCCGTATCGAAGTCCACGGGTGCTGATCGTGACCTCCACAAAATCCAGAAGCTCCATGGAGCGCCAGAGGATGAGCGCGCCGGCAAGCAGGACGTCTGCGCGGCCTTCTTCGATGCCGGGCTGCGCCCGTCGTTCGGCAATGGTCCGCCACTTGAGATCTTCGACCTGCCTGTGGATGTCTCCACGCGACAGCGTCAGTCCATCGATTCTCGAGGCGTCGAACTTTTCCAGTCCCAAAAACCAGGCAGCAAGCGTGGTCGCCGTGCCCGCCACGGCGCAGAGGCGCGTCTCGCGCGCAATCGAGCTGCGCCAGCGCGGAAGTCCGGACTCGTGGATGGTCGCATCCACGGCTTCCTGGCATTTCCAGAATTCTTCATCAGTGACCGGATCGCCCAGGAGATAGCGTTCGGTGAAGCGGACGCTTCCCATGTCGACGCTCATGCCGCCCGAAGCGGTCTTGAATTCGGTGCTTCCGCCACCAATGTCGACGACGGCGGTGGTGCCTGGATCCATCCCTTCCAGCATGCCGCCCAAATGCGTGAATCGTGCTTCATCGTCTCCGGAGATCCGACGAAACTGAAAGCCGGTCGCCTTTTCCACCTGAGCGAAGAACTCGGCGCTGTTCGATGAGTCGCGAGAACCGCTGGTTGCCACGGCAATCGTCTTCGCAGGGTCGCCCCCAAGTTCACGAAGGCGGGTAGAGTACCGCTTCAGGCAGGTGAGGGTGCGTTCCATCGCATCGGGGTGGAAGCAACGGTTCCGGTCCACTCCCTGTCCCAGGCGGACGACCGTCGCCAGGTCGTCGAGGACGCGGAAGTCCGCCTTCCCCGGCAGGCTGGAGCAGACCAGCATGAGACAGGTATTGGTTCCGAGATCAATCGAGCTGTGAATGGTCACACGGGGCTTATATCAGAGAATCTGTTCGCGAAGCGACTTCGCAAGGCGAGGGTCGCGACGCGCGATCCGCGTCAGCAGCGACTCACGAAACGCCGGATCGGCGGCCATGAGCATTTCCACCACCTGATGGAAGCCATCGATCTGAACTGGCTTTTCACCGTTCTCTTCCGCGGTTGCCAGGTTCGTCGGTGCGTCCTGGACTGCGGGTTTAGCGGAATTTCTCTGGTATTCTCGAGTGATGGCCATGGGGGTACTCCTCCCATCCAGTGTCTCAGGACCAAGGGCCGCGACAAGAGGCAAACTTTTCCCAGTTGCCGGCCGACCGTCCGAAAGATAAACCGAACAATATGGTCCGTTTTTCTCGTCTTTTCTTGGTCTGCCTTGCTGCCGCGTTCGCCTGGACCTCTTCTGCGTGGGCAGCGAAGTCCTGGACGGTAATCCACGAACAGGATCCTTCCGCCTCCGAGATTCATCTTCACTGGGTGGTCCGTTCTGGAAGCTTGCGGGATGGACTCGACAAGCCGGGCCTGGCTCACTTCACCGCGCGCGCACTGCTTCGGGGCACCACGACCCGCCCCTACGCCGACCTGGATCAGGCGCTTCGTGCCATTTCGGCAACCATCAGCGTTGAGACGCAGCATGAGTTCACCCGGTTTCGCTGCCGTTTTCCGGCCAACCGATTGGATGCGTTCCTGCACCTCTTGCGCGATGTCTTCAGCAATCCTGAGTTTGATCCCATGGAGATGGATCGTCTCCGGGTTGAGCTGCTGGCGGAATCTCGCTCCGCTGTCCAGGATGCTCGTCGACTCATTGCCCGTGTTGCGATGCGCGAGCTTTATTCCGGAACGCCGGCGCAGGCTGCTCCTGAGGGAGAATCCTCCAGCCTTGCCCGGATCTCCGCGACGGATGTCCGTCAATTTCACCGTGATCATTACGGGGTCTCGAATTTCGCTCTGGCAGTGACTGCTCCCCAAAATGAAGCCGTGGTCCGCTCGAAGATTTCGCAGATTCTTTCGTCTATTCCAGAAGTCGTCTCGAAGCCGGGCGTGCTTCCGACTCCCACCAGCAGCGGAGTCTCCGGAGTCGTCATTGCCGACCCTGCTTCCGTTGACGTTCCTTTTCAGGTGCTGCTGCCTGGAGTGGCATCCTCGGACTCGGAGCGAATCGGACTCGAGCTCGCCAACAGGGCGTTCGGCGTTGGTCCCGATTCGCGCCTCGCGCAATTTGCGCCGAACTTGAATGGCTGGCTCACGTGGGCCAGCAGTGGTTTCAATCAGGTCGTCGGCGTCTCGCAGGGCGTGGGGCCCTATTCGATCACCGGAACGGCAACGCCGGAGTATGCCTCAGATGTTCTTCCTGCCACGATTGATCTGTTTCAGTGGTTCGTGAATGACGGACTCACCGAGCCGGAGTTTCGAAAAGCTCGTGACGAAACCCTCGCTGCTGTTCCTGCGGCCCAGGATTCTCCACGCAAGAAAGTCGAGCAGCGGCTGAACGCCGCTCTTTCCGGAAGGGCATGGCTCGACATTCCTGGCTGGCAGTCCGAGCTGGGACGCTGGAGCGCCAAATCCGTCTCGAGCAGCATGAAGACTCGAATGTCTTTTGATCCGATTGTCATCGTCATTCTGGGTGATCCGGCGCAGCTTGTCCCGGTGATGGAGTCTGTCCCGGGCATGCGGTCGGTTCGAGTCATCCAGCGCTGAGTTTCGGCTCGATCTCCGTTCCCTTTTCAGGTTAGTTTTCCGCCATGAGCCGAATCGATCCGAATTCCAGCCGTGCCGGCGCCGAAATGGAAATCGATATCCTGGGCGAGCGACTGCTGATTCGCGCGTCTGAAGATCCCGAGGTGGTGGGCGAAGTCGCCGAACTCGTGAAGCTTCGTCTCCAGGAGGCCAATCGAAGGCTCTCCGGAACCCCCAATAAGAACCGTGTGCTCCTTTTAGCGCTTCTGGATCTTGCAGAAGAGTACGTCAAATCCAGGCGTCGGCTACTGTCGCAGCGATCCAAGATCAGTGCTCGACTGGCCGAAGCCCGCCAGATGCTCGATCGTGCCGAGGGACGATCTCAGTCCGTCTCATCGGAAAATTGAACCATGTCCGAGCCTGCTGCTGAACTTCGCGCCCGCATTCAGGCTCGCCGAAAGTCCCTGGATCCGCGTGAGCATGGCCGGATTGAAAAGCTTTTGGACATCCAGTTTTTCCAGTACCTGCGCGAGGTGATCCTGCCGAAGCCGGGCCAGTGCTGGGGTGTGCACCGGGCGCTTCCCTGGGAGTGGTCGCTTCCAGTATCGCTCCAGTTTATGCGCGAGTCGGGGGTGGCTCTGGCTTATCCGCGAATGTGCGATCCCATGGATCGGGCGGCCGGAATGAACTGGCACGTGGCCGACGAGTCCGTCGCTGAGCACTGGGTGCGATGTTCCTCGATGAAGAACCTCTTTGAACCCCATCATGACCTTCCTGAGATTGACCCGGAGCGCATGGCCGGCGTATGGGTTCCCGGCGTTGCGTTCAGTGAGCGGGGCGAACGGATGGGAACGGGAGGCGGGTTCTACGACACCTTTCTCGCACACCATCCGGAATTGTTCCGGGTGGCTGTGGCGGCGGATTTTCAACTCCTCCCCGAACTTCCCGGACAGCGGCCCGACGAGCCTCGCATGAGCGCGATCGTGGGGCAGGATCGGGTCCTGTCATTTTTCGGCGGTAACTGAATGAAGGTTCTTTTTTTTGGAGATGTCTACGGAAAGCCCGGCCGAGAGGCCGTGAAGGCTGCTATCCGCAAATGGGTGGAGCCCGAAGGCATCGATTTCATCGTGGTCAATGGCGAGAACATGGCCCATGGCCATGGCATCCTGCCAGAGCAGGCGCAGGAGTTTTTCGACCTCGGCGTCGACGTGATCACCACCGGAAATCACGCCTGGGATCAGAAGCAGATCATTCCCTACATGGCGACGACCACCCGCCTGCTCCGTCCGGCAAATTATCCCGATCACCCGCTGCATCGGCTGCCGGGACGCGGATCGACCGTCGTCCATTCGCGCAGGAATCCGAAGCTCAAGCTGGGGGTGATTCAGGTGATGGGACGCGTGTTCATGCCGGCGATCGACTGCCCGTTTCGCGCTGCCGAAGCGGAACTCGAAAGGCTCGACGCAGTCGGAGTGGATTGCGTTCTCGTGGATTTCCACGGAGAAGCCAGTTCCGAGAAGCAGGCCATTGCCCATTTTCTCGATGGCAGGGTAGGTGCCGTCGTCGGAACCCATTCGCACGTCCAGACGGCCGACGAGCGCATCCTTGCCGGAGGCACGGCAGCCATCACGGATGTTGGCATGTGCGGCTGCTTTGACTCGGTCATCGGAGTGAAAAAAGAGCTCTCGATCCAGAAGTTCCTGACCCAGCGGCCCGTCCGGTACGAGCCGGCCGAAGGACCGGGCGGTTATGGCTGCGTGATCATTGATCTGGATGAGTCGACTGGCAAGGCCCGCTCTATTAGCCGGATCCGCGAGACCGTCATCATCTAAGCGCGACGCTCAGGAATCGCAGCAATCGACGTTCAAGCGGGCGAGCACCTTCTTGCACGAGCCCGTTCCGCACGTTCCGGGATTACAGGCGCCGCCTCCGCACTGCGAAGAAGACTCGTATTTCCACTGGCGTTGAACGGCATTGATGACGGCCAAGGCTGCTGAGAGGTCGGAGTATTCCTGAGTGCCGAGGTATTCTCCGGTCGTGTGCCGCAGGACAAAGGCCAAGTGGGTCGAGCCCGTGGTGCTCACGCCTCCCATCAGCTCTTCATCGATCAGGAAACCTTTCTGGTAGTTCTCCGGAGTCAGCTGGCTCATCGGAGATCAGATTATGTGCTTTTCATGGATAAAGCGAGCTTGCCAATTCGCCCGGCTTTGACTAAACGGAGAGCTCTCGTTCGGTGGGCCTGTAGCTCAGTTGGTAGAGCGCGTGCTTTGCAAGCACGATGTCATCGGTTCGAATCCGTTCAGGTCCACCATTTTTCACTCCCTCCCTAATTGAGTTTGTCGCCCGGCACCGTACACTCGTGTTCATGATCTTACGTCGGGCTTTGCTCCTTCTGTTTTGCTCCGGTGGAATTGCGCCGACCTTAGCCGCGCAGCCGGTTTCTCTCGCTGAAAAAGTTTCCCAAGAGCTGATTTCGGAGGCAGTTCCTACGGCCTTTGAAGTCGCTCCATTTCGAGAGTCGGACTACCAGGTGCGCTGGACGGGCGCTGCGCCCTCGGGCGTCCACATGGAGCTGGTTCCGGGCAGCCTCACCTGGGTTCGCGTGGGACGCCTGCTCGTCCTGCCCCGAGCCAGAGTGCGGCTCAGCGTCCAGAATGCCGAATTGGTGCAGCTTCAAGTCGGCGGATCTGTTCAGCAGATTCCGCTGCCGGGGGGAGAGGCGCCCGTGTCGCTTTTCTCCGGCATCCACGAGCTGACTGTGCTGCGCCAGAAAAAGGTCACCCGGCATCCCTTTGAGGTGGTCTTTTCGCCGCCACCCGATTCGGCAGCCGCGCGCCTCTCGAGCAGAGTCTTTGTGGATGCATCGTGTTCACCCCACCGGCTCGAGGTGATCCAAAAATCATCCCTGCCGACCCAACAGTGGGTTTTTCTGGGCTGCCGACTGGTCCATAGTCGTAGCGGAGAGAGTTCTGTTCCCCAGCTTGAGGTTCATGTCGGATGGGCAGGGGTTCAGCCTCCAGTGGTGGTGGGCGGTATTCCACAGGATTCCTCAAGCGGCTCCACGCATGCTGCAATCGCGCTTCTCTCCGCCGAACATCCGCGCGCGACCTTTTCGGATTCCTCCGGAACCGAATTTGAAATTCGGGCCCAACTGCCTCGCCAGCTCAAGACGGCATTCCTCGGAGTGGGCCTGGGGCCGTACTCCTACCTGATCCAGGTTCCAGGAAAGGCAACCGTGCAGACGGTTGCCCCGATCACGACCTTGTATGGATCGTACTTTCTCGCCGAAGGCTCGCGCATGGTGTTCTTCGATGCATTTCCAGTTCACGGAGACTGGTACAATGACTTCGGTCTTTATTTTCACAGCGAGTCGACCCGTGCGCTCGATGAGCGGCTCAGTGTCAACCTGCTGCTCGGCTTCCATTTGATCAGCTTCCAGTCCCCGTTGGGAACACAGCACCGTCTCGGCGCTCCCCAAGGTTTTGAGATGATCTATCGCGATGCGTTTGGTCGTCGCACCAACCTGAGCGTGGGCGGGTTCTTCTATCCCCCGATCGCCGGCAAGGCGTACTACAACACCTGGTTGCGAGTTGGCAGCTCGAAGCTCTTCGGAGAGCTGAACTACCTCTCGTGGAGAGAAGTCGCCGGTGATGGAAACCAGGCGCTTTCCCGCAGCGTGGGTCTTAGCGTGGGCGCGCCTCTCCTGTTCTGGTGACGAATCAGCCGCGATTCACTCACCCCGGCGCTGCGGCTTGAGTCCGTGCTGCTTGAGCTTGGTGTAGAGGTGCGATCGATCCATTCCGAGCCTTTCGGCCAGTTCAGACACGGATCGATAAGGTGTTTGTAGTGCGGACTTCAGAAGCTTCGCTTCATAGTCGAGCACTGATGAGTAGAAGCCGGTGTTCGCAGGCAGACTGGGCTCGGCAGCAGAAAGAATCAAGGGCACTCCCGCCCGAAGCCTCTCGGGCAGATCTCCAACGTCGAGTTCCGGTCCGTCCGCCATGGTGACCGCATAGGAGATGACGTTCTGGAGCTCACGGATATTTCCGGGCCAGGAGTAATCCGACAGACATTGAATGGCCTCGGCGCTGAAGCTCCATCCCCCTCGTGCTCGGCGTAGAAACTCGCTGGCAAGCAGGGGAATATCCTCGCGCCGTTCCGGCAACGAGGGAAGGCGGAGCGGCAGGACATTCAGCCGCTGGTAAAGATCGGCCTGGAAGCGTCCCTCTGCCACGAGCTTCTCGAGCTCCTGGTTGCTCGCGCAGACCACTCGAAACTGAACAGGAATCGGACGGTGCGAGCCCAGGCGAACGACCTCTTTCTCTTGGATCACTCGAAGCAGCTTCTGCTGGATCGCCAGGGGCATGTTCGAGAGCTCGTCGAAGAACACGACTCCTCCGTCGGCTTCTTCAAAGAGCCCGCGAACGGTCTTGTCAGCCCCGGTAAAGGCGCCCTTCTCGTGTCCGAAAAGGATGCTCTCGGCCATCGTGCCCTGGATCGTCGCCGAATCCACGGCGACGAACGGAGCGAGTGAGCCATCGGCTCGGGTTGGACGAAGAGATCGCGCGGCGAGCTCCTTGCCTGTTCCAGTTTCTCCGTAGATCAATACCGGGGCATCGCTTTTTGAGAACCTCTCCAGCGTTGTTCGAAGCCGCCGTGCCGGCTCGCTCTCGCCCAGGATGGAGTCATGCCGCGCAGCTCTGCGTATTTCCGCCTGAGAAAGCAGCACTTCACGACGATCCTTCAGGTGCTGGAGGGCCTGCGAGACGGAATGCAGCAGGTCATCGGGCGAAGCCCCCTTCGGCGAATAATCCCAGGCTCCCTCGCGGAGAGCGCGGCGCACCGACTCGAGGTCCGTCTTTCCGCTGCTCATGATGATGGGCAGATCCGGATCAAGTTCTCGAACTCGAGGCAGGAACTCCAGACCCTCCTCGTGGGTCCGCATCTCGATGTCGAGGAGCAGGACGTCAATTTTTTGTTTCTTCAGGATCACCCATGCTTCGTCGGTATTCTTGGCGGTGTGGCAGCGGTGTCCGGCCTGCTTGGTCAGGACGAGTTTCGTGGCGAGCTGGAAAGTCGAGTCATCATCGCAAATGAGAATGTCAGCCATGCACGAGATACGATATCCTGAGTCTTCCATGGGCTGGAAGAAACTTCTTATCGAGCTGGGACTCACAGATTCGGAAAAACGACGCATCGATGATGCGCAGCTCGACATTAATTCCGCCGGATTTGATGATTGGGGCCTCGATCCGGAAACCCTCAAGGCCGCTCTTGCGGTCACCCGTTGGATCTATACGGATTATTTTCGAGTTCGTGCTTCCGGATTGCCTCACCTTCCGCCGGGCCGGGTCCTGCTGATTTCAAACCATGGCGGACAGATTCCTCTGGATGGAATGCTCATCGGGATGTCGATGCTGCTGGAGGCGCGGCCGGCACGCGTGGTCCGCGGAATGATCGAGCGCTGGGTGCCCGGCCTTCCGTTCATCAGCAGCCTTTTTTCCAAAATGGGGCAGATCGTTGGCGATGTCCGCAACTGTCGTGAGCTCTTGGAGAAAGAGCAGTGTGTCCTCGTGTTTCCAGAGGGAGTCCGCGGAAGCGGAAAGACCATCTTCCAGCGCTATCAGCTCCAGCGCTTCGGTACCGGGTTCGTGCGTCTCGCACTCGAGACCGGAACTCCGATCATTCCAGTTGCAGTCGTGGGGTGCGAGGAGGCCTATCCTTCCGTCACCGCTCTCAAGCCCATCGCGAAACTTCTCGGGGCCCCGTATCTTCCTATGACGCCATTTTTCCCGTTCCTTGGACCCATCGGCGCACTGCCTCTGCCCACCCAGGTGACGATTGATTTCGGTGCTCCCATGGTCTTTCAGGGCGATCCGGATGGGCCGGAGTTGGAGATCGAAGCGATGGCTGCGCAGGTGCGTGACAGGATCCAGGCCATGGTCGACGACTCAATCAAGCGTCGGGGCGGCAAGGTCTTTACCGGGGGTGCAGGCTGATGTCCGGCAGAGAGACGGTCCTCATCACCGGAGCGGCAGGGGGTCTCGCGGGAATCGCAGTGGCGAACCTGGCGGACAGTTATGACCTCGTCGGAGTCGATCCGCGACCTCTTCCTAAAGGAAAGGACTTTCCCGGGGAGTTCCATGTCATCGATTACCAGCATCGCCGGATGGGCGAAGTTTTTCGATCGCACAGGGTGGACGTTCTCCTGCATCTCGGAAGAATCCCGGTGGGTGCCCGTCTTCGGAGTTCCGATCGTTACGATACGAATGTTCTCGGAACCCGAAATCTCCTGCAGCTCGCCCGGCGGCATGGCGTCTCTCGGATCGTTGTACTAAGCACTTTCCACGTCTATGGCGCGCATCCGCACAATCCCGGACACCTTCTCGAGGATGATCCGCTTCGTGCGAGCCAGACGTTTCCGGAGCTGCGCGATTCCATCGAGATGGACAACCTTGCCCGGATGTTCATGCTTCAGAATCCCTCGATTCATCTGCAGGTGCTTCGGCCCGTGCATGTCGTCGGAGCCACGATCCAGAATTACATCTCCCAGCTTCTTCGAAACGACTTCTGCCCAGTGCTTGTGGGCTACGATCCCCTGCTGCAGTTCATCCATGAGAGTGATCTCGCGCGAGCAATTCGCCTGAGCATCGAGTCTCGCAGATCCGGGGTCTACAACGTGGCGGGAGAGGGCGTGATCTCCTACAAAAGGGCGGTGGATTCCGCCGGCGCGTGGGCAGTTCCGCTTCCGTCGGCGCTCGTCTATGGAGCCCTGGGAACCCTCTCTCGTTTTCGACTCGGTTTTCCAAAGCATCTGGTTGACTTCTTTCGGTACCCGGCCGTGGTGTCCGATGCAGCATTCCGTCGCGAACATGGATATCAGCCTTCGATTTCCACGATCGAGGCACTGCGTTCGCTTCGATCACTCCGGGCCGTAGTGGAACCGCCACACACTGCCGGTTGATCGTCGCCAGTTCCCGACAAATTCAGCCTCTAAACCGAATCCACGCATGGCTCAGGTGCTTCCAGCGCTGGTCCGGCGCTTGCTCAAGCGCGTCAGGCGTCCATTTCTGGACCGAATGGGGGAAAAATGAAGTTTCAGGATTCATTGTCATTACATCAAAAGTCGATCCACATGGCTTTTGCGGGAGACTCGAACGTGCTGCTCCTCGGTGCCACCGGCACCGGAAAGTCCACGATTGCTCGTGAGATTCACGTTCGAAGCCGGCGACGCGAGAAGCCCTTTGTGACCGTGAACCTTGCCTGCCTCCATGAGGGTACGCTCGAGTCCGAGCTCTTCGGGCATGAGCGCGGAGCCTTCACCGGGGCAGACCAGCGACGTGTTGGCAAGCTCGAGCTCGCCCAAGGTGGAACGGTATTCCTCGACGAGATCGGCGATCTCACTCCACGGCTACAGGCGCGGCTACTCGAGTTCCTGCAGTCACGGACGATTTCTCCGCTCGGCTCAAACCGCGAGGTCAGGCTGGATGTTCGGGTCATTGCGGCGACCCATCGCGATCTGGATCGAAAGGTGCGCGAAGGCACATTCCGCGAGGACCTTCTGCATCGCCTGCGCGTGGTTACCATTCGAATGCCCGGAATCAGTGAGCTTTCCGAGAATTTCGGCGAGGTGGTTCACGGGATTCTCGAAACTGTCTGCAGGGAGCAGAGAAAGAGCGTCAAGAGACTGGATCCCGCATTTGCATCGAAGCTCGAGGCCTACTCCTGGCCCGGAAACTTCCGCGAACTCCGTAACGTACTGGAATTTGCAGTGCTCTCATGTTCGGGAGAGACGCTCACCCTGGAGGATCTGCCACCATGGTTTGATGAGGCGTTCCTGGCGATCGCCGGAGTGAGTCCTGGTTCGGCCAGCATTCTCGGTGTCGCTGAATTTTCGATGACTCTGGATTTTTACGAGTCACTCGCCCGTTTCGAACGTGAATACTTGAAGCGAGCTCTGTTGCGCTTCGGCGGACGCTTGAATCTTACTGCGAGAAGGACCGGAGTGAACAAGACGACACTGATCCGTCGTCTTCATCAGCTTGGAATCCACCCCAAAATGGTGGGCCATCCGGAAAGCGCTGTCTGGGGAGAAGTCTCCAGCCTCTCCTCGGAAAATCCTGGGTAACCGCTCTCATCAAGCCAAGGCGGAAATCGCATTTCGCAGCCAGGGAGGGTTGCTTCCAAGGCCGTCCTAGCGTGCCGGAAAAAAGAAAAAACTTTTTTAAAAAACATGTTGCACCTAGAAAACGGCGAGGCTACATACGCGACTCCAACGTTGATCACGAAATCGGCCCGCGCAAAACGCAGCCACAATTCGCGAAAAATGTTCGATCTTTGAAAACATGGGATGAATTTTTTGAAAGAGAGAGCGGGCTAATTGGCAGCCTGTCTGTGCTTTCAGGAGTTGAGATGGCTTTAAAGCTGGCTGTCTTGAGATCTTGGAAGCGTGAATGCAGGCAGGTGATGTCGAAAGTCTCGGTCCAATTTCAATTTGAGTAGAAATGCTTAATAACGAGAAAATTGGAGCGAGGGTTAAAGCTTAAGTTTAGGTTTATACAGCTTAAACATGAGAGTTTGATCCTGGCTCAGAGCGAACGCTGGCGGCGTGCCTAACACATGCAAGTCGAACGTGAACGGCTTCGGCCTAGTAAAGTGGCGTACGGGTGAGTAACACGTAGGTAATCTACCCTAGAGTCTGGAATAACCTGCCGAAAGGCGGGCTAATACTGGATAGAGCGATGGAAGTCGTAAGGACTTTTTCGGGAAAGGGAGCTCGCAAGAGCCCTCGCTTTAGGATGAGCCTGCGTCCCATTAGCTAGTTGGTGAGGTAACGGCTCACCAAGGCTGTGATGGGTAGCTGGTCTGAGAGGATGATCAGCCACACTGGAACTGAAACACGGTCCAGACTCCTACGGGAGGCAGCAGTGGGGAATCTTGCGCAATGGACGAAAGTCTGACGCAGCCACGCCGCGTGAGTGAAGAAGGCCTTCGGGTCGTAAAGCTCTGTCGGGCGGGACGAAAACCATTAGGGTGAACAGCCCTAGTGACTGACGGTACCGCCAAAGGAAGCACCGGCTAACTTCGTGCCAGCAGCCGCGGTAATACGAGGGGTGCAAGCGTTGCTCGGAATTATTGGGCGTAAAGGGTAGGTAGGTGGTCTTGTTTGTCAGGGGTGAAATCCTTGGGCTTAACCCAAGAAGTGCCCCTGAAACGGCAGGACTGGAGTCCTGGAGAGGGTCGTGGAATTCCCGGTGTAGCGGTGAAATGCGTAGAGATCGGGAGGAACACCAGCGGCGAAGGCGGCGACCTGGACAGGTACTGACACTAAACTACGAAAGCGTGGGTAGCAAACAGGATTAGATACCCTGGTAGTCCACGCTGTAAACGATGAGCATTAGGCTTGGTGGGTCTTGACCCCCGCTGAGCCGTAGCTAACGCGATAAATGCTCCGCCTGGGAAGTACGGTCGCAAGACTAAAACTCAAAGGAATTGACGGGGGCCCGCACAAGCGGTGGATCATGTGGTTTAATTCGAAGCAACGCGAAGAACCTTACCTGGGTTTGACATCCTCTGACATCCGTAGAGATACGGCCTTCGTAGCAATACGACAGAGTGACAGGTGCTGCATGGCTGTCGTCAGCTCGTGTGGTGACATGTTGGGTTAAGTCCCGCAACGAGCGCAACCCTTGTCTTTAGTTGCCAGCATTCAGTTGGGCACTCTAGAGAGACTGCCGTGGTTAACACGGAGGAAGGTGGGGATGACGTCAAGTCCTCATGGCCTTTATATCCAGGGCGACACACGTGATACAATGGTTGGTACAGAGGGATGCGAAACCGCGAGGTGGAGCTAATCTCAAAAAGCCAATCTCAGTTCGGATTGGAGTCTGCAATTCGACTCCATGAAGTTGGAATCGCTAGTAATCGCGGATCAGCACGCCGCGGTGAATACGTTCCCGGGCCTTGTACACACCGCCCGTCACACCATGGGAGCTGACTCAACCAGAAGACGTCAGGGCTAACCGTAAGGAGGCCCCCGGCGAAGGTGGGGTTGGTGACTGGGGTGAAGTCGTAACAAGGTAGCCGTAGGGGAACCTGCGGCTGGATCACCTCCTTTCTAAGGAATGGATGGTTACAGTGAGAGCTCGTCTCTCCGTTAAACGTAACCTATCCGGTCAAGTCTTTCGGATTCTGAGAAATCAGAATCCAATAAAGATACAAAACGGTCCGCTCTCTCCTTCAAGGGATTCATCCCGGTTCGCAGATGCGCAAGGCAACTGCGGCCCTCTATAGAAATTTGAGGCTTTTGTTTATTGGGCCTGTAGCTCAGTTGGTTAGAGCACACGCTTGATAAGCGTGGGGTCGGAAGTTCAAGTCTTCCCAGGCCCACCAACTCAACGACGAGTGACAGGACAAGCAAGAGCGGTAAAAGTTTTGGGTACGAACGGTGGTTCGTAGCGGATTCAGGTTAAGGCCTGGAGCTGTGAGGGTTCTTTGAAAAAGTGGAATGAAGAATGAATTGTGACGAGTGAGTTCTCGGCAACGGGAGCGAGCTTGAAGCACTTCGTAATTCTAAATGTTAGTAAAGATATTCGAAAAATATCCGCTCTATGTTGTTGGTCGGCCTCAGGCCGTCTGGCAAATCAGAGTGGAGTTCACGAATCTTTCAAGCGAATTGCTGAGGAAAAATAAGAAACAAAGCAAAAGCAAATAGAAGCAGAACACGTTTCTGGAGTGCGACGGGAGTCGTGACTTCAGAGATCTGCGAATAGGCGAAGAGTAGTGGGACTGAGAGGTCTGGCAACAGACTGATCAGGAACAATACTGATAAGCGACTCAGGGCACGAGATGGATGCCTTGGGACATGCTGGCGATGAAGGACGTACAGGCCACGAAAGAGTGCGGTGAGCTGCCTAGAGAGCGATGACCCGCATGTGTCCGAATGGGGAAACCCCGCAGGAGTAAAATCCTGTGATCTCATGGTGAGTGAAGTAGCCATGGGAAGCGTACGGAGGGAATTGAAACATCTCAGTACCTCCAGGAAAAGAAATCAAGTAAGAGATACCCTGAGTAGTGGCGAGCGAAACGGGTAGAGCCTAAACCACTGGATTCGTCCAGTGGGGTTGCGGGAGTCCAATGTGGGACTTGCGACAGTAATCGAGCAGCCTGGGAAGGCTGGCCAAAGAGGGTGAAAGCCCCGTAGATGAAACTGAAGCAAGCTCTAGGAATTTCCCAAGTACCATGGGGTCGGAGACGCCCTGTGGGAATCCGGGTGCACCATCATCCAAGGCTAAATACAAGCATGTCACCGATAGCGCATAGTACCGCAAGGGAAAGGTGAAAAGAACCCCGTGAAGGGGAGTGAAACAGAATCTGAAATCCCGTGCCTACAAGCGGTGGGAGGGCTATACCCGAAATTGGGAAATGCCTGACCGCGTACCTTTTGCATAATGAACCAGCGAGTTAGTGTCGGTAGCAAGGTTAACCCGTCAAGAGGGGGAGCCGTAGCGAAAGCGAGTCTGAATAGGGCGAATGAGTTGTCGGCACTAGACCCGAAACGCGATGAGCTAGGCATGACCAGGTTGAAGCGTCCGTAACAGGGCGTGGAGGACCGAACCGGTGCCCGTTGAAAAGGTCTCGGATGAGTTGTGCTTAGGGGTGAAAGGCCAACCAAATTGCGTGATAGCTGGTTCTCCCCGAAAGCTATTTAGGTAGCGTCTTGCAGAGAATTATGGGGGGTAGAGCACTGAATGGGCTAGGGGCCTTACCGGGTTACCAACCCCTATCAAACTCCGAATACCCATAAATTTACCCCTGCAGGAGGCAGACGGCGGGAGATAAGTTTCGTCGTCAAAAGGGAAAGAACCCAGATCGCCAGCTAAGGTCCCAAAATCTACACTCAGTGGGAAAGGATGTGACAATCCATAGACAACCAGGAGGTTAGCTTAGAAGCAGCTATCCTTTAAAGAAAGCGTAATAGCTCACTGGTCGAGGATTGTTGCGCCGAAAACGTAACGGGGCTCAAGTGTAGTACCGAAGCTGCGAATGCGCAGGATCGCTGATCCTGCGCGTGGTAGGGGAGCATTGTCTAGGTCGAAGAAGCACAAGCGGAAGCATGTGTGGAGATATGACAAGAGCTGCTGCTGGTATGAGTAGCGATAAACAGGGTGAGAATCCCTGTCGCCGTAAGCCCAAGGGTTCCTGCACACGGCTCGTCCGGGCAGGGTTAGTCGAGACCTAAGCCGAGGCTGAAAAGCGTAGGTGATGGAGATCAGGTGAATATTCCTGAACTTGGTCCAGGGCGTTATTAATTCACTAGGGACTGCGGAAGAAGACATCAGCGGGTCATCGGTTGTACCCGTGTAACTGTGTAGGGGTGAGAGCCAGGCAAATCCGGCTCTCAGTCATCTCCGAGACAGGACGCCGAGAGGGGTAATGCCCTCGGAAGTGGTGTGTTCTCGACGTACAAGAAAAGCTAGGGAATGAGTCTTGGATCAACTCGTACCGGAAACCGACACAGGTGGGCGAGGAGAGTATCCTCAGGCGCGTGAGAGAAATCCAGCTAAGGAACTCTGCAAAATACTACTGTAACTTCGGGAGAAGGTAGCCCGATTGTAGGTGAGTGATCTTCGCGATCATGAGCTGAACTCGGGGGCAGAAACTAGGGGGTATCGACTGTTTAACAAAAACACAGGACTCTGCGAACTCTTTTGAGGAAGTATAGGGTCTGACGCCTGCCCGGTGCCGGAAGGTCATGAGGAGAGGTCATGGGGTAACCCAGAAGCTTCGAATTTAAGCCCCGGTAAACGGCGGCCGTAACTATAACGGTCCTAAGGTAGCGAAATTCCTTGTCGGGTAAGTTCCGACCTGCACGAATGGCGTAACGAATTCCCCACTGTCTCGGCTGGAGACTCAGCGAAGTTGGAGTCGCGGTGCAGATACCGTGTTCCTGCGGCAAGACGGAAAGACCCCGTGAACCTTTACTGTACCCTGGCATAGAACATCTGGGAGGCTTGTGTAGGATAGGTGGGAGTCTTGGAAGTGCGGGCGCTAGCTCGCATGGAGACAACCTTGAAATACCACCCTGGTGTCTTGGCTGTTCTCACTGTAGGTCGTATATCCGGCCACAGGACGATGTCAGGCGGGCAGTTTGACTGGGGCGGTCGCCTCCCAAAGAGTAACGGAGGCGCGCGAAGGTACCCTCAGGCTGAGTGGAAACCAGCCGTAGAGTGCAAGGGCATAAGGGTGCTTGACTGCAAGACGGACATGTCGCGCAGATGCGAAAGCAGGTCCTAGTGATCCGGTGGTTCTGTATGGAAGGGCCATCGCTCAACGGATAAAAGGTACTCCGGGGATAACAGGCTTATCTCCCCCAAGAGTTCACATCGACGGGGAGGTTTGGCACCTCGATGTCGGCTCATCGCATCCTGGGGCTGGAGCAGGTCCCAAGGGTTTGGCTGTTCGCCAATTAAAGCGGTACGCGAGCTGGGTTCAGAACGTCGTGAGACAGTTCGGTCCCTATCTGCCGTA
>CAMAQA010000037.1 GCA_945860415.1 Bacteriovorax stolpii
GGGAATCCCCGGAAAATTCCCCACCATCGACCTCGCCCTCGGACTCCAGGAGCGAGTTCGTGCGCTGGCTCCAGAGGAACGAAAATCGGCGGAGTTCCGGATCTCGCATGCGCTCCACCAGTCAGGCCTCGTCCGCCCCGCACGCTCCGGATATCGGGCACTGCTCCAGTCCGAGGACACGCCGGTCGATCTTCGATTGAAGGCACTCACCTGCATCAACCGACTCGAGCGGGCGGAGCCCGCGCTATCGCAGAGGGAGAATCCGGGCTTGCTCCGTGAAATTCCGGTCATTTCGCAGAATAATCCACGAGAAGGATCCGAGTACCTGTTCCGCCAGTTCAACCTGGCGCTCAGCAGCGACATCAGCGACATCAGCGGCGGCGAAGAGACGGCGACGATCCTCGAGTCGCGATTCGCATCCTCGGTCGAGGCGCAGCTGGCACGCGCGTTCCTGCTCGCGCGCCACAAAAAGTCGGTCGAAGCACTCCGCGTCTTCTCACACCTGCTCACGCTCGACCGCTGGCCCGAAGCCATCGAACGCCACCGAAATGCGGCGAGGATCCTTGCCGCAAGAGCCAGCTATGCGATCGGACAGCCGCTCGAAGCGGCGCGCTGGCTCAGGCTCGTCGACAAATCGGCAAACAGCGCTCCCACCGCCCTCGAGGAACTCTCGTGGGTGCTCCTCGAAGGAGAACGCCCGGGCGAAGCCATCGGCACCGCCCTTCAACTTGAGCGTGGCCTCCTCGCGCGCACGTTTGCTCCCGAGGCTCCCATGGTTCTGGCGATGTCCTTGAACGAGCTCTGCCAGTTTCCAGCGGCCCTCGGCGCCGTATCGCGCTTCAAGCGTCGCTGGCAGCCCGTGCATCAGTGGCTCGAAGAGTTTTCCGCCAGACCAGTGGCGCTCCTGCCACTCGTTCGCCGGCTCCTGAAGAGGAACGTCGAGGCGGGAATTCCCGCGATGGTAGGCTGGGAGCTCATCCATTCACCCCAATACCTCGCGCAGGAATCACTCCAACTCGTGCTCAACTCGGAGCCGAAGCGCTTCGTTGAACTTCGAAGCAGGATCAAGGCCGAACAAGTCCGTCTTGCCCGGCAGATCACGGCCTCCTCGGAGGAGCTCACGAAGAGAATACGCCGCGAAGGCTCGCCGCTCACCACCGCCACTGAATCCGAGTTGAGGAAATTCCGCGACGACTGGATCGCCTACCGTGCTCTTCGCAAGTCCCTGGGACCCGTTCGCCGGATGGCTGCGCACTCGTCCTCGCTCCTCCCCTCGCTTCGCTCCGGCTCCGAAAGCTGGCTGGAGTCGGACCTCCAGCGGCGAGCACGTCGCATGACGGTTCGCCTCAATGAAGTCATCGAGAATCTCGGCCTGGTCGAGGTCGAGATCCTCGATGGAGCATCGCGTGACCTCGTCTGGCAGAACGCGCATCCCGAACTCGCCCGCAGGGCACAGGAGCAAGCGCGCACCAGGAGCCGCTCGAAATCGTGGGATTGGGGTAGCGCCTTCACCACCATGGATCCGAAGGACGGACGCACCGTCGAGGAGATCTGGGAGGATGAGCTCGGCTCGCACGAAGTGCTCGTGACCGATCGCTGCGAACTCCGCGAAAGACATGTGGCCATGCAAGGAGGATCGTCATGATTTATCTCGCCAAAAACGGAAAACGATTCGGCCCGTTCCCTGCCGACGAGCTGACGCCGAAGATCCTCTCGGAATACTCGTGGATCCTCGACCTGAGAGATGCCAGGGCGGGATGGGCGCCGATCGACCCAAAACCGGCGGATCTGCCCTCGCATGAGTGCGGCGGCTCGATCGAGGCGCTGGCAGTCACGAGGCAAGGAGGACACGCCGTCAGCGGCCAGCTCCAGGCCGTGCGCCTCCGATCAGGCCTGCTTGTTACCGAGGAGTCGAGCATTCGACTCGAGCCCGGAGCCACCATTGAGCTCCTGGTGGGAGGAAGAAAGCCGTTTCCGGCCGTCGTCGACAAGGTGGAATACGACCGGCAGAAGGCCCGGTACCGGCTCAGCTGGAGCGCGGCAAACGCCCCGGGTTGATGCCTCGACGGTTCTGTGAGAGTGGCTGGGAGAAATGACCCGCAGGCGATGGCTCTGGATCACTTTTTCGATCGCTCTTGCCGCTCTCATCGGCACCCTGGCGACCACCTACAATGTGGTGCTCGTGCAGGACTATCGAAAGATGGTCGAGTACGCCCGGCAGTCGAATCTGTTCCACCTCGCTTCGACCCCCGCTCCGCCGATGTGGAAGCTGATCTTCGGAACGACCGGATTCGTCATCGCACTCGTCGGCGTGATCGTTTTTCTATTCAAAGTCCTCAAGGAGATGAAGGTCAACCAGCTTCAGTCGGAGTTCATCGCGCACGTCAGCCATGAGCTGAAGACGCCGATCGCAACCCTCGAACTCACGGGCGGATTGCTCCGAAGTGAGCAATCCGGAGAATCCGCCGAGCACCGCCGCCTCTGGCAGTCGCACGACGAGGAGCTCGGGCGGCTCAAGCGTCAGGTCGAGGATCTTCTCGAAGCAGCGCGCTGGCAGGCCGGGCCGCCGAAACGCAGGGCCGTGCCCATCCACCTCGGCGAGTTCATCCAACGCTCCTGCACTCGTTGGCGCGAGATCCTCGGCCCCGATGCGAAGCTGTCGATGGAAGGCGATGCGCTGGATTTCACGGTCCTCGGCGATGAGCAGAAGATGGAGCTGCTCTTCAGCAACCTGATGGACAATGCGCGGAAATTCGCCACCGATCGGCCTCGTGTCCGAGTCATTTCCGGCCGTAGCGGAGGGCTCTGGTCCATCTCCGTCGAAGATGAGGGGCGTGGATTTCCGGCAGAGCAGTCGCGCCGCATCTTCCAGCGATTCCATCGCGCGCCGCACGGAGCTCCTTATGCCATCCCCGGCAGCGGACTCGGACTCCATCTCTGCAGGACCGTTTCCCGTTCGATGGGCTGGCGAATCAGTGCCTCGAGCGCCGGAATCGGACATGGCGCCACCGTCACGATCTCCGGAAAGGCCGCTAGAAAATGAGCTCTCGAGATCCTGCAGAGCAGCTCTTCAGCTCCGCGCTGCTAGTCGAGGATGATCGCAACCTTTCAATCGCGATTTCGGCTGCGCTCAAGAAGCTCGGTATCCCAACGATGATTGCATCCACCCTGACGAAGGCGCGCGAGGAGATGGAGCGCCAGCTTCCCGAGCTGCTGCTCCTCGACCGCCAGCTTCCGGATGGCGAAGGGCTCACGCTTTGCGCGGAACTGCGCCGGAAGGGTTTCCAGGGAATGATTCTCGTGCTCTCCGCCGCAGGAGAGATGCCCGACCGTGTGAAGGGGCTTGAAACGGGAGCGGACGACTACCTGCCAAAGCCGTTTGCGTGGGAGGAGTTCCACGCCCGACTCGCGGCGCTGGCGCGACGGCACATCCCCGACCCCGTCCAGGAGAACGACGTTGTCGGCGCCAGGAACGGCACCTGGAAGATCGACGAGAAGCGCCTTCGCATTCGCGGTCCGAAGGGCTGGGTGGAGCTCACGCCGCTCGAGTTCAAGCTTGCGCAGCACCTCATCCGCGCCGAAGGCTCGATCGTCTCGCGCGAGGAACTCCTCAAGGATGTCTGGGGTTTTTCTCTCCTTCCGAAGACGCGCACGGTGGACCTTTTTCTCAGCCGACTTCGAAAGCTCTTTGAATCGGACCCGGAAAATCCAGTGCACTTCCTCACCGTGCGCGGTGCCGGCTACCGATTCGAGCGCTGATCGAGCGTCCGCTCAAGGGCACGCACCTGGATTCCGATCCGACTGATGTGCGAGTCCACGCATTATCCGTCATTCCACTGACGCTCACGATCCTGGCAGCCGCCTCGGCGCTCGGAACCGCAGAGGTACATGCCGGGTTTGTGACGAATTGCAGGAGCCGCTTCGGAGCGCTGATCGACCGGATCACCCTGCCGAATCTTCCGGCCGACAAGACCGAGCTTGAGGATTGGCTCGAATCGGCCAACCCCCTTCGTGAGTGGCGGGCTACTCGAATCCCACAAGAGCTCGAGATCTCCGGCCGCCGCCGCACTCCCCTATCCGCTACCAAGCGCCAGGAGCTCGAAGCCGAATTCGAAAGCACCACGCGCGAGCTTCGCGATGGCACGTCGAAAAACGAGCGCGAGCTGCTCCTCCGCCACATTCGCGCGGCCTCGGGAATCCTGGAGTCCAGTGGCGTCGCCCATCGAGTTCGTACGCGATCTCGGGACGGAAGCGATCTTCTGCCCACGGAGGCCTTCGAAATCCTGATCGACCCCGGCCCGGATTCGAGCCTCAATCGGCTGGCGACAGGCCTGGATCGGCTCGTCTCGCGGGGTGAGCTCGTCTATGATCCGGAGACGGCGATGCGCCGACGATTCGAGGCGGGATTCAAAAAGCGCTCTGGAAATTTCCTGTCCTCACGAAAAGCCCGGCTCTATGCCCCCAGCTCGTCGATCACCCAGGGAATCTCCGGTTCGCTCGCGCTTCGGCATGAACTCCAGCATGCGTACTACGAACACCTCAGGAACTCCGGAAAGCCCCTGCGCTGGATGCACGGCAGCTACATCAACTCTTCCACCTCACCGTTCCGGCCCAGCATCTTCGAGGCAGACCGAACCTACCGCGAGTACATGAGCTTCGAGGAGATCGCCACCTATCGACAGGATCTGCTGGTCCGGGTGCGCCGACTGATCCGAGGTGCCGCGAGCGAAACGGACATCGAAGAGATTCGACTGCGGACGCCCCAGCTCGTCGAACTTTCCGGAAAACTGAAATCACTGGCCGAGCTGATGATGACCGCGGTCCTTGCAGAGCCCTCGAAGACCATCGATCTGCGGGGCTCACCGCTGGAAGTCCGCCTGGAGGAAGAGTCCACACGAGCCTTGCGAACGTTCAAGTTCGAGTTCTCAAGGCCTTCGGCTGCCCTGGCGTTCTCGGCTGAAGTCGTGCTGAACGCCGGGCCACCCGACAAGGCCCGAGCAGCGCTGCTCGGGCGACTGAAGGAAATGCTTGAAGCGTCCCGGCAAGTTCATGAATTTGCACTCGCGGTGCAGTCAGGCGAAGCTCGCGGACTCCTCGGTGCGCATCCCGACCAGAAACTGCTTCAGGAGATGGCCGAGGCGCTGGAGCGGATGACGCCCACGCCGTGACGAGTGAGGCTCACCGAGCCACGCGGAGCAGGTCGTTCGGATCCACCTTGAATCGATTCAGGTTCACGCCAAAGTGAAGGTGCGGACCACTTGCCCGTCCAGTCATTCCGGAAAGTCCAAGCATCGCGCCACGGGGCAAGAGCTTTCCTTCGGCAACGCTGATCGCACTCATGTGGGCGTAAATCGTGAAAAGCCCGAGGCCATGGTCGAGGATCACGGTGTTGCCGGTCATGTACAGATCACCGGCATACGCCACCCTTCCTGCCCCTGACGCCAGCACCGGAGTTCCCACGGCGGCGCGGTAGTCCTTGCCCTGGTGGTAACTCTGCATCTCGCCATTGTAGACGCGCCGGATTCCGAACTCCGAGGTGGGAATGCTGGACACTGGATGCTCGAACGGACCCTCCCATAATTTTTCTCGCACACTTCCTCGGTAGACTTTACCGAGGATCGACTTCTCTCGAAGGATTCGCTTGATCGCCTTCGGATCCGGCTTCACGTGCCGAGGATCCACCGTCAGGGTCTCGGATGGATAATTCGCCGCGATGATCCTGAGGCGCGAATCGAGCACGAGCGATTCCTGATCCATGCGCCGCAGGCGTACGGCCACGGACTGCTCAGCAGCTTTTGCATCGAACGGAACCGGAACCAGAGCCGAGTAGCCCAGCACCGCTTCACGCGAACTTTTCACCGGGTAGAACTGCAGCCGATTGCCGAACACCTCGGCATCAATCGCAAGTCCTGCAGCAGTTCCCGCGAAAGATACGGGCACCCAGACATCCAGCCGGGCAATGCCCCCACTGCGCGTTCCGGAGCCCGGAAACGCCGCCACTGCATGGATCGCGCCTTCCGCCACCCTCTCGGCGTCGACCGCCTCCTGCCGTCGCTGAATTTCGAGCTCGGGGGTCGGAACGACCGGCGCCGACTTGCATCCCGCCACCGAAAACATCGCCCCCCCCGTGAGCAGGGCAACCTCAGAGAGCCTGGACCTGAACTTCTCCATCATGGAAACGCACCTTCAGTTTCTGTTGTGAATGAATGTCCGAAGCCGAGCGAACGATCGATCCGGTGGACGGATCGGAGACCAGCCCGTAACCGCGTTCGAGCACCCGAAGCGGTGACAGGGCATCGAGCCTTCCAGCAAGGTTTGAAAGCTGTGCCTGGCCGCGCTCGAGGCGCACCCGCATGGCGCGCTCGAGCCTCAGCGAAACATCGTCGATCCTCTGCGACTGTTCGCGCAGCCGATCCTTCGGAGAGACCAGGCGCGCGCGAACCTGCTGGAAGATCTGCCGACGATGGTTGAGGTCACGCTGGAATGCCACCCACAGGCGCGACTTCGCTTCATGGAGTCGCCGAGCAGCATCCACCCAATGTCCCGAAAGAATTTCAGCCGCGGCCGATGGAGTGGGGGCTCGAAGGTCGGCGACAAAATCCGAGATCGAAAAATCAATTTCATGTCCGACGGCTGAGATGACCGGCAGCTTGGAAGCGGCGATGCCGCGAGCGAGGCGTTCATCGTTGAAGCACCACATGTCCTCGATGCTGCCGCCGCCGCGCGCGAGCACGACGACCTCACCGATCGAGTGGCGATTGGCGATCTCGAGTCCGCGAAGGATCTGCGCGGGCGCCTGGTCGCCCTGCACGAGCGCAGGAATCACCGTCACGCGGATCTGGGGCGCGCGGCGCTTGAGCACGGTCAGCATGTCTCGAATCGCCGCGCCGGTCGGCGACGTAACGATCGAGACGTGCCGAGGATAATCCGGGAGCGAGCGCTTTCGCTTCGGCTCAAAGAGGCCTTCCGCCGACAGTCGCGCCTTGAGCTGCTCGAAGGCCAGCTGGAGTGCCCCGGCACCGAGCGGCTCGATCTGCTCGACGGTGAGCTGGTAACTGCCACGCGGAGGATAAATGGAGATCTTTCCACGGCACAGCACCTCAAGGCCGTCTCGAAGCTCGAAAGGCGCCCGGCTCTGCCGATTTCGCACAGTCCAATTGAAGCATGCCGCCGAAAGCATCGCTCCGTCATCCTTGAGCGTGAAGTAAGCGTGCCCGCTCGTGGCAGGACGGCAGTTGCTGATCTCGCCCTTCACCCAGACGGACAGGAACTGCGGTTCGACGACTCCGCGGATGCGAGCCGTCAGCTCGGAAACCGTCAGTGCGGCCTGGCCGGGCTGCGGCTGGGCCTTGCCGAACGGAAGCTCGCCCTGGCTCACTGCTGCGTGGCCTCCGGCTTGCGCTTGAGCCGCTCGAAAACCTCGAAGGACTTGAGGTAGCCCACCGCCTGGCGGACCTGGTAATCCTCACGAGGCGCAAACTTCACGGGCTGTGACTCGGAATCATCAGGCTTCGACTCCGACGGCTTCGCCGGCTTCTTGCCGATCGACTCGAGTTCCTCGAGGCGATACTCCGAGTTTCCTTCCGGATTCGCCATGTGGCGCTTCAGGTCCCGCTCGCGGAGAGCAGTATCATTGCGACGCGCCTCAGCCAGCACCTTGGCGTCGAGGTCATCCAGGATCACGTCCGGCATGACGCCCTTTTCCTGGATGCTCCTGCCGCTGGGGGTGTAATAGCGGGCGATCGTCAGCTTGAGTCCCATGTCCTGGCCGAGATCCATCACTGTCTGGACCGAGCCCTTGCCGAAGGTCGGCTGCCCGAGGATGAGCGCGCGGTTATTGTCCTGCAGGGCACCCGCGACGATTTCCGCCGCCGAAGCCGAACTTCCGTTCACCAGCACTGCAAGCGGAAGGTCCTTCCGGGCCATTCCTTTCCGCGCGTGCTTCAGCTCCTTCTGGTCCTTGTTGCGACCGATCGTCGAAACGACCACGCCTTCGTCGAGAAACAGCGATGAAACATCCACTGCCTGGTCGAGGAGTCCGCCGGGATTGTAACGCAGGTCGAAGACCAGGCCGGAAAGGCGGGTCTTGTTCTTCTTCTCGAGAGCACCGATCGCTTCACGAATATCCCGGGCCGCGGTCTCGTTGAAATTCGACAGACGGACATAACCGAATCCCTGCTCCAGCAGCTCCGACTTCACCGACTGGATCTTGATCAGCTCGCGCGTGACCGTGAAGTTGCGAACACCCTGGATGCCGTCGCGGAAGATCGAAAGCGTGACGGCGGAGCCCCCCTTGCCGCGCATTTTCGCGACGGCCTCGACCAGGGTCATTCCCTTGGTGCTCTCGGCGTCGATCTTGACGATGCGGTCATTGGGCTTGATGCCGGCCCGCCAGGCAGGCGTGTCCTCGATCGGGGTGATCACGGTCAGGACATTCTCCTTCATGCCGATCTCGATGCCGATGCCTCCGAATTTTCCACTGGTCTCGATCTTCATGTCTCGGAAGACCTGCGGTGGAAGAAAGTTCGAATGAGGATCCAGAGTATCGAGCATTCCCTTGATGGCGCCCTGGATCAGCTGACGATTATCGACAGGCTCGACGTAGTTCTGCTCGACGAAGTGCAGGACCTTCTGGAAGGTCTCGATGTTCTCGTAGCGATTGGTCGGCTTGTCGGTGGCCGCGGCGGTTGCGATGGCCGGCAGCAGGGCCATCGAAAAGGAGACCATTTTCTGGGAGAATTTCATGGATTGAGGCTAATCGAACTCGATACCCACTGCAACGGATTCACGGCGATGTTGCGCGAGCGGATCTCAAAGTAGACCGGAGCACCTTCGGCGCTGGAACTGCCCAGGAGATCTCCTGGGCCGACGCCATCTCCCGCCTTCCGAGTGACCGATCCCAGGTTGCCGCTCAGCGTGTAGTAGTGGTCGCCATGGTCGATGATGAGGACCTTGCCGTAATTGGGCAGTTCTCCCGAGAAGGCTACCTTTCCAGCCGCCACCGAGCGCACGGGAGATCCGGGCCTCGCCTCGATGTCGACACCCTTCTTGAATACCTGGAGCTGGCTCTGGGGATCGAGGAACCGGCCGAACTTCGACAGGATCCTGCCTTCGATCGGCAGGCCCAGCCTGCCCTTGAGCCGGGCGAAAAGCCCGTCCTCGATCGCCCGCGCGGCGCGGGCGGTGGCACGATCGCGCTCCACCATGGCTTCGAGCTCACGACGCGCATTGAAGTCACGGATCATCTGTTCGAGCTGCACCTCGGAGCCCTTGAGCCGCCGATAATTCTCGAGCTGGGCCACGCGGGCCTGGTGCTCCTTTTTCAGGAGATCGACCTGGATCTGCTGGTTGAGCTCGAGCAGGCTCTTTTGCTCTTCAAGATCCTGGAAGAGGTAGGCCAGCTGCTGCTTCTCGTCCTGGATCCGCTTCTCCAGGCTCTCTGCATCCGCAAGGTCCACGCGGAGCTCTTCGAGCTCGCGGATGCTGGTTCGTGCGAGCGACGACAGGATGCGACGACCAACGGTGTCTCGTTCGCCCGCTTCGTTGAGCGCCAGCGGAGATCGCAGGAATTCCGGTTCGCCCAGGAGCGTTTTCAAGCGACCGCGCACCATGGCCTTGCGCTGCTGCGTCTTTTCGAGAAGAAGCGAGCGACGCGATTCGAGCTCCACGACCGTCTTCTCGAGTTCCTTCATCCGCGCCAGGCCGATCTGCCTCTCACGCTTCTGGAGCTCCATCAGGCTCTTGATCTTCTCGATCTGGCTTCGAGCCTGCTGGCGGGTACGAAAGCCCAGCAGTAGATCCTTCTGAAGATCCATGACTTCGCCGCGTATGGCATCGAGCTGATCCGACAAGCGCCGCTTCGCCTGCGAAGCCGCCGGCACCGAACTGGGCGTCGGAAGAAGGGCGGCCTGGGCGACGCCGATTGCGCCTGCCATCATCGCCGATGCCAGAAGATAAACCGAAGTTTTCATGCTTCGGCGCTACCCGAGAGCGCTCCGGAGGCGATTCCCGCCACAGCACTGGTCATCACGAGCACCAACACCCCCGAAACTCCGGGAATCGCCGAAGCTTCAAAAAGCGCGCTCGAGGTGGCGAGTTTTTGGAGCGCTGGACGCGCCAGAAACGCATAGGCCACGGCGGCGATCGCGCCTGCCGGAAGCCCTACCCATAATCCGGCGAGGATTCCGGGAGCACGGGCAGTCCACGGTCCCGCGCCCCAGAGGCGCAGCGGACCCGCGATTCCAGACAGGCTTGCCGCATGCGATCGGGCGAGGGCCATCCAGCCCAGGATCCAGGCGGCCACCACGCCAAGAGTCAGGAGTCGAAGCAGCCATTGCAGGCCCCGGATGGCAGGCCCCACTGCGGCCGCGCGCGACTCCGTGCTGTCGACGGAGTCCACGCCCTGGATCTTCTTCACCTGGCTGACCGCCTCTCCCAGCCGTCCCTCGTCAAAACTTGCAGTGAGGTGGACGGCGCGTGGCACGAGCGCTTCGCCTTCCTGGCCGAGGTCACGGAGCTCGGCGTGGAGCTCCGGATGCTTCTCGCGAAGGAATGCCATGGTATCGGCGATCGAAACGAACTTCGAATGCACGGGTGTCTCTGCATGGGCTCCGAGCGACTGCACGATTCGGTCGGTGACCTGCATTTCCGAATCCGGGCCTCCCCCCGGAGCGAGGAAAACGGTCACGCGGTTCTCGCGCTCCACGCGCCCACGGGCACTCTGAATCGAAAGTTCGAGGCAGAGCAGCAGGGCCACGCAGAGGAGCAGCGCCGAGCTGATCAGAGAGGCCCCGACCTGAGATCCCGGACTGGCTCGCCATGCACGAAGCGAGAGCTTCAGAATCGGCATGGTCCCTCCTCGACATGCAGCTGCATGCGGCCATTTTTCAAAAATGCAGTCTTCTTCCGTACTCGACGAACCATTTCACGGTCATGGGTTGCAATCATGACGGTGGTTCCCGAGAGATTCTCTCGCAGCAGAAGATCGAGGATGCCCCAGGCAGAGTCCGGATCCTGCGCTCCGGTTGGCTCATCCGCGAGGATGAGCTCCGGCTTTCGAGCAAGCGCCTGCGCAATGGCCACGCGCTGGGCCTCGCCACCCGAGAGCTCCGATGCCGGACGATCGCGCTTGGCCGAGAGCCCGAGCTTCTCGAGGAGTTCGAAGATGCGATCGCGCGAGTCACGGCCTGAGGCCCGGCTTCCGGCTGCACGTGCCGCCATCGAAATATTCTCGAACACGGTCAGGTCCGATAGGAGCTGCACGCGCTGCGGAATCGTGCTGATCGACCGCCGTATGGTGCGAAGGGTGGATGGCGAGACTGCCGAGAGGTCGTACCCGAACAACGAGAGCGTGCCTGATGAGGGCAGCTCCTCGGTGGCGAGCATCCGTAGAAGCGTCGTCTTGCCCGCCCCCGTTCCGCCGATGACGTAGAGAAACTCGCCCTTTTTGAGGTCGAGTTCAAGTTGGTCGAGTACCCTCGAGCGATCCGTCGTGGATCCGGGGTACCATCGCGATACTTGCCTGAGCGTGATCACGAGAATGGGCCTCCCTGCCCTTTTCACACGATAACATTCGAACGGAATTTGCCAACGTGCCAATCCGTTGACTAGACTCATCGATGCATGTCGACAACAGACTCGCGCAAGCTGCTGCCCACCGCCGCACTGCTTCTGGCAGGATACTGGCTCTGGCTTTTTTTCTGCCACCTGGTGGGAATGTCACTGGTCACCTACGGAATGCTCGACTCGTCGCCCGGTGTGCAGGAAATCGCCGACCAGTACTTTGCCAACTTCTGGACCATCCAGGGCTGGGGCTCGCTCGCCTTTTTTCTGCTCAGCTGGGGGCTTTCGCTCTCCGACCCCACACCCTGGAACGAAATGAACCGAAAGTTCTGGATGGCCCATGTCGCTCCGGACTTTTTGCGCGCCGCAGCTGGAGCGACTCTCTTCATCCTGACGCTCATGGCCGTCACGCCCTATCAGTACCTGGGCCCCGGCTTTTCTTGGACCGATGGGCCATGGGGAGTGCTGAACTGGGCTAGTCGATCGATTGCGTGGTGGGGCTGGGCGTTGGGAGATGAGCTGGTCTTCCGCAAGCTGCTCCTGCCCCGGCTTCGTGAGTTTTTCCGTTCGCATTCAGAAGCTCTGGCAGTCGTCATCACCACGGCGCTCTGGGTCCTCACTCGTTCCATGCACCAGCCTCTCGGCTGGAGCCAAACGCTCACCCTCACGCTTCTAGGCCTGATCCTCGGATTTCGAGTGGCTCGCGGCCGTCATTATCTTGGCGGTGCGGCCCTGCTCGCAGGATCCACATGGGTTTTCCAGGCCCTCTTCAGCCTGCCGCTGCTGGGCCAGGAGTATCCTGGAATCTGGATGATCAAGTTCCCTTCGACTTGGGCGGATTCGCATTCGTGGTTGCGCCTGCTGAGTGGCGGCGCAGGCGGCCCCGGAGCAAGCGCACTGCTGCAGCTCTTTCTGCTCGGAGTGCTGGTCAGAATCCTGTGGACCCCCCGGCGCGGATCGCTAAGATGAACGGCATGTTCCAAAACGGCGTCTACGATCTCATTTCCCAGTCCGGTCCTGTCGCAAAGTTCGTCCTTCTGGTGCTCGTGTCAGCCTCGGTCTTTTCGTGGGCCCTGATCTTCTCGAAGCTCCGCCTGCTGAAGAAGGCTTCGTGGGAGAACACCGAGTTCCTGAACCTGTTTTGGAACAGCCGCAGCATGGACGAGGTGCTCGCGAAATCCGAGCGTTTTGAACGCTCGCCGGTCGCCCGGATGTTCAAGAACGGCGCACGCGAGCTGAAGAAGGTGCACGAAATTCCGGCGGCAGACCCAGCGCTCGGCGTCGAGAACGTAGGCCGTGCGCTGTCACGTGCCGCCAACTCCGAAGTGGCCGATCTCGAGCGCAACGTCAGCTGGCTGGCAACCACCGCCAGTGCCACCCCTTTCATCGGCCTCTTCGGCACCGTCTGGGGCATCATGAATTCCTTCCAGAGCATTGGTGCCAGCGGCGCAGCCAACCTTGCCATCGTCGCTCCCGGAATTTCCGAAGCCCTGATCACGACGGCCATGGGCATCGGCGCAGCCGTTCCTGCGGTCATCGCCTATAACCACATCGTGGTGAAGATCCGTCGCATCTCGATCGACATGGATTGCTTCTCGCAGGACTTCCTGAACATCATCCAGCGCCGCCTGCCCAGCCAGGCCGGCAAGGCAGGAAACTGAGATGGCGGGCGGAGTTCGCGACAACAGCAACACCACGCTTTCGGAAATCAACGTCACGCCACTGGTCGACGTCATGCTCGTGCTGCTGATCGTGTTCATGATCTCTGCGCCGATGATGAACCAGGGCATCCAGGTCGACCTGCCGAAGACCCAGGCACAGACGCTCAACGATGCACAGGAGCCGCTCGTGCTCGTGGTGAAGGCCAATCGCCAGATCCTGATCAACGAAAAGCCGATCGAGCCGGGAACCCTCCAGTCCAAGCTCCAGTCGATCGCGCAGTCGCGTCCGAATGCGGAGGTCTTCATCCAGGCGGATCAGGGACTACCCTACGGAGTAATTGCAACCGTCATGGCTGAAGTGAAGCGGGCGAAGATCCAGCGCGTGGGCCTGGTGACCGAACCCGGCGAATCAAAACTGAAACTCTGAGGCTCCTTTTCGAATGGAAGCTCACGGCCCGGATCTCTGGTTCAGCTCCACTCCGCGAACGGACGGGGGCGAGCACACAGGAATCCTCGACCTCGGAATCCTGTCACGGAACCCAGGGGCACATCCGACTCCACCGTCTCCTCGGAGCCCGCGCATCGGCGGGGTGCATCCCGAAGAGCAGCTCAAGCCGAACCTGAAATGGTCGCTCGCGTTGCATGGTGGCCTGCTGCTCGTCGTGATCCTTCGCAGCCTCGTTTTTCCGGGCGAGCCAAAGCAGTACCGGCCTGCACTACGCGTCGACCTCGTCGGACTTCCTGACATCCTCAAGAAGGATTTGAGCAGGATCTCTCCCGCTCTTCCACCGGTGGACTCGGCTCCTGCCGATGAACCTTCGAAGACCACTCCGGCCAAGGCTGCAGAGATCGAAAAGGCCGATCCGAATGAAATGGTCCTGAAGAAACAGGAGTCCGTGAGCGAGCGAAACCGCAAGCGGCTCGAACAGCTCGCCAAGCGGGAAAATGCCGAGCGTGAACGCGAAAGAAAGATGGAAGCGGCCCTCGCCCGCGTGAAATCCCTGGCGCGCATCCGCAGCCAGGTCGCCGGCCAGGCCTCGAGCTCGGAAGCGGGAGTCCTGATCAAGGGAAACCAGATTTCCAAGGGCACCAGCCTCTCGGGTGACGCCGCTGAGACGGCCGAATTGAGTTATCTCGACCTTGTCCGCGACAAGCTCCAGCAATCCTGGGAACTACCGGTCTGGCTGGCTCGCCAGAACCTTTCGGCAAAGGTCGAGATCTTCATCGATGGACGAGGAATCGTCCGGACGCTTCGGTTCACGAAGCCCTCCGGAAACCCACAGTTCGACGAGGCCGTGAAGCGCACGATCGCCCAGTCACAGCCCTTTCCACGGCCGCCCAAGGACCAGGAGGACTCGCTCCTCTACCATGGAATTTCGTTGGGTTTCCCGCTCTGATTCCTTAAAATTTCAGGCATGCTGAACCGCCTGCCTCGAGCCGTCCTCGTCCTCCTCCTGCTTTCGATCCTGTCACCGCGATCCGAGGCCGCCGAAAAACCGTACATTGCCGTTGGCAGTGCCAAGGCCAAGAAGGTGGCCCTGGCCCTCGCCCCGATCCGGGCCGACTCCGCTTCTGCAGGCGAAGCCAAGACCGTCAGCGATACGGTGGCTGCAGACCTGACCTTCATGGACCTGTTTCGATTTCTTGCGCCGGCTTCATTCGTGGAATCGAAGACCGCCGGAGTGGCGCCAGGCACCTTCCAGATGTCCGAGTGGACGTCGATCGGAGCCGAGTTCGTCGTCAAGTCGCAGCTGACTCGAGAGAGCGGCACCTTCAAGCTCGAGGGGCACTTGTACGATGCGGCCGGAAACCGCGCCGTGCTCTCGAAGCGCTATGTCTCCAGCGCCAGCGACATCAAGACGATGGCGCACACCTTTTCAAATGACATCGTGACCGCGCTGACGGGGCTTCCTGGAATCTTCCTCACGAGGATCGTCATGAGCTGCGGCAACCAGGGCAAGAAGGAGCTGTACCTGATGAACTTCGACGGCACCGAGGTTCGCCAGCTCACCCGCCACAACTCGATTGCCCTTTCTCCGGCGTGGAGCCCGGATGGAACGAAGATCGCCTACAGCATCTACACCCGCAACTCGAAGAACATCAAAAACATCGATCTGTACGAAATGGATTTTCGCGCGCGAACGGTGAGACTGCTCTCGAATCGCCGCGGCATCAATAGCGGCGCCTCCTACTCTCCGGACGGAAAACGCGTGGCCGCGACGCTCAGCTTCTCCGGAAACCCCGAGATCTACGTGTTCTCTCCCGGCAGCAGCAACGCGACCAAGATCACCCAGTCCTTCGGCTTCGATGTCGATCCAACCTGGAGCCCGGATGGCGGCAAGCTGGCCTTCGTTTCGTCGCGCAGTGGAATGCCGATGATCTACAGCATGAGCGCCGATGGCTCGAACGTGCAGCGACTGACCTTCGCAGGCCGCTACAACGCCTCGCCGAGCTGGTCTCCGACGAACAACAAGATTGCCTTTGCAGGATGGCTCGAAGGCCGCTTCGACATCTTCATCATGAACCCGGACGGTACGACGATCGAACGCCTGACCAAGAACCAGGGTGGCAACGAAGACCCGACCTTCAGTCCCGACGGCAACTTCATCGCGTTCACTTCGAACCGCACCGGCCAGAACAACATCTACGTCATGAACGTGGACGGAACCTTCACCAAGCGCCTGACTTATGGCCTGGGCAACTGCTCGACGCCGAAGTGGTCGGGACTCACAAGATAAAGTCGCGATGAGACTCATCGCTGCCGTCCTCGCCCTCAGCATCGCATGGTCGGCAAGGTCGTTTGGCCAGACCTGGGAGGTGACCTCTTCGCTCAGTGAACAGAACGAACGCATCGTCCAGGCGGTCCTGTCGGACGGAACCATCCTTGCGGACGGCATGGTGATCTATGAAACCGGCGGCACATGGATGCTTCCGATCGGAGAGCTGGCATCCGCGATGGATCTCGCAATCCAGGTCTCGCCGACTTTGGGCCTGGCTGAGGGCACGCTCGTCTCCGAGGAGCAGAAGTTCCGGCTTTCACTGGTGGATTGCGAGGTGCGGATCAAGGGTGAAGTCCGCAAGCTACCGCGGCGGGATGACGGCACCTGCGTCGGGGTCATACCCTTCGACCAGGAACTCTACATCGAACTGGCTCTTCTCACGACCTGGCTTCCCAGCCGCTTTCGCGTTGACGGACCGCGATCGCAGCTCGTGCTCACGTCCACGGAGGAGCTTCCGATTCAGGCCCGCATCAGGCGTCAGCAGCAGTGGGAGCGTTCCTCAAAGGGGCCCAGGCAGCAACTCGACCCGAGCTTGACTTGGCGCTCCGTACCGCGCGAGTGGCTCGACGGATTTTCTTCCGACCAGCAGATTTCCGTCCGAAGTGAAAAAGGAGCCGGAGCGAATCCAGAACAGCAGTTCAGCTTGAGCAGCACGGTCAATGCGGAACTGCTCGGCTTCCAGTCCTTCGGTTTTCTGTCGATCGATGGAAATCGGTTGCAGAGGCCCCGAGTCTCGCTCATTCGCAGGGAGCCCGAGGGAGAACTGCTGGGTCCGATGAGGGCTCGCAGCGTCGAGCTACTGGACTTCGAATTCCCCCAGCTGCCGATGATCTCGAGTGCACGGATCGCTCGCGGTCTTCTGATTTCCAACATCGCATTGAACCAGCGACATGACTTCGGAAGACGGGACATCACCGGCGAGATCCTGCCGGGCTGGGAAGTGCAGCTCTTCCACAACGACATCCTCATCGATCAGCAGACCGCGGATTCCACGGGTCGCTACCTCTTCGCCTCAGTTCCGATGTATTACGGACAGAACCGCGTCCATCTGGCATTCTTCGGGCCACAGGGCCAGCGACGAAACGAGTATTTCAACTACACCATCGACTCGCAGAACCTGCAGTCGGGCGAGACTGAATATCGTGCGGCAATCGGCATGCGTGACTCGCAGGCGACTTCATTGATCGAACTCCGCCAGGGGCTCTCGTCCTTCGCCACCATCGAACTTTTGAGCGCGCGAGTCCTGCACCCCGGGGGATCCTCGGGTCGCCAGTACCATCAGGCGGGAGTTCGCGCCTTCGGCAAGGGGGTCCTGACGCGCGCCCTGGCGACCTTCGAGTCACAAGGAGGATCAGCAAAGCAGCTTTCCGTGCAGCTGCCACTCCAGTCGATGGCGATCGGCGCCCGCTATACGCTGCTTCAGGACTTTCAGAGCGAGATCTACAACTTCAAGACGAGTTCGACCCTCGCACGGCGAGTCGAGGGAGAATGGGCCTTCCTGCTTCCGACGTCTCCTGGAATTCAGACCACCTGGCTCATCACCAGCGATTCATTCGTCGATGCGAACCCCATCGTCGGCATGACCGCCAGGCAGTCGCTGAGTCTGGGGAGAGTGTACTGGAACCACGAGATCCGACAGGACTGGGGGCTTTCCGGCTCTCCTCGAGGACGAATCGAAGCCAACTATGCTCCTTCTTTCAGCCGGTTCAGCGCCAGCATCGATTACGTCGGAACCTCGCCGCAGCGTGCAGGGCTTGAGACTCAGACATCCTGGGGCGATCAGTACTCACTCCTGGTTTCAGCGCAAAAAAGCCTGACATCGAATGATGCGAGGATCGGTCCATCGATCGTCCGCAACTTCAAATCCTTCCTGGCCGGCCTGAGTGCCAACGCCGACAGCTCGGGAGCCTTCGCGGTCGGCCTCAACCTGAGCTCAAACCTGACACGCGATCCGCGCCAGGACACGACCGTGATGCGTGCGCAGAATGGCGCTGAAAATGGAACTGCATCGGTTCGGGTCTTCGTGGATGCCAACCGGAACACCATCATGGATCCCGGAGAAATGCCTGTCGAGCACGTGGGCATCATCGCCAATCAGCGCGACCTGGGCATCTTCACCAATAGCGAGGGACTGGCCCTGATCCCGGGGCTTGCACCCTATCTGCCCTCGAGCCTCTCTCTCCTGCCATCCTCCATCGACTCCCCCTTCCTGCGTCCGGCGGAAAAGGGAATTCGATTCATCCCAAGACCCGGAAAACCATTCGTGGTCGATCTTTCTCTGGTGATCGTCGGAGAGATCGAGGGAATCGTCGAGATCGACGAAAACGGTCAAATTTCTCCGGTGAGGCTTGCCGTGGTCGAGGCACTGAGCCTCGACGATGGAAAAAGCTACACGACGCGAACAGGTCGGGACGGGGTCTTTGTGTTCGAAGAGATCCCCCCGGGAAGATACCGCGTCCGACTCCGCGAAGTTCGCAACCAGAAGCCGGCGCAGGACCCGGGCACGCGCGAAATCACGATTGCGCCGGGCGGCTCGATCGAAGCTGGCCTGACCTTTCGCATCCGAGCCCCTTGAATCAGGAGTGAGCGCTCGCTTAAGCTCTTGCCATGGACACTTCGAGCGGAATCCTCCGCTGTTCAGCGTGGACGCTGGCTGCGGCACTTGCCATGCAAGTTGCAGTCGAAAAGGACGCCGTCGCCTCGCCCATGCCGCCGGTGCCTTTCACGATCTCTCAGTTGTCCGAGCTGAATTTCGGCGAAGCCCCCCAGGGGGATTGGGCGAAAGAAGTCTTTCCGGGCACCGCTCCCGCCTCTTCTCTCGGTACCTTCCTGGTCACTGGTCCCAGAGGACAGTGCTACACGCTCCTGCTTCCCACCTCACCCCTCGCCCTCGAAACGCATGATTCAGGAACGGGTCCGGGCCGCATCGAAATGAGCGGATTTCGCTCGATTCCTCAGGCCGGACCCCATGGCCAGCTCGACCCCTCCGGTCGGCAACTCATCACCGTTGGAGCCCGTCGGGGCCCGCTTGCTCCCAACCAGCGGCGCGGACGGTATTCCGGCACCTACTTCATCAGCATCATCTTCTGAGCTCCAGTCGCCCCTCGTTGACCCAAAAACCCTAATGAATACAATTCACTAGAAACCCAATGACTACTTGACATTTCGCCGGCCCACCACTACAACGCACCGCAACATGAGCGACTATGTCGAGCTCCTCTCGCAAACCTTGATCAGCAGGCGCGCCTTGAACCCGAGCTACTCTCTTCGCGCCTACTCGCGAGATCTCGGCATGAGTCCATCTCGACTGAGCCGCATCCTTCGTGGACAACGTGGGCTTTCCGAAGCGTGGGCGCAGAAGCTTGCCCAGCGTCTCGGTCTCGCCGAACGTGAACGCACGGTTTTCCTTCTCAGCGCCCTCTCGCAGCATTCTCGCGCGCGCTCGAAACGACTCGAAGCCCAGGCGCTGATTCGCGAACAGCAGGTGGAGACCCTTCCCTTCCGCGAACTCTCCGAAGAGGAGTTCTCGCCGCTGGCGTCACTCGAATCGTTTGCACTGATCGAGTGCTTCCACCTTCGCAGGATTCCCAAATCCGCGCGAGGGTTCGCCAAAGCGATGGGAATTCCGGAATCCAGGGCTCAGACGCTTCTGGACCGACTCGAAAGGATGGGAATCGTCCGGCGTCGCGGCCAGGGCTACCTCCTCGATCCGATTCGCCTCACAACGCTCGACAACATCCCATCGCCCTCCATTCGGAGGTTCAACCAGGAAGTGCTCGCTTGCGCTGCTGCAGCCATCGAACAGCAGTCGGTCGACGAGCGCGACTTTTCGACACTGACCATTGCGGTCTCCCGGAATATTCTTCCGGAACTGAAGTCGAAGATCGCCTCCTTCCGTCGCGAGCTGAACCGTCTCGTCGAGCGCAGCTATGTCGACTCGACCAGCAACCCCGACCAGGTCTGCACGCTCGCCATCCAGCTCTTCCGCGTAACGAAGGAGTCCTCGACATGAAATCCTCAGTGGTGCTGCTCCTCATCCTGATCTCGGCGGCAGTCCTTCATCCCGCAGGGCACGCCCTCGCCGGACAGGAAACCCGCAACGGTGGAAACGTCATTGTCATGGAGGACGGAAAGACCTATCGACTCGCCGACCTCCATTTCAAGACCGAGGAGTCCGGACGTCTTTCCATCGACGGCACGATCCAAAGAGAGATTCGCGGCCTCTGGTCCGGACTTCACTTGATCCTGGAGCTGGGTCATCTCGATTCCAGCGGAAAAGACTTCTTCAGGCACGAAGTGCTCGGCCCCTACACCGAGTTCCGCTTCACGGAAACCCTTCCTGAGGGCTGCAGCTTCCTGCAGGCCTCCGAACTGACGCTGCCGCGCAACGCTTTCCTGGCTCCAGCGGGATGCACACTGGAGGGAGTGACTTACCTGAAGCCCTCCGTGTATCACCAGCTGCCTCTGCGTCAACAGATGCTGCTCCTTCTCCATGAGCGCATGCATGCCTTCAATTGCAGCATGGCGCTCGTCCACAAGATGGAGCTGATCCAAGCCTACGAAATCCTGCTGGAAAAATTCTTTCCGGCCTATCGCGCGACAGTGGGCTCTGAGGCTCCGGAAGCCGATACGGAATTCAGCCTGACCGACCAGGAGCTCGAAATCCTCAACCGGCTTTCGACCCGCACACGGCAGCTGATCTCGGCAACCGCTCCGTCACGACGAGCCACGGAACTCACGTTCACCCGCGATGGCGGTATTCTTCGGTGCAGAAACGTGCCGGGTCAGACGCCTCTGCCGCTGTGGCAACTGGATCACGAAAACGTGCGGGTGCACGTCGGATCGACCATCGAACAGGGGCCTTTCGACGGAATGATCGCATACTATTCTGGAGGTTACGGTGGCTCGATCCGAGGTTCGATCCAGTTCCGAAAGGCAGGCTGGCACTTCCTGGGCAGGGTGGACATCTCGGGCGTCGCATCGACTGTGAGTGACGTGCGAGTCTTCGGATTGCTCCACACCTCGCGAGAGCCGCTGCGCGTTCAGCTCTCCGGCGTTCAGTGGTTGAACGTTGGGCTCCTGCTTCCGGAGGGCCTGGAGACTCTCCAGATCGGCGGAGAGTCTTCACCGATGCAGACCATCGACGGACACGGGAGAAACTATCGGCCCAAGCAAGGGCGCCGGGCACTCAGCGTCACCACGCAATCCGATTGGCAAAAAATCATGGGCGGGCCGTAACCCTGGGCACGGCCCGCCCGATCTTCAGAATCATCAGCCGATTCGCGGCTCAGTAGACCACTTCGACGGTGAAGCTGCCGCTGTAGGTGCCCGTCTGCTGGTTGTCGAGCAGCTGGCCACGAGTGGCGCCCACGAAGAGCATCTGCGATCCTGAGGCAGAAAGCTGGCCAGTGGTCGCAGGAAAGGAGGCAAAACCGCTCACTGCGATCTCCTTGTTTGCGGCGCCACCGCCATCAGTCTCCAACTTCACGGTTCCGTCGCCAGGCAGGCGGACGGTGAACGCGCGATCAGGTTCTCCGACGACATTGAAGCTGGCATTTTCACCGTTCTCCGATGCTCCCGGAGCAATCGTCTTTGCGACGTCGCCCTGCGGAGCTTCGCCGAAGTCCAGATCCGAAAGCTTGGCAATCTCAAGCTTGGCGATGACCTTCTGGAGCGCCTGAGCGATTGCCTGGGCCGCCCGAGCTTCGTTCTGCATGCCGAACACCACAGCACTGCCAGCCATGATTGCCATTACCGATACCTTCCAATTGACTGTCCTCATTTTCATCCTCTCCTTCGCAGCGGGTTGATCGTGCTGCGTTGAGTACTGTTTCGGAGCAAGACCAAAAAACTTTAGTCAGGTATTCCGAAAACTTCATGCGCGTGGATTCGATCACTGAGTCATCTTGAACAGCGAGAGAAAGGCCTGGACGGATTCTGGAGAGAAACACTGCCGAAAACGTGCTTCCAGCTTTACAGGAAGACGCTCAATAGGAACACCTGCAGGACCATGCATCGCCGCGCCCGCTTCATCAGCAATTCCAAGCACCTCCGCCAGGATCGGCACTCGATGCGGTCTGTGCTCGGTGAAGTACGCGAAGTCACCGCCGTCGCGCCTCCAGTGATGATTCTTCACGGCTTGAACCACGATCGGACCAGCACGAAGAGCTCGCGAGAGATACTCCGCGCTAGTCGTCGGATGTCGCAGGAATTTGTTCAGCTTTTCACCCTTCAAGGAGGACGGATTCTCATCGAACGGAACTTCTCCCAGGTTCAGGAGCGAAATGTCATGGAACAGGGCAGCCATCGCGAGCTTCAGGAACGCCTCCTCACGCTCGATCTGCAGCCGCGACCCCATCAGTCCGGAAATGACGAGCACCGAAAGACAGTGATCGAGGTGTCGGCATTTATGAAGCCAGGTTCTCGGATTTAACCGTTGATCGGAAAAGCATTCCCGAAGCTGGAGCAGCGGTCTTTGGATCGACATCCAGAATTTACTGTCGAGCTGCTCCATGGCGCGAAGCCCCGACATGAGGCGCAGGGTTTCACTCACGGCCATGGCAGCCTTGAGTTCCGGATCTTGCGACGGATTTCGATGGATCAACTCGCGGAAGGCATCGATCTCATCGAGGACACGGTCGTGCTCCTCACGCTTCACGTAGAGATGGGTGACGCCGCGATTGCGGTAATTGCGGATCCGTGAGCCGACCTGATCATCGAAGGGCTCGAGGAGACGAACCAGCTTGCCCTTGGAAATTCGTATGTAGACCGCCATCGTCACGCGCTCGACATCGACGAAGTCCTCGATCGGAATGCCGATGTATCGATCCTCGCTTGCGTCGATCGGCGCACGCTCTGACTCTTCAGGAATTCGACTTCTCAACGATTCTTCGACCTGAATCGGAGTCATGCTTCCGGCGATTCGGAGCGAATCCGGAAAGGCCGCGCGGGATCCCGTTTGAAACAGAAATACCGGAGTCACGGGCCGCTCCCGCCGGATGGCTCGGACGATGCCGACGAAATCCTCGTCCCAGGTATCCGGCGACAGAATGACCCTGCCGATTCCAAGCTCCGGCGATTCGATCCATTGGCGTGCGCGTCTTCCAGAAAACGTCTGCAGTACTCCAGGAACAGCAGGATACTTCCACTCGTCCGTCACGATGAGCCAGTTCGACATATGGCTCAAGGGTATCCGAGCGTCGATCGAGTTCTCTAGCCGGCAGATTTTTCCACCGATCATCAACTGTTGTCTGATTCGGACAACGTTTTCTCAGGTCACTCCTTTCACCGAACAGGGGCCCCGTTCGATCCTTTTCTCAGGAGGAATTTGCATGAATGGAATCTTGCCGAATTTGAAGGCCATCTCAGGAAGGACATCGGCCGCATTTCTCGTCGCCCTGTTGCTGGCGCTGCCGCTCATCCCAGGATCATTCGCGCCGCTGGCACGCGCCGCTGGAGCCATCGGCACGGCAGTGCAAACGGTGATTGCCGCCATATCGATCCGAAAAGTCTCCGACCTCGACTTCGGCGTCGCCGCTCCCAACGATCCGGCCAAAACCGTGCCCGCCGGAAGCGGCGAGAACTCCGAGAACGCCAGCTTCATGGTCACTGGCGAGCCGGGACGAAATTTTACGATCCTCCTGCCGTCGGACGGATCAGTCCAGATGACCACCCGCTCCGGGCTCCTCCCGAATGAGTCCATCCCGGTCGCGAGGTTTACTTCCTTTCCGGCGCGTGTCGGAACCCTGGGTCCGAGCGGTGAAGCCCTGTTGTATGTGGGCGCCACACGAAGCGCTCTGAAGCCCAACCAGGTGCAGGGGCAGTACTCGGGCACCTTCACGGTGAACGTGGTGTACTGATGCGGCCCTCTTGCATGAATCGGCACCGCCAATTTAGGATGAGACCATGCAACGCCCAGCCTTGAGGTCGGTCATTCTCTGGAGCATCCTCTGGACCACGGTCATTCCGGGATCGTCTGCCCGGGCGAATCTCCAGGTGTTTCCGACCCGACTGGTCCTCTCCGACTCCCAGAAGGCTGGCCAGCTTTCGTTGCGACTTGCTGGAGACAAGCCCCAGCGATTCCAGATCAGCACCGTCTTTTACCGAATGAAGCCGGATGCGTCGCTCGAGCTGGTCCCGAATCCGAATGAGGATGAGCGTCCCGCGAAGGCTCTCATCAGATTCTCACCACGATCCGTGGAGCTTCAGCCCAACGTTGAACAGATCGTTCGCGTCATCCGATTCAGCTCGAAGCAGCTTCAGGAAGGCGAATACCGGGCGCACCTGCTTTTCGAACCGATCAGTGAGCCTGCTGCGGAGGTCGATGCACCGAAGCCGAAGACGGACGCGCTGGCGATGCAGCTGGAAGCCAGGATCGCGATCGCGATCCCGATCATCGTCCGCCATGGCGACCCGAAGGTTACCGGAGCCCTATCCAGCCTCCGCGTATTGCCCGCATCCCAGGCTGGAG
>CAMAQA010000038.1 GCA_945860415.1 Bacteriovorax stolpii
CACCGCCTGGTCTTTCTATTTCGTGTCGGCCAGGTCACCGGCGAAATGCCTCCTGGCGAAACTCCACGTGTGAAGCGACCCGACCAGGCCGCCTGATCACCGTGCCAGGCTCATATGGATTGATCGGCAACGGCACCACCGTCGGGCTCATCAGCAGGCGTGGGTCGCTGGATTGGCTGTGCGCGCCAGACTTCGATTTTCCGAGCCACTTCTCGTCACTGCTCGATGAACGAACCGGAGGAAGGTTCTCGCTCCGACCGGCCGGTCTTTTCGAGTCCAGCCAGTCGTATCTTGGAAACGAGGGCCGGAGCGCCGTCCTCGAAACCCGCTTTTCCACTCCAGCCGGCACCGGGCGGGTCATTGACTGGATGCCCTGGCAGTCCACCCCCGTGGTCATGCGCCAGGTCGAAACTCTCGAAGGAACCATACCGTGGGAGCTTTTCTGCCTTCCTCGGTTTCAATACGGCCAGATCCAGGCGAATCCGGAGCGCACCTCTCGTGGCATCTGCTTTCGTCCCCCCGGACTTTCGGAGCATGGCCGACTAACCGGCACCCAGGAAATTCGCCTCGATTCGATGCTCGGCGCCGGTGTGTCGCGCTTCGTGCTCACTGGCGGTCAGCTGCGAAGGTTCTCCTGGTCATTCGGTAGAAACGGAATGAGGACCGACGAACTGCTCGAGCACGACTTTTCCGCCTGCCTCGATGAATGGGATTCGTGGCTCCATCACTGCGAGCAGCCGTCGGATTGCTGTCCTTCGGATTCCTCCTGGAGGGCGATCACCCGCCGAAGCGAGGTCATCCTTCGGCTTCTCACCCACACCGGCACGGGGGCGGTGATCGAATCACCCACAACCTCGATTCCATGCGTAGAGCATGGCACTCGAAACTGGGATCACCGCTACTGCTGGCTACGGCACATTCCCGACACGCTGACCGCCTGGTTGGAGCTCGGGCACTTTCAAGAAGCGCGACACCTGAGAGACTGGGTTGCCGACCTCGTCCTCTCCACTCCCTCCCAGGAGCTCCTTCCTGCCTACTCGCTTGATGGCTCGCTCGTTCCTGATGAACACGAGCTTCACGCGCTTCGCGGGCACGAGGGTGCGCGCCCGGTCAGGATCGGAAACTTTTCCGCGCGCCAGTTCCAGCTCGACTCGCTTGCTTCGGTCGTCCTGACCTTGGAGGCGGCGTTACCTGTTGCTCCGATTTCGTCCGATAGCCCGCTCTGGAAGCGGATCGACGAGACCACTCAGCTCATGACCCAGCTCTGGCGAAGGCCCGACCATGGTTTATGGGACCTCCGCTTCCGTCCAGAGCATTACCTTGCCTCCAAGGTTGCGTGCTGGAAGGGAATCCAATCCGGAATTCATCTTTTCGAGCAGGCTGGTCGAATCGTCCCTGCCCGGTGGCGAGAGGAATTGCACAAGCTCCGCGAGACGATCCGACGAGAAGGATTCCACCACGACCGCCAGGTCTACACGCAGGCCTTCGGCGAAGCGGAGCTGGACAGCTCTGCCTTTCTCGTGGGCATTTCGGGGCTTCGGGATTGGTCAGATCCGGACATGATATCGACGCTGATCCTGCTCCCGGGTGAGCTGCGCGAAGGCCCCTTGCTGCGGAGAAACAGGAGTACGCATGCTTCACCGGACTTCGAAGGGGCTCACCTGCTTTCCACCCTCTGGTGGTGCAGCTCGCTTGCCGAAGCAGGAAGAATCGAGGAAGCAGCAGAGATCCTCCACGAACTCACCTCCCTTGCCGACCCGCTGGGACTCCTGGGCGAAGGAATCGACGTTTCGAACGGAAAAACATCCGGCAACTTTCCCAGTGCCCGCGTCCACAGCGTGGCCCTGACGACCTATCGCAAGGTTGCCCGCGCAACCGCCCGCAGCCGCGCCCCCCGCAGGGCGGCGTGATATGCTATGGAGTACCCATGCTGCTGTCCATTTTCATGGTCGTCTTCATCGACCTCATCGGCTTCGGGATCGTCATTCCGATCCTTCCCTATTACGGTCGCGAGTTCGGCGCGAATGCCGCCACGCTGGGATGGCTCATGGCCGTGTATTCGCTCATGCAGTTCCTGGTCGCCCCTCTCTGGGGAAGGCTCTCGGATCGCATCGGGCGCCGGCCCGTATTGCTGCTCAGCCTGTTCGGAACCGCTCTTGCCCAGATCCTGCTCGGGCTTGCCTCGCAGTTCGAAAATCCCCTCTTCTGGCTGTTTTTTGGCCGAATCTTTGCGGGCATCTGCGCCGCGAACATTTCCGTGGCCTATGCCTACGTCACGGATGTCACCACCCCTGAAAATCGCGCCCGCGGGATGGGGCTGATCGGAGCCGGATTCGGCCTGGGTTTCATCGTCGGGCCTGCAGTTGGCGGCATCCTGTCGCGCTACGGGTACGACGCTCCGATGTTCGCTGCAGCCGCCCTGACCTTCGCGAACCTGGCAGTGGCCTGGTTCAAGCTGCGAGAGCCCATCACTTCTGGTGAGCTTCGAACCCGATCCAGGTTGCAGCGTCGATGGGGACTTCAGCAGGCTCGAAACCTCCTGGCCCACCCGACCATTGCGAGACCCGTCCTGCTTTTCTTCCTCGTCACCCTGGCAGTCACGCAGATGGAGGCGATCTTTGCCATCTTCATGTTCGACAAGTATGGGTTTGGCGCCGAAAGGGCGGGCGTGCTCCTGGCAGTCATGGGGCTCGTGATGGCCGGCGTGCAGGGAGGACTCATCGGTCGCGCTTCGAAGCTCGTTCCTGAGATTCGGCTCATCGCAGGCGGAACGTTCCTGTCTGCGGTGGCGCTCAGCCTTTTTGCGCTGGCCGGAACTCCGCCAGGAGTGATGGTCGCACTCACCTTGATGGCGCTTTCGCACGGTTTCGTGCAGCCTTCGCTTTCGTCACTGGCATCGCGCGGTGCGCCAGAGGATCAGAGAGGTGCGACGATGGGGGTTTTTCACTCGGCTGGAAGCCTGGCCCGGGTGATTGGTCCACCCTCTGCCGGACTCCTGTATGACCGAGTCAGCATCAGCTCGCCTTTTTGGATGGGAGCGGCGGTTCTTCTTCTCGCCTCGACTCTGGCTCTCGCGGTGGCTCCGTCCCTCCTCCCAGGTGAGCCTCGGTCCCCGTAGTTCCACCCTCCAGCTGCTTGATGGACTCGACTGCGCGTTGAAATCTTGAGCCGACCCTGCCCACCACCCTTTGAAGCACCCCTTCGGCCGAGTGCCGCTCCATCTCTTCGATCGAGCGCTCGCCCACCGGCTCAGGCTCTTCCGGATAGACTGTCGGCTTGAGCGTGATCAAATCACTCGGAGCACTCGTGCCCACATGGTCCGACTTGCGCCGGTACAACAGCCCCAGATTAAGAATGAGAAAGGCACCGGCAAGCAGCACGCTGACCAGGAACATATCGATGCTGATCATCACCAGCATCGCTCCGAAGTTTCGTGGAAAGCGCGTGGGATTGGTTGCCTGGGCCAGAACAGGGCCCAGGACAGGGGCGAACAGGGAATCGAGAAGCAGAAAAAAAGAGGGGGATGGAATGCCCATCCCCCTCCGCAAATGCAAAGCCTTGACCAGCCGCCGCGGGCTGATCGCAGGACTTACCTCTGAGCCTTCTGCTCGGGCACAGCCAGCAGGTCGATCGCCACTTCCACTGGAATTGACTTCGACTCTTCGCCGGCTCCGGCACCGCCATCATCCTTTGTCGGATCGATCTTGAGTGCCGCAAAATCTGCGGCAGTATCCTTTTCTGCAGCAGGCCCCATCGAGAGGACATACTGAGTGAGCGACCAGCGATCATCCGTGGACAGGCTCGAGAACACCGGCATCTGGTTCAGACCCTGCGTCAGGGTCTTGAAAATTCCAGTCGCCTTGTGTCCGTTCTTCCAGCCTTCCGCGGCGGTGAGGTTACGCGGCTTCGGATTCAGACCGGCTCCAGCAGGGCCGTCTCCCCTGCCCTGCGCTCCATGACATGCCACGCACTGCTGCTCGTACAAAGTCTTGCCCTTGGCCACGAGCTCAGTCGTGGAGATCCAGGGCTTCTTGAACTGCGACTTGCCGGACGCCGCCACCAGCGGGCCCTTGACGTAGACATCGCCGCGGAAAAGCAGGTCGGTGGCGGTCAGGGCAATGAAGATGGCCAGGAAGAGAAAGGACGTCACGAAGATCAGTCCGTTTTCCTTGCGATCATACTTCAGTCCCATGAACACGAGGCCGACGAGCGAAGCCTTCACGACTGCAATGAGCAGGGCAATCGTGAAGTTGAGTCGGCCAAAGTCGATTCCTGCCACCCAGACCGTGACGCCGGTCAGGACCAGGAGAGCCAGTCCGACCGCCACTGCCGTGCGTTCGGGAAGGATGAAATGATGATGCTCCTGCCCTTCGTGCTGATGCTTTTCGTTGTGATCAGACATTTTCAAATCCCTTTCGCGTAGTCGATCAGCCCACCAGGTACATCAGCGGGAAGAGGAAAATCCAAACCATGTCCACGAAGTGCCAGTAGAAACCCACCAGCTCCACGGGGGTGTAAAAGGCCGGTGAAAATTCGTTGCGCATCGTCCGAACCGCCAGCCACACCATCAGGCCCATGCCCACGATGACGTGAAAAGCATGAATGCCGGTCATGACATAGTAGAGCGAGAAAAAGAGCGGAGCCTTCGGGTGGGTGATTTCCGTGTTCGTGAATAGGCCGCCCGGCAGGATGCCGTGGTGGATCTTTCCGGAATACTCGAAATACTTTACGACGAGAAACCCGCAGGACAGCAGGAAGGTCAGGCCAAGGTGAAGCAGGATCCTGCCCTTCTGGCCCTTCTGCGACGCGATCACGGCAAGCACCATCGTGAGCGAGCTCGTGATGAGAATGATCGTGTTGGTCAGGCCGAGATTGACGGCGAGATGCTTGGAAGCCTCGTGGAACATCTCGGGATACATGGCGCGGAACATCGTGTACGCCACGAAGAGCCCCCCGAACATGAGCACTTCCGTGACCATGAACAGCCACATGCCCTGCTTCGAGGCTTCAAACTCGTCTCCCGCGCTCTTGTAATGGTGAGCGTGCTGATAACCGCCTGTCGTGATGTGAGTCGATGACATTGGTATTTATTCCTTGTTGAGGGATGAACAGCTCACCAGGGACGGACCGGCGTGAGACCGGCTTCCGCCTTGTACTCATAGGGCCAGGTCGTCACGACCGGCTCCACGAGGAAGTTCTCATGCGGAGGTGGCGATGGCGACTGCCACTCGAGCGTGAGTGCATTCCACGGATTGTCGCCCGCCTTCTCGCCGAGCTTCAATGAACGCCAGAGGTTGATCGCGGCCCAGAAGAATCCGATCGCCAGGAACCAGGACCCCACGGTCGACAGCAGGTTGAGCGTCGAGAACTCCGGCAGGTAATCGTGGTACCGGCGAGGCATGCCCTGCGCTCCCACGATGAACTGCGGAAAGAACGTGATGTTGAATCCCGCGAGGATCCACCAGAACGAGATGCGAGCCCCCTTCTCGAGGTACATCTTGCCCGTCATCTTCGGGAACCAGTAGTGCATTCCCGCCAGAAGCCCCATGAGGGCCCCGCCCACCATCACGTAGTGGAAGTGGGCAATGACGAAGTAGGTGTCAGTCAGATGGACGTCAATGGCGAGCGTGGCCAGGAATACGCCGGTCAGTCCACCAATGGTGAAGAGCTGGAGGAATCCCAACGCGTACAGCATCGGGGCATTCAGGCGGATCGAGCCCTTGTACATCGTGCCCACCCAGCTGAAGACCTTCACGCCGGTAGGAACCGCAACCAGCATGGTCAGGAGAGAGAACACGAAATTTGCGAGCTCACCCTGACCGGAAACGAACAGGTGATGTCCCCAGACGACAAACGCGATCAGCGCAATTCCGAATGAAGAGTACGCGATGGCCTTGTAGCCGAAAATCGGCTTGCGGCTGAACACCGGAATCACTTCCGAGATCACGCCCATCGGAGGAAGGATCATGATGTACACGGCCGGATGAGAATAGAACCAGAAGAAGTGCTGGAAAAGCACCGGATCTCCGCCAATCTTCGGATCAAAGATGCCCACCTGGAAGACGCGCTCGAAAATCAAGAGCAGCAGCGTGATCGCCAGGACCGGGGTTGCCAGAATCTGAATGATACTCGTGGCATAAGACGCCCAGATGAAGAGCGGCAGGCGCGCCCAGGACAGCCCAGGAGCACGCAGCTTGTGAATCGTCACGATGAAGTTGAGTCCGGTCAGGATGGACGAGAACCCCATGATGAAGGCTCCGAAGATCACCGAGATGACCGCTCCGCTCGTGCGAATCGAGTACGGAGTGTAGAAGGTCCATCCTGTGTCTGCGCCGCCGAAGAAAAGCGCAGAGGTCGCAAACAGTGCTCCAAACACATAGATGTAATAGGAAGCCAGATTCAGACGAGGAAAGGCCACGTCCTTCGCACCGAGCATCATGGGCAGCACAAAGTTACCGAGTGCCGCCGGAATCGCCGGAATGATGACCATAAAGACCATGATCGCGCCATGGTAAGTAAACACCTTGTTGTAGGTGTTCGGATCAATCAACGTCTGCCCCGGAAACATCAGCTCGAGACGAATCAGAAGGGCAAAAAGTCCACCGATCAGGAAGTAGCCCAGAACGGTGAAGAGATACATCAAGCCGATACGCTTGTGGTCGAGCGTCTTCAGCCAGGACATCATTCCGTGAGAGTGGTTGAGGTAATTGTCGCCGTGTGCAACCGCAGTGTGAGCCATGGTCTTGCTCCTTACTTGAGAGACTTGATGTAGGCGATCAGGGCATTCATTTCCGTCGCGGAGACTTGACCCTTGAAGGTCGGCATCACCGGGTTGAAGCCCTTCTTGATTTTCGCCGTCGGGTTTTCGATGGATTCACGGATGTAATTCTCATCCGCGACGACCTTCGCACCATTAATCATTTCACTATGCGAACCAAAAACGCCCTTGAGGGTCGGGCCCATGCCGCCCCTCGAACTGCCATCAGGAGTGTGGCAGGCAATGCAGCCCTTGGCCTGGAACTGGGCCTTGCCCTGTTCCACCAGCGTCAGCTGAGGATGGGTTGCAGGAATGGCAGCCGCAGCAGAAGCCACCGTCTTGTCCGATTGGACGGCTGCGGCTTCGCCCGCCTTCCGGATACCTTCAGCCAGGATCTTCTTGCCCCGCTTCCAGTTCTCCCAGTCCTCTGAATCCAAAGCGATGACCTGGGCCAGCATCTGCGAGTGGGCAGCACCGCAATACTCAGTACAGAACACCTGGTGCTTGCCTGGAACCGTGGCCTCGAACCATACACTGGAATACATGCCCGGCACGACGTCCTGCTTCACCCGAAAGTTCGGAATAAAGAAGCTATGAAGGACGTCAGTCGAGGTCATCACCAGCTTCACCGGCTGATTTACCGGAACATAAACTTCATTGATGGTGCTGCGACCGTCATCGTATTGGAACTGCCAGAGCCACTGCTTTCCGATCACGCGGATTTCCATGGCATTCGACGGGGCCGAGATCATCTTGTCATAAACGGCATATCCCCACACAAAGATGACCATGAGGAGGACAAATGGAATAAAGGTCCAGAGGCCTTCCAGCAGGTGGTGGTCGGCGATGTACTTCGTCTTCACGCCGGGCTTGGCACGGTACTCCTTGACGAAATAGAGCATCGCGCCCACGACGAGGATGAAAAAGAAGACGCTCAATCCAACCAGAAAGTTGTAGAGGGCATCCCACTGGGTAGCCACTTCCGTGGCCCGAATCGGGAGTCCCGGGGTATTCGCAAACGCCGCCCCTGCGGAGAGCAGGATCGCCATCATTGCCGCCGACATCAGACCGGACCTCGACTTGTTGCTCATCGTTTTCATCTTCATCTCCACTCTAAACTGCCTGACTCCAAAACTCATGCGCGGCGCTGAAACTGGCGCCGCCAGACCATCCCCAGCGTGAGGATCATCGCCAAAGCTGTGATCAAGCCGGCAACCCTCATCACGTTGAAGAGATAAACGGAATAGGACCGCAGGTTTGGATCGTAGCGATAACAAAAAAGAAGAAACCGGTCGACCACAGAACCGACTTTTCCGTCGGCAGCCTCAACGAGCGCGAGGCGCAGGTCACGCGGCTTGAACTCGATTCCGTACAAGATCCGCGAGAGCTGACCCTCGGGCGTCAACACAAAGAGTGCGGCGCTATGGGCGTACTGCTTCTCTTTCTGATCATAAGTGTAGCCGAAGCCCAGCTCAAAGGCGAGTTGCTTGATCTGACTCTCTTTTCCAGTCAGAAGATGCCACCCGTTCTCAGTTTCAGGTCTTCCGTAACTGGCCAGATAGGCCGTTTTCTTCTTGGCTGCGAGATCCGATCCTTCTTTTGGATCAATGCTCACGGCCACGATCTCGAACTGGTTGCCTGGCACCCAGTCCATCTTCTTCAGCGTGTCGGTCACGCCATTCAGAAGGAAATTACAGAGATTCGGGCACTCATAATACACCATGGCCACGACCACGGGACGCCCCCGAGAAAAGTACGTACTCAGGGGAACTTCGGCACCCGCTTCATTCGTGAAAGTCAGAGACTGAATCGGAATGCGATTGCCGAGCTTTTCGGTAATTCCGGCGGACTGGAGCTCCTGGGGAATGCCGGACGAAACCGATGGCGAAGCCACAGGCGCAGACTCTGCCCCGGCATGCACGGAAAAACCACTGATCAGGACCGCGCTCCAGAGCGCGACAGTCACAAGAAGCTGAACCATGAGTAGTGCCCCTTGGGTATCACTGAGCGAAGATTTCTCGAATGATTTTCTTCCGGTACTCGAAGATCTGCTCGACGTCGCGCCGGACCCAGGCTCCGCCGACCGCCTCTCCCACGAAGAAAAAAGGAACGCGGTAAAGCACCCGGTCTTCGATCAGCACCCCTCCCTGAAGTTCCTCGAACCGATGCGTGTGATGCCACTTTCGGTAGGGGCCACGAAGCTGAGTGTCGACAAACGACCTGCCCAGCTCCCAGGATTCGATCAGCGTCCGCCAGCGGACCGGCATCCCCCGGATCCGCAGCTGGTAATCGATCAGACTGCCCGCCTCAATTTTCTTATCGGCTGGCGTCAGGACCTGAAAGTTGAGCCACGGAGGAGTGATGCGTTCCAGATTATGGGCTGAGGAAAAAAAATCAAAAACCCGGGGCAGCGGAGCTGGAATCCACTGCCGCATGACCAGCACCTGATCGGCCGGTGACGAAACCAGGCCACGCAGCGCCTCCTTCAGGTCGGAGAACTGGAATGAAAACCCCGACTCCTGGAGCTTCTTCGGAAGCACCCGCTGGCTGGACAGCACCGCCTGCGCCATGCCTCCGAGGGCCACGCGGAGAGCCGCTCCCGGCGTCTTCAGGATTGCCGGCTTGCCGACCACGGAACCGAGGGCTTTCGTGAACTCAGCATTCGTCACCGGAGCCGGACCCACGCCATTCACCGGCCCACGCATGGAGGACTGAGTGAGCGCAAACTCAAAGATCCGCACCAGATCATGCAGATGAATCCAGCTCATCCACTGCCGTCCGCTGCCGAGGGCTCCTCCCACTCCCCACTTGAAGACAGGAAGCATTTCCTTCAGTGCCCCCCCACCCTCTCCGAGAACGATTCCGATCCGCACGACGACGGGGCGCACCTGCTCGGGCAGGCCGTGGGTTGCGGCCGCTTCCCACTCGTGACAAACGCCTGCCAGAAAATCGACTGCGGAAGCTTCCGGATCCGTGCTGCCGGAAGCCGGGGCTGAAGCCTCATCCAGGACCTCATCACCTCGATCGCCGTAAATTCCGACGGCAGCCGCCGAAACAAAGGTTTTCACCCCCGACCCGTGCTTCCGTATTCCCTCCACCAGATGGAGCGTTCCACGGACACGAGAGTCCAGGATGGCCTGCTTGCGGCGGGCATTCCAGCGGCCGCCCGCAATGCTCTCACCGGCGAGGTGAACGACCGCATCGACACCCTCGAAAGCCTCTGCTGGAGGCACGCCCTGATCGGCGTCCCAGGCAAATAGCCGTGCAGGAAACGGAAGCATTCCTTCGTGCTTTGCCGGATTTCGAGTCAGCACGTGCAGCTGATGGCCCTGCCGCGCCAGATGAATGCCGAGCTCCTGACCCACGAATCCCGTTGCACCGGTCACTAGAATTTTCATGGACCCTTTTTACCAGAGATTTGCTAGTTCACGCAGGCACATCATGAGGAACTTGCTCCAAGTTTACCGAGAGCTTGCCAAGAGCGGCATCGTGGCGCTCGTGCTCATCAGCGTCCTGGGCGGCTACCTGTGCGGGCACCCCTTCGAGCGCCCCCTCGACTGGGCGCATTTGACAATCACCCTCGCAGGCATCTTCCTGCTCGCAGCGGGCTCATCGGCCCTGAACCAAGTCCAGGAAATGACCATTGACGCGATGATGCCCCGCACGGCGAAGCGCCCTCTTCCGAGCGGAAGGATTTCCAAGACCCACGCGGTCCTGTTTTGCATCGCCACGATTGGAGGAGGTCTCGCGCTATTGGCGCGGCACGGAGACTCCCTCGCCTGGCTGGGTCTCGCTGCAGTGGTTTCCTACAACGGACTCTATACGCTCTGGTGGAAACGCCACTGGGCGTTTGCAGCCGTGCCTGGAGCCGTTCCCGGAGCGCTGCCCATCCTGATGGGCTATGCAGCAGCCTCAGGAGACGTGTGGACCCGAGGGGGACTCTACCTGTTCTTCGTTCTCTTCTATTGGCAGATGCCGCACTTCTGGTCTCTGGCCATCCGGTTTCGTGAAGATTACTCTGCGGGAGGCTTTCCGACGCTTCCCGTTGCCAAGGGCGTGGCTCAGACCCGCTTTCACACCACTGTCTGGAGCTTTTCGTACGTGGCCCTGGGCATGTCGGCGCCCTTTTTTCTCCAGACGGGATGGCTCTACTTTTCGATTTCTCTCCTGACCGGACTCAAAGTCCTGTGGGAACTGCGAAAGTACCTCCGCGCCACCGAGGCCGATACGGTCGGTGCCGACTCGGCCGCCACGAAGCACTGGTTGCCCTTCTTTCTCTGGGTCAACTTCAGTCTGATTTTCTACATCTTTGGCGCCGTGATGGATCTCTGGAGCGTCTACCTGATCGCTTATTTCCGTTAGCGTCCGATAGACCCTTCCAATTCTTGCATGAATATGCAACAATTGGAAGGGTATGCCACATCTTCGATCCCGACACGCCATGCCCCTCTTCCAAAAGCGGCTTCGCTTTTCACGCGTGGTCACCATACAAGGCCCCAGGCAGTGTGGCAAAAGCGTCTTCGCAAGGCAGCTCTTCGGCAAAACGGAGCCCCGCTGCACGTTCGAGACGCTGGACATCCAATCTGCTCGTACGCTGGCACAGGACAACCCCCAGAGCTTTCTCATGGCTCACTCCAGGGCCCGTCCCCTGATCATCGATGAAGCCCAGAAGGCCCCTCCTCTCTTTGACGCCATCAAGGCAATCGTCGACGACAATCCTGAGCCCGGTCAGTTTGTCCTTCTGGGCTCCACCGAGTTTTCTCGTGAACTCAGGATCAGGGAGAGCCTCACCGGTCGGATGCTGCGCACGCGTTTATTCACGCTCACGCTGCGAGAATGCCTCGAGACGAGCGCTCCAAAAACCTTCCATATCCTGAGCAGATCACCAGTGGCGACGCGCACGCAGGTGATGCAGCACCTGGATCGCGGGGGATTTCCAGGAATTTTTTCCGTCCGTGAACTGTCCGTTCGCGAAGAACTCCTGAGAGGCTGGCTGGAGATCACAGTGACTCGAGACCTTCAGCAGCTTCAAACCCTGAAACTGGATGCTGAGTTGGCGATGAACATCCTCTACCAGGTCGCCCAAAATCAGGAGCCGACCGCCTCGAGTTTCGCCGGGGCACTTCGCAAGGACACCCGCACCATTCAGAAGTACTTGAAGGCCCTCGAAACGCTCTTCATTCTGCATCGGCTCGATCCGGTTTCCGGCAGCACCGGAAAGCCCCGCTATTACCTCTGCGATGTGTCGCTGGCGGGCTATCTCGGAGGAAGTTTCGAACGCCGGCTCGAAACATGGGTGCTTCACGAATTTCTGGCCAGGATTTCCTATCTGGGGGCAGCCGACACCACCGTCGGATTCTACCGAAACACCAAGGGAAGCCTGCTTCACTGGGTCGTCCAGAATCGAAAGCAGCCGCGGCAACGGCAGGCCATTCGCCTCATTTCGAAGGAACGCTTCGACCAGCGTGACACCGAACTGCTCAAGTCCTTTCAGAAAAGGCAGCAGAGCGATGGCGTGACGACCACACTCACGCTGCTCGGGCCCAACCTAAAACCACTCCGCCTCGAGAGCGTCGACGTGCTGCCGTGGGAGTTTGTCGCCTGAGAATACGCCCCGCCGAAGCGGGGAGGATCCCTTACTGATGATGATGGAACACCGACTCCGGCAGCTTCGGGTCGCCGACGGCAACCACGGTGTGCTTCGACAGGAAGCGAATCACCGACAGGCCGAAGAGCCCGGCAAAGCCCAGGAAGGTTCCGAGGTCAATCCAGCTCAGCTTCGGAGCCGAGTAGAATTCCGGCTGAACCAGCCACAGGATGTCGATCCACTGCGCGACCAGCATGAACCAGGCGACGTTCCACAGCACCTTCTCGCTGCGCTTGTTGCCGCGCGGGAGCAGGATGAAGAACGGAACAAAGAACTTTCCGAACATCAGGAAAGCCGACACGGGCTTCCAGCTCGGGGTGAGGCGGTGAATGAAGTAGCCCGTCTCTTCCGGCATGTTGGCGTACCAGATCAGCATGTACTGCGAGAAACCGATATAGGCCCAGAACACCGTGAAGGCGAACATGAACTTGCCGAGATCGTGCAGGTGGTTCTCGTTCAGGATGCCTTCGAGCATTCCCTTGCGCTTCATGGCAATCGTCACGATCGCCAGAAGTGCCAGAGTCGAATAGAAGAGTCCGGCAAAGCAGTAGACTCCGAACATGGTGCTGAACCAGTACGGATCCAGCGACATCAGCAGGTCAAAAGACGTGAACGTGAAGGACACGGCGAACAGGATCAGGAAGAGCGGTCCCCACGTGCGATTCTTCGCAGTGAATACCGGATCCTTGGTCTCATCCTGGCGGATGGAGTTGCCGATCATCACCTTGGCGAAGACGATCCAGATCAGGACCGCGACGACCAGGCGAATCATGAAGAAATTCGGGCTGAGATAGCCTGCCTTGCCTTCAAGAATCAGGTCTCCCTGCACCTTGGTGGCGTCCGTCCACAGGTAGATGTCCTTCAATCCAAAATAAAGGACTACCGTCGACACCAGGATCCAAGGCAGGAAAGAAGTGAACGATTCGGCCAGGCGACGGATCGGAGCCGACCACATGGCGCTCGTCACCCACTGGATGACTGCGAAGAACAGTCCGCCAACCGCCAGGCTGAGGAAGTAGAAATGATTGTGGACGAAGGCCGGCCAGAACCGCTTCGGGTCCTGGGTCCAGGCAACGATCATGACCAGGACGCCGACGGCGGCAAGGGCAATGAACAGGTTCCGAATTCCGCTCGAAACCTCAAGCTTGCCCGGATTCCGAATTTCGTGGCTATGTGCTGTGTGCATGTCTTACCTCGCTTCCGCCGTCTTCAGGTCGGCTTCGGAAGGATTCTTGGCGCGCTGAAGTGCGCGAATGTAATGGACGATCGCCCAACGGTCCTCCTGAGTGACCTGGGCCGCGTAGCTCGGCATGACGTTCTGCCCGGCCGAAATCACGTGGAAGATCCGGCCATCGGGCCAGTTCTGAACTTTTTCGGTCTGAAGCGATGGAGGACGCGGCATCTTCGGAACGACCGACCCATCCCCTTCTCCGTAAGAGCCGTGACAGACGATGCAGTAGGTATTGTACTGCTGCTGTCCGCGAAGCATCACGGCCTTGGTTCGCTGAAACGGGTTAACCAGCTTGCGGCCGAGTTCCTCGTTGTTTTCCACCGCATAGTCGTACGGGGTGAATCCGCGAGGAATCGTACCCTTGACCGGGGTGCGCATCGCACCCTCTTCCTGCGCCTTGAGGGCCGGGCTGTAATACATGTCCGGCATGAAGATGAAGTTGGGTTCACTGTGCTTGCAACCGGCTGCGCCGAGGACAACGAAAAGTCCGGCAACTGCCATGGACCAGGTGTTCTTCATGTTCAGAACCAGCCTTCCTGATAAACGGTGCGGACTTCCGAAGCGCCTGCCTTCTTGAGAAAATCAGCGGCTTCGCTCTCACCAAAGGGTTTGAAATTCGACTTTGCCGACTCCACCTCATCCTCGACCTTTGCAGGAGCTTCGATGATGATCGCGAACCGATTGTTGGTCAGGGCCGGATCGAAGGACTTCTTTGTGATGTTCGGCAGCTTGTTCAGAGCAAACATTCCTGCAACCGTCGAAAGACCGGCTAGAAGGACGGTCAGCTCGAACATGACCGGAACGAAGGCCGGCCACGAGTAAAACGGCTTTCCGCCGACATTCAGGGGCCAGTCCACTGCTGATGTCCAGTACTGAAGAGCCAGAGCGCACAGGAAGCCAGTCACCCCAAAAATGAAGGTGATGTAGGGCAGCGGAGAGCGCTTCAGTCCCTGCGCAGCATCCAGTCCGTGCACCGGATACGGCGTGAAGGCATCGAAGCTCTCGTAGTTCGCGTCGCGCACACGACTCATCCCCTGGATGAGCGAGTGCGGATCATCGAAATATCCGAGGACCCCTGCAATCTGCTTGTCCGTGGAAACCGAAAGTTGTCCGTTTGACATGATCGTCTTCGCCTTTCCTTAGTGGCCCTTGGCAGGGGCGCCGTGACCCTTGTCGTCGTGCCCATGGTCGGCCGAAGCCTCCACGTTGCGGACCTTGGTCATGTACGAGATTCGCGGCTGCGTATTCAGCACTTCGAGAACCTTGAACGCACGCGGATGGCTTCGCAGCTTCGAGACCTCGGCGAACTTGTCGTTGATATTGCCGAAGGCGATGGCGTCGGTCGGACACGTCTGCTGGCAGGCCGTCTTCAACTCGCCGTCGCGAATATGGCGACCCTCGAGCACCGACTTGTCTCGCGAATCGCGGATGCGCTGCACGCAGAACGTGCACTTTTCCATGATCCCGCGCGAACGAACCGTGACTTCCGGGTTCCACACCATGTTCAAGGTGCCTTCGTACGACTTCCAGTGATCGAAGAAGTTGAAGCGACGGACCTTGTACGGGCAGTTGTTGGCGCAGTAACGCGTTCCTACGCAGCGGTTGTACACCTGCTGGTTCAGGCCGTCTTCGCTGTGAACCGTGGCAAGAACCGGGCAAACCGTTTCGCACGGCGCATTCTCGCAGTGCTGGCAGAGCATCGGCTGGAACACCACGCTCGGCTGCTCGGGCGAGCCTGCATAGTAGCGATCAATGCGCATCCAGTGCATTTCACGGCTGATGCGAACGTTGTCGCGTCCGACGACCGGAATATTGTTCTCCGCCTGGCAGGCAATGACGCATGCACCGCAGCCGGTGCACGAGTTCAGGTCGATCGTCATTCCCCACTGGTAGCCCTTGGAATAATCGTGCATCGGCCAGAGCGACGGCACTTCCTTCAGGCGCAGGTGCGGATCGGTGTGGTTCGCCGCAGACGCGTCCTTCTTGTATTCCGCGAGGGTGATGTCGTTGATGATCGGACGATTTTCACTGGTCGAGTGCCACTGCGTCTGGGCCAGCTTGTACATGCGACCGGTACGGCGAACGCGTGCGGACTGTCCCGAGAACGCCAGAAAGTCACCGCTGACCTTGGCAGCCGGATACACATCCACGCCGGTGCCATCACCCACCTTGCCCACGGCGCTTCGGCCGTAGCCTACTGCGACCGCAACAGTCTGCGGGTGCATGCCGGGCTGAATATTGACCGGCAGTTCAAACGGAACACCATCGGCGATGATCTCGAGGACGTCGTCCTGCTTCAGTCCGAGCTTCGTTGCCGTCGCAGGAGCCACATTGGCATAGTTGTCCCAGGTAACGGTCGAAATCGGATCCGGAAGCTCCTGAAGCCAGGCGTTATTGGCCTGTCGACCATCGCCCATGCTCATTTTGGCATAGAGCGCGAGCACGAACCCCTCTGCGCCCGCCGCAGAGTACTTCGGCAGCCTGGCACACGATCCTGCTCGGAAAGCGCGTGCGGACACCAACGCCCCCCGGCCCTTACTCGTGTCCACGACACCGTCGCGGAGGGTGTTTTCCCAAAACTTTTCAAAGTTGCCGGAGGCGACCCCGAACTCCTTTGCAGAAAGATCCTTCCAGGCGTCCTTCAGGTAATCATGCCAGCTCTCAGCCGAGGCCTTGCCCGAAATGCCCTTCGTCCATGCCAGGAGCGAGTCCTGAAACGAGCGGGTTTCGTGGAGCGGGTGAAGCACGGGCTGCTGAACCGAATAGAGATGCTTGCGGACGTGTGCGTCGCCCCAGCTCTCCAGCCAGTGGTTCTCGGCTGCAACAAAGTCGCCGAGGATCGCGGTTTCATTCTCACGATCGGCAACCGTGATCACGGTACCCACCTTGTCCAGGGCTTCCTTGAATCCTGCAGCCGGAGTGACCGTATAGGCCGGATTCGTGCCCCACATCACCAAAGCGCCGACACGGCCTTCGCGCATGTCGAGGATCAGCTTCTGGAGCCCGGCAAAGCCTGCGCGTGCAGCAGAAACCGAGGTGCCGTCCACCGTCACGCCTTCGTTGCCCAGCACCGAGTTCAGCATGTTGGCGGCAACCTGGAGCGCAACAGCCGAGGACGTCTTGCTGGCAAGACCACCTGCAACGACCACGCTCTTGCCGCGATTTTTGAGCAGTTCCTCGGCAATCTTGCGGATCTTCTCTCCGCCATCCTTCATGCCGATTTCCTGTGCGACGACCTCCGGCTTGTGCCCGGCTACCGCGGCCTGAGCTTCGGCAGGAATTGCAGCGCCTCTGGAGCCGAGGACGTTTGCGATCGCGAGAGCGATCTTGAGCTCGTCGCCTGGACGGACCGGGTAGCGCTCATCGGCATTGGCGCCAGTGATCGACATGACGGCCTCAAATGCGACCATCTTCGAGAGTTCCGTGCTTTTGCCCTTCAGTTTGCGCTTGGACGCCCAGGCCTGTGAATACTCGATCGAATTCGGCCAGGTGCCCAGGAAATCGGCGCCCAGGCTGACGACGTAATCGGCCTTGTCGAAAAGATATGCAGGAACGACGGCATTTCCGTACGAGAGTTCCTGAGCCTGTGCCAGGTCGTCCATGGCCAGGGGCTCGAACTCCACATGCGCGCCGTTTCCAAACTGCGCCAGGAACTCATTGATCAGCTTGCGCGTCGTGTCGCTCTTCACCTCTCCGGTAAGGACGCGAACCGCCCCACCTGAGGCTGCCGTTTTCTTGAGCTGCTCCACGATTGAAGCATCCAACTTGGTCCAATCCAACTTGGACGGAGATCCGCCGCCGCGAACTCGCGACACGGGGGCCTTGAGGCGCTCTGGATCATACAGTCCCAGAAGTTCAGCCTGCTCGGCAGCCATCAGTTTACCACCGGACAGCGGATGAAGCTCATTGCCCTCCAGCTTGACCGGACGACCTTCGCGAACGCGAACCACCACGCCAGTGCCCGTGTGCGGATTCGTGGAGGCGTAGAAATTCGCGACCCCCGGAGTGACTTCTTCCGGCTTCACGACATAAGGAATGATCTTGTGGACGGGACGGCGCACGCAGGCCACCGTTCCGAGTGCCATGCTGGCACCCATGATCGTCAGGAAGTCGCGGCGCGCGATGGCGAAGCCTTCGGTCTTCTCGATGCTCGAGAGCGCTTCGATCGGCTTGTCGAAAAACTCCTGGCCACGCTTTTCTGTCGTCTGTGCGTCCTGCCAATAGGACGCATTCAGTTCCTCGACGCCCACCCAGTGACGGGGAGCCTGAAAGTCAGAGGAAGTGTTCTTCTGCTCGGTTTTCTGGTCGGAAGCATTCATTTCCATGGTGAAACCCTGATTTCTTAATGGTGGCAGGCCGCGCACTGAATGGAGGCGACGGGCTTGTGGTTCAGCGAGGAATCCATGACTTCAGGACGCTCCTTGGCGATCTCGGCAAGGACGTTCCTCGGGGTCGTGACTCCACGGTGGCAGTCCATGCACCAGCCCATGTTCAGAGGCGCGTACTGATAGACCTTCTCCATCTTGCGGACATCGCCATGGCACGTCTCGCAGGAGACCCCCTTGGCGACGTGGCGCTTGTGCGGGAAGTAGGCGAAGTCGGGGAGCTCGTGAACACGAACCCACTCAATCGGAGTGCCTTCACGGAAATGCTTCTGAATCTTCTGGATCCAGGGACTATCCGTCTTCACGACCGTGTGGCAGTTCATGCACACATTCACGGAAGGAACAGAAGCATGGCGAGATTTTTCGATTCCGACGTGGCAGTACGCGCACGCCATTTTGTTGTCACCTGCGTGCAACTTGTGGCTGAACGGAATCGGCTGCTCGGGGGCATAACCTTGATTCGAAGCCGATGGGTAGAAAAGCTGGACGGCTCCTCCACCAACGACCATCACTAGAATTGCGAGGACCAGAAGCGTCTTCTTCTGTCCTGAAGAGATGCGACTCATGAAGTACCTGCTCTCGGCACGCGCGCGCATGCCGGGTTGAGGGTTAAGCACTGCACTAAAACGATTGAACTAGGTCTTAACGTCAACCTGCGGAAGATTCTAGAAATTTTTGCCGCTCGCCTTCACAACTTGCGACAGGCGCAGGTCTTAATTCGGATACTTCAGGTAGTAGATGTCGGGAAGGTTCCGGCACTTTTCCTCGAGGTCCAGCCCGTAGCCGATCAGGAACTGATCGTCGATCTTGCGTCCGACGTACTTTACGGGAACCTGCACCACCCGTTTGGATTCCTTGTCGAGCAGGCTGACGATCTCGACGGAAGCCGGCCCCGAAGACCTGAGGCGTTCGACCAGGAACTTCAGCGTGCGACCGCTATCGATGATTTCCTCGACAATCAGGACGTGCTTCCCGCGGATATCCGCCTCGATGTCCTTGAGGATGGTAACCGTTCCGCTGGACTCACGGGCACGCCCGTAGCTGGAGAGGCGGACGAACTCGACCTCAAAGTCCACCTTGAGGTAACGGACCAGGTCCGCGAGGAACACATAGGCACCCTTGAGCACGGCCACGAGCACGATGTTTTGGCCGGCATAGTCGCGGTTGATTCGCTCCGCGATCTCCTGCACCGCGGCATCGATTTCAAAACGGCTCAAATACTTGGTGAAGTTTTTTTCGTCGATCATGGATACACGTGTCCCCGAGGCCTCTGATTGTGCCTTCGGTCGGAACGGGAATCAACTCACCTGTTCGCTGGAGGAGGTCGCGGGCGCGGGCTTCGCACTCTGTAGCCCGGGGGCTTCCGGTTGTCCTTCGATCCGATGGAACTTGGCCTCCTCGATCCCGGCAAGGGCGTCCTTGAAGTTCCGGACGCACTTTCCTAAAGTATGGCCCAGCTCAGGCAAACGGCGGGGTCCAAAAATGAGCAGTACAATTCCCAAAATCAGCAGATGCTCGCCAGAAATTCCAAACATGGATGCGGGGTATCGCTTTGCGAACCTGCTGTCAACGCGGCGTGCCTCCGGCCTCTTCGTGGCCGCACTTTCGCTGGCCATCCTGCTGGCCTGCAACAAGGGCCCCAAACCAGAGCTCGACAAGCCTGAAGCCAGCCTGTTCCAGAAACTGACGGGAGACGACCCGGAAGACGACAAGGGCCGATGGGACCAGCTCTTCAGCACGCAAGAGTACGTCTTCGGCAAGGAGCCCGCCCTCTTCCTGAAGGACCAGGTGGTCCGGATTCCGGTGGGACGCGCCCTGGACATCGCGATGGGCGAAGGTCGAAATGCCGTCTTTCTGGCTAAAAAGGGGTTTGCCGTTGAAGGTGTCGATATCTCCGATGTGGCCGTCCAGAAAGCCAAACTCCTGGCGCGCGAGAACTCGGTCGAGATTCGCACGACCGTGGCGGATTTGAATACCTACCAGATCCGACCGGACAGCTACGCCCTGATCGCCAACATCCAATACCTTCAGCGCAGCTTGATTCCACGAATCAAGGCAGGGGTGCGCCGAGGCGGATTCGTCGTCTACGAAAACCCCACGGTGGAGGAGCTGAAGCGCGACCCGGGACGCAACCTCCGTCGCGACTACCTGCTCGAGTCAGGAGAGCTGAAGCAACTGTTCTCGGATTTTGAGATTGTCGAATACTCCGAAGGACCGGGAGAAAACGGCCAGATCGTGGCGCGGCTGCTGGCGCGAAAGCCTTAGGAGTTACGCCGCCCGCGCGGCGCAAGAAACCAGCCGCCCGCGCGGCGTCAATGGGTCAGAGCTTGGATACGCAGTAGCTCGGCCCAGGCCTCGACCCCGGCAGCGGTGGCTTCGATTCCCTTGTTGTGCGAATCTGGAGCACTGCGCTTGCGGGCCTGGTCCGAATCATAGGTCGTCAGCACGCCAAAGGTGATCGGCACGCCGGTTTCGAGAGTGGCCTGCGTGAGGCCGATGGTGGTACCGAGGCTGATGAACTCAAAATGGGCCGTGTCGCCCTTGATCACGCAGCCCAGGCACACGACGACGTCGAACTTTCCGCTTCGCGCAAGAGCCTGCGCAAGGAGTGGCATCTCGTAGGCTCCCGGGGCAAAGAACAGGTGGCTTTCATCTGAAAATGGAATCTGATTCTCCGCCAGGTAGCCCTTGGCGCCTGAGAGCAATCCCCCGGTGACTTCCTCATTGAAGCGGCTGCGAACGATCGCCACTCGTGGTTTTTTTCTCGAGAGGGCTTTTTCCAAGGTCTCAGGAATGCGGGTCTTCATTTCTTCTTTTCCTTCATCTCGAGGTGATGGCCCAGTTTCTCCTGCTTGGTTCTCAGGTATTTTTCATTGTGCCGATTGGCAGGCATCTCGATCTGGACGCGCTCGACAACGTTGAGTCCGTACCCATCGAGTCCCACAATCTTCCGCGGATTATTTGTCAGAAGCCGAATGTCGGTGATTCCGAGCGAACGCAGGATCTGCGCGCCGATGCCGTAATGGCGCAGGTCTTCCTTGAAGCCGAGATGGCGATTGGCCTCGACCGTGTCCATGCCCTGATCCTGAAGCGCGTAGGCCTTGAGCTTGTTCACCAGCCCGATGCCTCGGCCTTCGTGCCGGCGCATGTAGATCAGCACTCCACCATCGGATTCAGAAATCTGCTTCATGGCCGCCTGGAGCTGGGCGCCGCAATCGCAGCGCAGTGAACCCAGTGCATCGCCGGTCAGGCATTCGGAGTGGACACGAACCAGTGCGGGCTTGCCGGGCTCGACAGGTCCTTTGACGAGCGCCAGATGTTCGGAGCCGTCGACCACACTCTGAAACGCGTGAAGCTCGAATTCCTCTGAGCCAAACTGCGAGGGCAGCTTCGTTCGAGCCACCTCCTCGACCAGGCTCTCGCGCTCCATGCGGTAGGCAATCACGTCGCGGATGCTGACGATCGAGAGACCGTGGGTTTTGGCAAACTGCTTCAGGTCCGGAAGGCGGGCCATGGTGCCATCCGGATTCATGATTTCGCAGATCACTGCGGCGGGCTTGAGCCCGGCCAGGCGCACGAGGTCGACGGAGCCTTCGGTATGTCCCGCACGGACGAGCACTCCCCCTTCCTGGGCGCGAAGCGGAAAGACATGTCCGGGAGAAATCAGATCATCGGGTTTCGTGGCCGGGTCCACCGCGACGCGAATGGTGTGGGCGCGATCCGCTGCTGAGATTCCGGTCGACACTCCCTCGCGAGCCTCGATGGAAACGGTAAATGCGGTTTGGCGGGGTGAGCGATTTTTCGAGGCCATCATCGGCAGCTCCAGCTCGTCGATTCGCCTGGCTTCCATAGCCAGGCAGATCAGCCCCCGCGCGTGGAGCGCCATGAAGTTCACGGACTCGGGAGTGACCAGTTCCGCCGCAAGCACGAGATCGCCTTCGTTCTCGCGGTCTTCGTCATCGACAAGAACGACCATCCTGCCGTTTCTGAGCTGCTCGAGCGCCTCGGAGATGGACTGAAACGACGGTGTTACCGGGCGAGATGAGGGCGACATAGACCCTCGATGTACTTCGCCAGGATATCGACTTCAAGGTTCAACCGGTCTCCGGCCTTGCGGACATGGAGATTCGTCTGCTGCCAGGTGTGCGGGATGACCTGAATCCACAGCCGGTTGCCCGGCTCGAGGATCTGGTTGATCGTCAGGCTGATTCCATCAAGGCAGATCGAGCCTTTTTCGACGCAGTACCGGGCGAGTTCTGCCGGCAGCTCGAATTCGAGCCTCCAGGCGTCGCCCTCGCGGCTCATGCTCGACAAGGTCGCCAGTCCGTCGACATGCCCCTGGACGATATGCCCGGAGAGGCGCTGGGATGCGAGAAGCGCCCGCTCCAGATTGGCAAAGGCCCCCGGAGCGATGGCTCCCAGGTTGGTTCGCCGGAGACTTTCCGGGCTGACGAAAAAGGCCACTTCGCCTGTCGACCCTTCGCTGAAGGTTTCCACCGTCATGCACGCGCCGTTGATCGCGATGCTCTCTCCGATCTCCAGCTTGCCGTAAGGGTTCCCAAAAACGAGGCGGGTGCCCGCAGCCTGGGGCTCGGCGCGAAGGAGTGGTGCAACTGCGGTAATGATTCCGGTGAACATGGCCCGCTTCTATCACACTTTAGAATTCAGCCACCTGGGGACGAGCCATCAGGCTCTCAAGCGCCTTCTTCACATTGGATCGGCCGGTCACGAGATCAAACACTCCCTCGCAGATCGGCATCGAGATGCCGCGCTCGACGGCAAATTCACGAACGGTACGGGCCGTTCGAACTCCTTCGGCGGTGGCGCCGAGCTCTGAAAGGATCTTCTCGATCGGCTCACCCTTCGCGAGAGCTGCACCCACACGGTAGTTGCGCGAAAGCGGGCTTCCACAAGTGGCCATCAGGTCGCCCATTCCGGCAAGTCCGAGAAAAGTCTGGTTCTCGGCCCCCATGGCCACCCCAAATCGGACCATCTCGGCCAGACCTCGCGTGATCAGCATCGCACGGGCATTCCAGCCCATGCCTAGCGCGTCGAGCGCGCCAGCCGCGATCGCGAGGATATTTTTCAGCGTTCCAGCCCATTCGACGCCAATCATGTCGGTGGCCGAATACACCCGAAACTTCGGGGTGCTCAGGATCTGCTGGCCCGCCTCGATCACTTCATCAAAGGTCGAGGCAACCACCGTTGCAGCAGGTTCGCCGCGCGCCACTTCGAGGGCGAGATTTGGACCGCTCACGACGCCAATGCGCTCGAGAGGAAGCTCTTCCGAGAGCACTTCGGAAATGCGCTTGAGCGAACCGGCTTCGATTCCCTTGGTCGCATGAATCACCACCTCGGAACCGGAAAAGTGGGGAGCAAATACACGTGCCTGGTCGCGCGCCACAGAAGACGGAAGCGCCCAGATCACAGTCGAAACCCCCCCCTCGCCGACCGCCATGACCCGTTCGGGCTCCACCATGGCGCGCACTTTCGGCGAAATGACGGTACCCGGAAGGTATTTCGGACTGACGCGAGTGGAGTTAATCGCGCGGGCCTGCAGCTCGTCGCGCATCCAGAGACGCACTTCCTGGCAGTTCTCGGCGGCAAGCTGGGCCAGAACGATTCCCCAGCTTCCTCCTCCGATGACGGCCACCTTCGAATTACGCCAGAAATCCTTTTCGGTCATGGGTCCCCTGAATCTGTCCCTTGAGCTCGGCTGCACGGAGTGAAAGCCCGTAACCGGCAAGGCGATTGCGATAATAATACAAGAGCGTCATGTCTTCGGTGAACACCACGCCGCCATCCACCTTCACCACGGCCGAGTCATGCAGCTGCCCCAGCTGTCGAATGCCCTCGCGAACCCAGGACGGAAGGACGCGCTCTCCATGGAATCCTTCTCCACCGGAATCCGCCATCGTCAGCTCCGGACAAACATGGAGTTCACGATGAAGCGCACGAGTCAGCACCGCTCCGCGATGGCGCTCGGCTGCTTCGAGGAACTTCTCGACGGTGATCGAGCGCTGCTCGCGCGATAGTCGCAGGAACCGGTACAGATCCAGCTCCGGATACTTCTGCCGGAGTGCCTCGAAGTACGAAAAAGCCACCAGATGCGAGGAGAGGACGGTATTCTCTCGGTGGAACCGCTCGGAGATTCGCGCGCCGAGCGCCTCGGTGTACTCGCGATCGCGCTGCGGATTCTTGCAGAGGACGCCACGAGTGGTCAGCCATGCCTTCGGATCAATGGTCGTTCCGTTCGGGCCAATCGACCGCCCGGTCTCGTCGACAAAATTGCCAAAGACATCGAGTGGCCTGCCGATCCGGACCGTGATTTTCGAATGCGCAGAAAAAAGGCGCC
>CAMAQA010000039.1 GCA_945860415.1 Bacteriovorax stolpii
TCCTGGTCCGCCCGCCATCTCCAGCGTAAAGACGCCGCCCTTGGCGAGGCTCGCGCGGACACTGCGGAAGTACTCCAGCAGCACTCCACGCTGCTTGAAGATGAAAAACGAGAAATTACCCGCAACCACGAGATCGAACTTGCCCGGACCCCGGGTCAATACGTTCCTGCGAAGGAGCTTCACGCGAGCTCGCTGATGCGCCTTGAGTGCGCCGACATTGTTCTTCATGCCGTAGGACAGCGGCTCAGGATCGAGGTCCAGGCCGACGGCACTGTTTTCGGGATGGGTCGAAACCCACTGGCAGGACAGCTGCGCGGTTCCGCAGAAGTCCTCGCGCATGCGGCGTGATTCCTTGCGGCCGACCTCGGTGCAGATCTGGGCCAGAAGCTCGATGTGGGCTTCCGGGCTTTGGACGGAGTTCTCGTACAGGTGATACTTGCTGGGAGTGCGCACGGCGAAGTGTCTACTCCGCGTACTGCATTCCCAAAACAAGAATCTCACGATTCACCACGTCGGTGATCATGAGAAAAGATCCATAACCAAAGCTGTTGGACTCCGTGCCCTCGTAGAGACGGATCGAATCGCCTGAATCGCGAAGCGTCGTTGCGGCCACTGGAATGAAGGAGTTGCGCAGCTGTTCATTCCACACCGGATAGAGCATGCTGTCGAGCCGGCGGAAGGTCGACTCGGAATTCTTGCTGATCGGTCCGGAAATCTTCAGCTCCTCCGGAGCGGCGTATCCGGTCAGGATGAAGCGAATGGCATCACGCAGGACGGCGCGATCCTTTCTGGCGCTCCATGGCCACGGAGTGACCGGATCAATCCTCAAGGATCGCGAGTAGGCGAAGAAGGTTCCCCGGGCGACATTGGCGCGGTTGGTTTCGGTAAATTGGCGTTCGATCTGGGCAAGGCGCTGGTCAGCAAATGCCTTCACCGGAGTGAACCGAGCCGAGGTCTCTGCGGCCGACGCGGATTGAGCCCCGACAAGAGTCAGGAGCAGGGCCGGGCAAAGCGAAAGAAAGCGTCGCGTGAAAAGCATGATGCACCTCGTTGGAGTGAGATCAGGCTTCTAACAACAGCGATCGAAACGGTCAAGTACCGTGGATCTTCAGAATTCCAACAGGTTAGACAAAAGAGACCGCCACCACCTCGAGGTCTTCCTCGCCTTTCGGTGATCGAAACGAAACCACCTCACCCACTCGCGTGTTCAAGAGCGCCTTGGCGATGGGCGAAATCCAGCTCACATCACCTCGCGCGGGGTCGGCCTCGTCGATTCCGACGATCCTGTAGGTTTTACGAACGCCCTGCTCGTCCTCGATCGTCACGCGTGCACCAAAGAGCACGCGGTCGCCCTTTTGTTGCGCGGGATCCACGACTTCTGCGTTGTCGAGGCGCCGCTGAAGAAAGCGGATTCGACGGTCGATTTCACGAAGGCGCCTCTTGCCGTAGATATAATCGCCGTTCTCGGACCGATCACCATTGGATGCGGCCCAGGAGACCGTGCGGACCACTTCCGGGCGAGCCTCGCTCAGCAAGTGCTTGAGCTCGGCACGAAGCCGCTCGGCGCCGGCCGGGGTCATGTAGTTCTTCGTCCCTTTCGGAATGGGGCTGGACTCCTCGAGCTCGTCGTCCGCCTGCTCAACTCCTGAATCTTCCTTGGTAAACGCCTTGCTCATCGTCGGTCTCGGGGTTGGGTCGCAGTTTACACGCCGCATCAAAAATCCATTGTCCGCGATCCCGATTTTAATGTATAACCCCGCAAAATTTCTAGGGAGATCGTCCACGCATGCGCCTCAGAGAATGGGTCATTCTTTCCGGCAATTCCAATCGCCCGCTCGCCGAACAGATCTGCAAGCGGCTCGGAAAGACGCTGGGACGTGCCGACGTCCGCCGCTTCAGCGACGGCGAAGTCTTCGTGGAAATCGGCGAGAACGTTCGTGGACGCGATGTCTACGTGATCCAGAGCACCTCGGGGCCAGTCAACGAGACGCTGATGGAACTTCTGATCATGATCGATGCGCTGAAGCGCGCGAGCGCCAAGGAGATCACGGCGGTCATTCCGTATTACGGCTACGCGCGCCAGGACCGAAAGGTGGCGCCCCGCACTCCGATCAGCGCCAAGCTGACGGCCGACCTCATTGCCACCGCAGGCGCCACTCGGGTGGTCTCGATGGACCTGCACGCCGGCCAGATCCAGGGCTTCTTCAATATTCCGTTCGACAATCTCTTTGCCTCTCCAGTGATGCTCGAGCACATCCGCCGCGAAACCCAGGGCACGAACAATCTCGTGATGGTGAGCCCGGATGCCGGCGGAGTCGAGCGAGCACGCCATTACGCCAAGCGCCTCGATGCCTCGGTTGCCGTGATCGACAAGCGCCGAACCGGACCGAACGTCGCCAAGGCGATGAACATCATCGGTGACGTCAAGGACAAGGTTGCCGTCATCCTGGATGACATGATCGATACGGCCGGCACGCTGACCGAAGCCGCGCACGCCGTGCTCGATCACGGAGCAACGCGAGTGATCGCAGGCGCCACCCACGGCGTGCTCTCCGGCCCTGCGATCGAGCGCATCTCGAACTCGCACATCGAAAAGGTGCTCATCACCGATACGATCCAGGCCCATGAGCACGCGAAGAGCTGCCCCAAGATCGTGCAGGTCTCGGTTGCCGACCTTTTTGCCGAGGCCATCCACCGCATCCACAACTACGACAGCGTGAGCAGCCTCTTCATATGAAATTGGTCGTCGGGCTCGGCAATCCCGGCCCCAAATACGAACTCACCCGACACAATGTCGGGTTCCTCGCCGTCGACCGGCTCGTTGATCGCTGGAAGGCCGATGGCCCTCAGACGCGAAACCAGGCCGAAGTGTATTCTGCCCGAGTTGCCGGCGAGCAGGTCCTGCTCGTGAAGCCGCAGACCTTCATGAACCTGTCCGGAAGGTCGGTGGCCCCGATCGCGACGTTCTACAAGGTCGAGCCCTCCGACATCATCGTCATCCATGACGAGCTCGACCTTGCTCCGATGACCTTTCGAGTGAAGGTCGGCGGAGGCGCGGGCGGCCACAACGGACTGCGGTCGCTCGACGAGTGCCTCGGATCCGGCAAGACGAGCTACGTCCGGCTTCGGATGGGCATCGGCCAGCCGCTGCTTCCTTCCGGCAAACGTGTTTCGGCGGAGAAGCATGTTCTGGAACAATTCACCGACGACGAGCTGAAGTTTCTCGACCCGGTGCTCGACGATGTGGCGGATGCCGTCGAAATGATCTTGCGGGGCGAGCTCACTCGCGCCATGAATCGATTCAACGTTTCGAAGAAGGAATAAGGGGAAATCGCGATGGGTTTTAGCTGCGGAATTGTCGGACTGCCGAACGTCGGAAAATCGACCATCTTCAATGCGCTCACCTCGGCCAAGGCCGAAGCGGCCAACTATCCCTTCTGCACGATCGACCCGAACACCGGGATCGTGAAGGTTCCGGATCCTCGTCTGGCCAGGATTGCGGAGTACATTCCTCCACAGAAGCTCGTGCCGGCCAGCATGACGTTCGTCGACATCGCAGGACTCGTGAAGGGCGCCTCGAAGGGCGAAGGCCTCGGCAACCAGTTCCTGGGCCACATCCGCGAAACGAACGCGATTGCGCACGTCGTGCGCTGCTTCTCGGATCCGAACGTCATCCATGTCGATGGGTCGGTTGACCCGATCCGCGATATCTCGGTCATTGATTTCGAGCTGATCCTTGCCGACCTCGAGACGGTCAACAAGCGCTTCAACATCATCGAGAAGACCGCGCGCACCGGTGACAAGAAGGCCGCCGCCCAGCTCGGCGTGCTCCAGCCGGTCAAGGCCGCGCTCGAAAAGGGCAACACCGTCCGTTCGCTCAAGCTTTCGGAGGACGAGCTCAAGCTCATCCATGAATTCCATCTCATCACGGCCAAGCCGGTCATGTACGTCACGAACGTCGACGACAAGGACATCGGCAAGGGCGAGCCCAACGAGTACGTGAAGAAGGTGATGGAGCATGCCGCGAAGGAAGGCAGCCAGGTCGTCCAGATCTGCGGCAAGATCGAATCTGAAATCGCCGAGCTTGAAGAGTCCGAGAAGGTGGCGTTCCTCCAGGAAATGGGAATGGACGAGCCGGGCCTGAACCGCGTGATCCGTGCGGGCTACGCACTGCTCGGACTGCAGACGTACTTCACGGCAGGCGAAGTCGAAGTCCGCGCGTGGACATTCCACAAGGGCTGGAAGGCCCCCCAGTGCGCGGGCGTCATCCACACCGACTTTGAAAAGGGCTTCATCAAGGCCGACGTCTACCACTACGACGAACTGATGAAGTTCAAGAGCGAATCCGGCGTCCGCGATGCCGGCGCGCTCCGGCTCGAAGGCAAGGAGTACGTCGTCAAGGACGGCGACATCATGCACTTCCGATTCGCGAACTGACCGAACTCTGCAAAACCAGAAGAGGTTCTTCTCCCGGATACGGACAGTCCTCGCTGGGCCTTCGGCCCAGCTGCGGAACTACCGGGAGAAGAACCTCTATCTGTTTTGCCGACTCGGACCGGCTCCTGTTTTGATCTGCGGCATCTCACGCAAGAGAGCGAACAGTTCGCGTGCGCGCGGGTGATCCGGAAAAAGTGCGCCGGCGAGTTCTCCGCGAAGCGGAGCTGTCTGAAGCGGGCGTCTTTTTTCGGTCGACCGCAAGAACGCGAGCTCGCGGTTACTTCTGCGGGGTATCGGAACCAGAAGCAGCAGCCGGCAGGTTCCGTACCCAGAAGTACTGCAGCGGCTGCGGGCCCGCGATGGTCTTCGGCAGGTTGCGCACCTCTCCGGGAAGCCGGCGCGAGTACCAGTGGTAGTTGCGGATGACCGAGCCGACGTAATCACGGGTTTCCTTGTACGGAATGGATTCGATGAATTCGATCATTCCGAGAGACAACCCGTTTTCGACGTCCTTCAAGCCAAACTCCCTCATCCAGCGCTCCACCGCCACGGGGCCGGCATTATAGGCGGCCGTGGCCAGCGCGATGTTTCCGCGGAAGCGGTCCAGCATCTGCGCCATGTAGGTCGTGCCCACGCGGATATTTGCGGAGTGCTCCGAAAGCGCCACGCGAGTGATCTTCGGATCCGTGTCGACGGCCGTCGCCGGCATCACCTGCATCAGTCCGACCGCTCCCGAGGAAGAAAGCGCGCCGACATCAAAGGCCGATTCCTGCTTCATGAGCGAAAGCACCCAGACCGGATCAATCCGGCGTACGCCGGAGTTCTCGAGCACCAGGCTCCAACGCTCGATCGGAAAAATGATTCGAGCCGCCCACTCGGTCGTCGCCTGCCTCGCCCCCCGCTGGATGAGTTCGGTCACCGCGGCAAAGGCGCCCAGGTGCGAGCCGGCCTGGCGGTTCAGGTTTGCGAGGCGCACGAGAAACTCCGACTCATGGCCCTCTTTCGGGCGAATCTCTCGAAGCTCCATCTGCGCAAGTTCGGCCAGGACCGGATCACCCGACTGGAGAAGGGCCTCCGCCTTGCGAAGCGCGAGAAGCTCGGAAGGATGCAGGCGAAGATCGACCAGCTTCTCGGCGGGCTCTTCCGAAGCCAGGAAGTCTTCGGGATTCCTTCCGAGCTGCCGCGAGGCAAGCAGGCCATAAAAGCTCAATGGACTTTCCTGGGCAACCTTCTCGAGCAGCGGCTTCACGTCGTCTGGAATTTCAGCATCCTCGATCTGCGAGACCGCCAGCCAGTAGCGGGCTTTCTGCCGTAGCGTCGAGCGCGGAAACTTCTCCAGAAACTCTCGAAGGGGCGATTGCACGGAGCGAAGCTTGCCCTCTCGAAGCCGAGGAACGATGGCATCCCAGGCAGCCACATCCTCGTCCGGAACCTTGTACGACTGTTGGACACGCGGCGCGGAGGACGGAAGGAGCACCTCAGCCAGGCCATCGACGACTTCGGGCCACTTCTTTGCCAGTTCCAGTCTTTCGACCGATTGCTTCGGAAAGGCTCCAATCAGTCGTCTCGCCCAACCGGCGCAGGAGTTGCCGGTCAGGTCCTTCCAGAAGTTCGGAACCAGCCTGTGGCAGGTGGCCAGATACGACGTCATGCTCTCGAGTGTGGCGATCGAAAACGGAATGCGGTCCCACCCCCGCTCGAACGCGTCGCGAGCCGCGTCATGCTGTTTCTGCCCGGCCAACGCCTGGGCGATCACGAGGTCGGCGCGACCCATCTCTTCAGAAAAGCGCTTGAGCCAGGGACTGCTCGACACCTGCTGCTGGATCTTCACCCAGTGACGCTGCGCTTCCGCGGCGCGAGCCAGGGCCTCTTTCCAGCGCTTGCGAGCCAGGGCGGTCTCCGCCCGAGCCTGGCTTTTTCGAGCCAGAAGGGCCTGGGCGTGATCAAAGTACGGACTCGCCTCACGGACCCTGCTCCATCCTGCTGCGCTTTTCAGCAAGAGAACCTCTTTCCTCGCCTCGGCTGCCTGGGCCGAACACGCCACAAGAACAGTCCATGCGGCTGCTGCAACGATCCGATTCATTTAACACCCTTCTTCACTCGCAGCTCTCGAAGAGCCGCCTCACAGACACCCAGAGCCTTCCACGCACAAGGAGCGCAGGCACGATGAAACCCCTCGTCATCCACTCGCTCCACGATGCGCTCCTGCGCCTCGGCCCAGGTCAGAACCTCGCCGACGCGAAGCCCCAGCATCCTTTGATGGGCATCGTCGAGGGCGCGAATCTTCGTTTCACTGGTGCAAGTCATGCCTGTTCGATTCGGGCAGGGATGGCAGATCGAGTCGGTCTCGCCCACGACCTCAATGGCCGTTTGCTCCCCAGTCGGTCCACGCAGTTGGTTGGCAATGGCCTGGAAGTTCTCGACGAAGCTCGGCGAATATCCCTTGCCTTGAAAGCCGATCGTGCACAGGAAGTGGTGGGGGCGGTACTTCAACGGCTTCACGGCTCAAACCCCGTCAGGACTGCTTGCTGCCTTTTCGAGCCGGTGCGGCCGGGGCCGAATCCGGCTGAACCGCAGCCACCATTTCGTTGTAGCTTTCGGCAAGCTCCAGAAAGTTGTCGCCCGACCTGAATCGGAGCATGGGCTTGAGATGCCCGGTCCTTGCCGCTTCGCGCAGGTACTGGTCGAGCTTGTAGAGCGGCCCGGCAATCCGGTGCGACATGAAAATTCCGAGAAAAAAGACGACGACCACGAAGGCCGACTCAAAGAGGTACAAGTTTCGAAACAGGTCCTGCTTGGCCGCAAGCACCTGCGCCACTTCGGGCCCGCGGGGGTCGCGGATGACGAGCTCCGTGATGATCGAGAACGCCTCGTTCAGGAGCATCGGAAACATCAGGCTCAATCCAATGACCCAGCTGCTGATGAAGAAGGCGAACCTCAGCTGGAAGCGCGGATTCACCAAAAAATTTCTGCGTTTTTGCCTCATGCCTGCTCCCATGAGTCTTGAGTATATCCGAGCCCCGTCTCCGGAAAAGCAGACAAAATTCTGACTCCGGTGAGCCGCCTCTGGACAAGGCCGGGGCTTTGGGGTTAATCGTGAAAGCCTGTGTTGGCCAGTAGCTCAGTCGGTAGAGCAATCGGCTGTTAACCGATCGGTCGTTGGTTCGAGTCCAACCTGGCCAGCCATAAAAAAACCCGCCTCTCGGCGGGTTTTTTTGTTTCAGGTTGCGGCTGCTTCTCGCATCAAAAACCGGCGAAGAACTCTCCCAGGTCGCGGTACCCCAGTCCCAGGGCAATCGACTCAAGCGTCAGCAGGCGCGGGTTGCTCCTGCCGGCGATGATCTCACGCAGCGTGGAGCGGGCCATGCCGATCTCCAGTGCCAGAGCATCCACGCTCTGGTTCCTCTGATGCAAATCCTTGATGATCTTGAGGCCAACCCGCTTCAGCAGCCCGGCCTTCCGTGATTTCTCGCGCGCCATTCTCGTCTCCCCTGGAGACCTGCTCGGAAAAAAACCCGAACACCCTCTCGTTCTTCACGGAGCATACCGCACGAAGATGAAGCCAAAGCGGCGGTTTACCGGACTTTTTTAGACTTTTTCAAGCCGCCCGCTTCGTTCATCAAGACTTGGGAAGCTCAAACACGAAGGTTGCACCGCGTGGAATGGTCTGCTCCACCCAGATCCTGCCCCCATGCGCCTCGACGATGTTCTTGCTGATATAGAGGCCCAGTCCGTGCCCGCGCCCATCCTCCAGGGCGCCGCCGCGCTCAAACCGTTCGAAGATCTTCCTTCTGATCTCTTCCGGTACTCCGTCGCCGCGATCTACCACGGAAGTTCGCACTGACGAACCACTTTCTTCGACGCGAATGTCGATAGTGGATCCACCCCCGTACTTCATGGCGTTGCTGAGGAGGTTCATCACCAGCTGCCGCAGCCGAAGCGAGTCACCCAGCAGGACGACCTGGCCGACCGAAACGATGTTCACCTGAACCCTCGCGCACTCCAGCTGCAGCCGAAGCAGTCCCACGGACTCCTGCACCAGCGTGGTCATCTCAATGGGCTGGCGGACCAGCTCGAACTTGCCGGATTCAATCCTCGAGAGATCCAGGAGCTGGTCGAGCAGCGCCGTGGTCTGGTCGACCTGGAGGTTGGCACTTCGAAGGATGTCGAGGATCCGATCCGAGAACCGGGCAAATCGCGATGGATCTTGCAGGAGCTGATGCAGGAGCTCCATCATGAGCTTGACCGACGTGAGAGGGGTTCGGATCTCGTGCGATGACAGCGACAGCACCTCATCCCGAAGACGGACGGCATGCCGAAGCTTGTCGAGCAGTTCGATGTTGTCCCACGCCAGCGCGAAGCGCGATGCCAGCTCCTGCACGAAGAGAAGATCATCAGGCTCAAAGGCGCGCGTCGACGAGATGACCGTGAGCGTTCCGTGGCGACCCGACCGTGAATCCAGCGGAACACACATCACTCCGCGCATGCCAAGCTGCTTGAGAATTGCAAAGTGCTCGTCATCGAAAGAAAACCTTTGAAGGTCCTCCTCTGCGACCATGGCAACGAAATGCGGCTTTCCTGTTTCAAAAACCAAGGCCGGCCCCGTCGTTCCGGGTGCTCCGTGGCGTTTGTTTGCGGTCTGCGACTGAAGCACCAGATCCGCCTTGGCCGGGTCCGTGTGTCCCACGCCCGCAGGCTTCATCCAACCGTCCTCGTCCGGAACGTGGAGAATGCACCAACCCTTGAAATGGCGGGTGGTCAGCTCTGAAATTTTCGACAGGAGCTCCTCGTGGGTGGTGACTCCCGACAAGGCCTTGCTGACCTGCGAGAGGAACTCGATTCCGCGGCGTGACCGGACCTGCTCACTGACATCGAGAATGGCCGCCACTCCCGCCACGGTCGAGCCCCCTTCATTCACGATGGGGCTCGTGTACACCGAAACATGCCGGACCTTGCCGGTGACGAGGCGAATCTCCATGACTTCGCCCTCGATCACCTCGCCTGTCTTGAAGCTACGGGTCATCGGAAGTTCTTCAGTCTGATACTTCGTCCCGTTCATGTGGAAGACGCCGTACTGCTGCCAGTCGGCCGTGCTTTCCGGGTTGGGATACATTCCCTCCAAAAAACGTGTCAGCGCCTCATTGCGCATCACGAAACGGCCTGAGGGGGCTTCGATCACGATGATTCCAAACGGTAGCTGCTGGAGCACCTGGTTCATGAGAGCACGCTCGGACTCGAGCGTTTCGATGCGGTTGGCATCAGTGATGCCCTCCTCTCGAACGGTAACCATGCGAAAGGCACCCGCCCCGGGAATATCCAGACAGGTGCACGACCACAGCAGCGGTTGTCCGTGGCCTTGAAACGCCTGAGAAGTCTTCAAGGGTTCCGCGCAGCCACTGCCAGCAGCAAAGCTCGATAGATTGGAGGCAGTAGACGGATCAAAGGCAAGGCGCAGGAAGGCGGAAATTTCACCGAACCGCTTTTCCTCAAACTGAGACTGGTTCAGGCCCAGGATTCTAAAGAGCCCGAGATTGGCGCCCAAAAGCTCGCCCTTGGGTCCGAAAATGAGCGCCGCGCCGGAGCAGCAGGACAAGAGCGAGTCGATCCAGGACGAATGCACTCGGGTGTCGGACATGACTTTGATTTTACCCGAGAACAACTAAAAACATCGAACCTTTTAGCAGAACCCAAGCAATCGATTTTACTCGCTCATTCCAATCTTCAAGGAATCTTCTGTCCGGAATACCGGACAACTCCTGCCACTCCTCAACGATGCGGAATCCAGTCGTTCGTCCACGCCAGCCAGGCCATCACGAGCAGGAACCCGAAGAGCGCCATCGTCAGCCAGACATAGAGCATGTAGGGATGCTTCCAGATCGGACCGCTCCACTCGGGCTCATTGCCGGGATGCGAGGTGGGGCGTTTTTCCGTTTCCATGACGAGCACTTAACCAACTGGCCTGTGGCAACGCAAGGGGGCTTGAGCTATCGTTGCGACCCATGTACGGCGGAAACTGGACCATCACTGAACGCATTCCCGAGCACCTTGCCCCCTACATCGTCCAGCAGGATCCCTCGATGTACACGGCCATCGATCACGCTTCGTGGCGATTCATCCTGCGCATCTCGAAAGCCTTTTTTTCCAAGCACGCCCACCAGAAGTATCTCGATGGACTGGAAGAGGCCGGAATCTCGAGCGAGCGGATTCCACTGATCTCCGAGATGGACGAAAGGCTCCGCCGATTCGGCTGGCGGGCGGTGGCGGTCAGTGGCTTCATTCCGCCCGCCGCGTTCATGGAGTTTCAGTCGCTCGGTGTGCTGCCCATCGCCTGCGACATGCGCAAGCTCGAGAACCTCGCCTATACGCCTGCGCCCGACATTGTGCATGAGGCGGCCGGACATGCTCCGATCATTGCCGATCCGGAATATTCCGCGTACCTGCGGCAGTATGGCGAAGTGTCTCGCAAGGCCATCTTCTCGGACCAGGACATGGCGGTCTACCAGGCCATCCGCAACCTTTCCGAGGTCAAGGAAGATCCGCACTCGACCACCAGCCGGATTGTGGACGCCCAGAAGCAGCTCGATGAAGCCGTGGCTGCCCAGACCCTGCTCAGCGAAGCCACGCTCCTGGCAAGGATGAACTGGTGGACTGTCGAGTACGGACTCGTCGGATCGCTCGAGTCTCCGAAGATCTACGGCGCAGGACTGCTTTCGTCCGTTGGAGAGAGCTACAACTGCCTCGGTCCGAATGTTCGAAAGCTTCCCCTCACGGTCGGCTGCGTGGACACTCCCTACGACATCACCCGACCGCAGCCCCAGCTGTTCGTCACGCCAAACTTCAGGACTCTCTCGCAGGTGCTCGAACAGTTTGCAGAAACCATGGCTTTTCGCGTTGGTGGAATGGCTGCTCTTCACAGGGCGCTCGAGGCGCGTGCCGTCACGACCACCGAACTCGACTCTGGCCTCCAGGTCGGCGGAAAGCTCATTGAAGTTCTCACCGATTCGCTCGGAAATCCGGGATACCTCCGCTTCGACGGGCCGTCGCAGCTGGCATTCGAGGAAATCGAAATCGAGAACCAGGGCGCACGACACCACGCGCACGGATTTGGGACGCCGGTCGGACAGGTCGTCTGGAAGGGCTCGCTTCGTTCTCCGGCATCGCTGAGCGATGCTGAGCTCAGGGGGGTCACCGAGCTGCAGTTTGACTCGAACGTGCGCGTTCGCGGAACCATCACCGGCACCACCCGTCGTGCGGGCGCGCTGGTGATCATCACCTGGAAGGACTGCACCGTCGTGCAGGGCGATCGCGTGCTTTTCCAGCCGGAATGGGGAGTCTTTGACATGGCCTGCGGCACCAAGGTGGTTTCCGTCTACGGCGGGGCTCCGGATCGTGGCCGATACCTCATGGCAACAGAGGATTTTCCGAGGCGCCTGGGCTTTCAAAAGACCAACCTCACCGACGAAAATATCGCGCTCAACGAGCTTTATGCGCGCGTGCGCAAGCTTCGTGAGCGCGGCCTCCGCCCCGAGAGCGCCCAGCAGCTGGCCGAGATCCACGCCCAGCTCCTCACGGGCCATCCACACGACTGGCTTCTTCGCATGGAGCTGCTGGAGCTCGACCAGACCTGGAAGCTTCAGGCGCCGTGGCGCAGCCAGGTCCTGGCGAAGCTTGCCGAGATCGCTAAAACGAACATGGAGATCGAAAAAATGATTCGCCGTGGAATGGAGCTCCTGACATGAGCACTCCGCTTCCGCTCATCGCCAATGTTGCCCGCATCGTGACGAAGGTCGTGGACCGCGTGGCCGGAGATCGCTCGGAAGTTCCACTCCTGGTCGCGGCCGCCGCGGTCGAGGCGCTCAAGAACCATGGCATTGCAGCCCAGGTTTTCTACGGACCTGCCGCATGGGTCGAGATTCTCGAAAACCAGCAGGCCATCTGGGCGGGGTGCTGGGGACAGAGCTTCCATTTTTGGGCTGCCACCACCTCGGGAGAAATCGTCGACCTGAACACCAGCGTCGCGCATCGCAAGCGCGGACACTCGCAGCCGGAGCTCAAGGCCATGTATTCTCCGCCGATGCTCTGGGCTGCCGAAGTGCCGTCGTTTTATCGGTACGTTCCGGAGGGCATTGCCGAGCTGGAGCTGACGGATGATCGCGACCGCAGGCAGTTCGACCTCGTGCTTCGTGAGATTTCGGAAAAGTGCAGGCCCGAGCTGCTGCGAGGCGAGCTCGAGGAGTTTCCGAACGAGCCCATCCTTTGTCCGGATCGCAGGCTGCTCGACGACAGCAACGGAACCTTCCGCCATTTTGACCGCGCGCTCGCGGTGCACGGCGTGCCCCAGCCCGCACCCATTTGAAATTCAGTTCGCGACGAAGAGTTTGAAGATGTCCGAAGCGCTTGCCACCAGGGCGTAGAGCCCCGCGAGGACGGTCGCCAGGATCACGCCTTTCCTCATTCGTTCACGCCAGCCGGAGATTCGGGTCGAGGCATCCAGAAGAGGAATCAGGAGCATTCCTGGTATTGCCAGCACCGCACAAAGCAGGAAGAACCCGGGCCAGCCCATTCCGCCCGCAAGTCCCCCGGTGCGCGAAGCGAAGATCACTCCGGGCACGGCCATCAGGCTCGACAACAGCGCGTACTGCGTTGCCGTGAATCTCACGTTCGTGATGGACCCCATGTACGCAGCATAGGCCGCCGTTCCCATCTGGGCGGTCAGGTTTTCGAAACCGACGACGCCTGCCAGCACCCAGTTATTCTTTCCGGTCCAATGAACGAGCATGAAGAGCGCCGTGGAGATGGCCTGGAGCGCGCCCATTGCCCAGAGCGATGGCCGAATGCCGAGCTTCAGGACATAGTGGCCGCCCACCAGAGCGCCGGCAAAGGTGGCCATCGGACCCCAGAGCTTGACGATCGCCACGTATTCTTCGCGGCTGAATCCCGACTCCAGGATGAAAGGCAGGGTCATCGTGCTCGCCATGGCATCACCCACCTTGTACAGGATGATGAATGCCAGGACGGTCAGCGCCTCGGGCCTCGAAAAATACTCACGAAGCGGTCCGATGAACGCTTCGGCCAGGGTCTTCGGCGCCTGCGCGGCAGAAACCCGTTCCAGGCGAGGAGCGAAAATGGTGGCCGCTGCGAATGCGGCCATGAGCACCGCCATCGCCAGGTACACCTGGCTCCAGCTCCAGCCGAGCCATCCCGGAAGCAGGAGTGCAAGAGCTCCGGAAATGTAGCGGAAGGCCACGATATAGCCATTCACGAAAATTCCGACGCCCAGTCCGAGCTCGTGATCCTCGAGCACCTCGCGGCGATAGGCATCCAGCACGATGTCCTGGCTTGCTGAGAAGAGATTCACGAGCAGCGTCAAGACGAGGAGTCGCTGAATCTGCGTCGCCGGATCGGTCCACGCCATGGCAGCAATCGCGGCGGCCACCAGCAGCTGCATGACGAGCGTCCAGCCGCGACGCCGATCGAGCAGCGGCAGTGCGTATCGGTCCATCAGGGGCGACCACAGGAACTTGATCGAAAACGGAAGCCGCAGGAACGCAAAAAGACCGATCGTCTTCAGGTCGATCGACAGGTCCTTCATCCACGCCTGCAGGGTTCCGAGCGTCAGGGCGAACGGAAGTCCGGAGGACATTCCGAGAAGGAGCAGAAAAAGCATCTTGCGCTGCCGGAGCGCGACGAACGTATCTCGGATCGTGTGGATTCGCGCCATGGTCAGTGCGCTAGAGGAGGCTTGTCGCCAGGAGCCGGGCCCACGCCCTGCGCCACCTGGGTCACCTGAATGGCTTCAAAATCCAGGAGAGCCTCGCCCTGCTTCACCCCTGCCCCATTCACCCAGGAGACCACGAAACGATGGGCTCCGAAGTGGTAGACCGGAAAACCGCCGAAGCGGAACACGGCCTTCATGCGCTTTTGTTCGGTGGGAACATTCAGTTCACCCTGGCCGAGCAGGTTCTGCTTTCCATCAGGAGTCAGCAGGTGGATGAAGACCTTTCCGTTCACGGCCTCGACATTCGTCTTTTCGAGAGAAAGAGAAATGACGAGCGACTGCAGGTGGACCGGAAGCTGGGGAGCGCGAATTTCCTCGACGAGATCGAAAACCGAAAGGCTTCCGGTCTGCTGGTCGACCGACGCTCCGAGCGACAGACTGGCGAAGTGAAGTTTCAGGGCCATATGACCCCAAAGTCTACACGAAGCGCCGATCGACCCAAATGATTTCTCAGGATCGCAGCATCGGCGCAAAGACTCCTTGTGCCGTTGCACGGGCCGTCGAACACTGACCCGAGCTCAGTCCGCGGCTCGAGGCGCCGACCACCGGACTCAGGAGGTTGCTCCGATTCTGGATGTGCAGCAGGTCAAGATAGTGCCCCAGCTCATGCGCGATGATGTTTGCGTTTCGAGCCACGGGTTCGTCAATGACCGCACCGTACGGAGGATAGCCCGGTAGCGTGGTCCAGGCGTCCGCGCCGCTGTCGTTGATGTTTCCGGCTGATCCCCAGCCATCGGTCATGACCACGAGCAGCTGGTTCGAGGACTGCAGTGTTCCACGAATCTGCGGCAGTTCGGACATGTTCTGGGGGATCTCGGCCAGTCCGACATTCTTCGGCTCCACTGCCTGAAAATCCTCGAGGCGGAAACCGATTCCACACTGAGACCAGACTCCGTTGATCCGCGAGACGATGTCTTCGGCTGTCCGCGAGTCGATCACCGGAGAAGTGCCGTCCGAGTAGGCCACGATCTTGAGGGCAAGGCAGAGGTCACCCGAAGCGCACTGGCCACCGGAGCTCGTCGAACCTTCCGTGGGCGTGACGACCTGGCTGGCGTCGGATGCCGAGGAGGTTTCTGAAACGCCTTCGCAGGCGCTGAGTGCGACTGCCGCAAGCAGAGAAAGAAAGAGCGGTTTGAAGTTCTGAAGTCGTTGCATGGCTGAAGCTCCTTTTAAATGAGCGCCATGCTTAGCACCGAGACTAGTCCCGGCCTCAACCCGAAACACTTCGGGGTCGTATTCTTGACGAGTGTCAAAGCGGCTTTTGCCGCTTTTTTCTGAAAAATTCTCGGAGCACGTCCGAGCACTCGGTGACTTCGAACCGTTGCACGCTGAAGCGGTGGTTGGTGCGCGCGTCCTCGTGAAGGAGGTATCCCAGCGAGAGGGCCCCTCCCTTAGGATCCTCGGCGGAGTAGATCAGTCGATCGATGCGCGCCTGCTGGGCGGCTGCCAGGCACATCGGGCAAGGCTCGAGCGTCACGACCAGGGCACAGTCGACCAGCCGCCAGCTCTGGAGGTTTCTTGCCGCATCCTGGAGCGCCTCGATCTCGGCATGCCCGACAGGATCGTGCCGGGTCTCGCGCCGATTCATTCCTCGACCGACGATCCGCCCGGTCTTCAACTCCACCACGACGGCGCCCACCGGAACTTCATCGAGGAGCGCAGCCTCACGCGCCAGGTCCAGGGCAGACTCCATCGCAGCCTGGAGGTCCAAAGCGTTTTCGGACATCAGGCATCTCCACGAGGAAGCGGCGAACGCAGCTTGGCCAGCACGTTGTTGTACTCCTCCGTGCTGAGCCAGTACCTTCCTGTCCGGTTCAGCTTGCTGATGCCCGAGAGCTTGATCGTCGCGGCCTTCAGCACCCGGCGGGTGCCGCGATCCATGGCGCCGATCTTCACGCCGATGCCGCGTGGATGCGTGACTGCGCCGAAGGTGTTCCAGACGACCACGCCCCGGCACTTCCAATCGCGCTCGAAGAGCTGGCACCGAATCTCGATGAGCTCATTTTCCTGGAACTCCGGCTTGCACTTGATGAAGCAGCCGGCAAGAGAGAGATCCATGATGTCGGCCTCGAGAGGCCTGCCCCCCTGCCGGATGACCTGAGCTGGAATCTGTGTCCTGAACTTCGGGTTGCTTTCCCACCAGGGAATCTGCGGCATGAAGTACGGCACGCGCACTTCGCGCGAGATCCAGTTGTGGGCAAACCAGACCATGAACACGAGGACCAGAAAGGCGATCAGCGGATAATGGCTCTGGCTGTGGCGATACGAGACGAAGCCGGACAGAAGCACCACGAGAACCTGGGTCAGCTGAAGCAGGTACCAGCCCCAGCGCTTCATCTCATGCAGGGCGTAGCCCGTAATGACGGCAATGAACGACACCACGAGAAATGCGGGCTGGAGCGCAATTCGCCCCACCTGCGGCAGCGGCACGTCGAGGAGGAAGGCCAGAACCGGAAGAAACGTGATCGGAAAAAGCAGATACGCGAGCGTGAGCGCCACGTACATCCTGCTTCGGTGTTGTTTCAGGCTGCTTGCCGACATGGTCCCTCTTCCGCTCCCTCCAGTATAACTGGCCCCGGGCCTGCAACAACGCTCGATCAAGGAGAATTTCCATGCGTCACACCCCAAGCGCCATTTTCATGACTTCTTTGCTGGCCGCTGCCACGCTCATCGCGTCCGGCTGCTCGAGCTCGCCCTTCAGCCGAAGCACCGGAGGCGAGGAGCTTTCGCAGACCGGACCGACCGTCCTGAACGCACGCACCGAGCCCGGCACCTTTGAAGTCACTCGGACGCTGCGTCCGATCCAGACGCCCACCATCCTGGCCGAAGTGAAGGACATGACTGCGGAGGTCAATACTGTTCGAATCATGTTCAACAATGCCCCCATCATGATTCCGATGGAGCGGGTGGCTGGCACCACCTGGCGGGCAACCCTGACGCCGGAGCAGATCAAGCGACTGGCCGTCAGCGGAAAGACCATGAAGTATGATGCGTCGATCGTGGCAACCAACAGCAAGGGCCGCCAGAGCCAGAGCGCCACGCTCGACGTCCGGGTCAAGGCGCCTGAGATTGATGCCACCGGCTGAGGCGGATAGACTCGCAGACATGCGAATCGCCGCCACACGGATCACGATGGACTTCTTCAATAACACGGACCTCGCGAAGAAGCGCCGGCAGCTCGCCGAACTCTGCGAGGACGTTCGGAAGCAGTTCAACGTGAGCGCACTGGAAATCGACGCACTGGAAGATCCGGAGAAATGCGTGATCGGCTTCGCGGCAGTGATTCCGAATCACTGGCGCGAAGCCAGCATCACGACATTCTCAAAGAAAATCTGCGAGTACATCGACACGCACTCGTTCGCGCGAGTGACTTCGGAGGAATCCGACATCACCGCCATTTGATGCTGCAGCCCATCGTGGGCACCTGGTCTGCCGCGGGTGGGGCGCCATCGAGGATTGCTTCGAGCGCCTCGGCGAGCTCACGGCGGGTGACCTTCGCGGGCTCCTTCCAGTGGTCGTCGATGCGGCCGTGGTAGCGGAGCACGAACTTTCCGCCCTCATTGGCGAACACAAACGGATCAGGAGTGCAGACGGCGCCATAGGCACGGGCAATCTCCTGCGTCTCGTCGATCAGGTAGTCAAAGACGTATCCCTGTTCGGCGGCGCGGGCCTGCATGGCCTCGAAGCTGTCGGCCGGATACCTCGTCGTGTCGTTCGAGTTGATGCCGACGATCGACACTCCCTGGGGGCCGAATTCCTTTGCCAGCTCATTGATCCGCTCCTGGACAGCAATGACGTACGGGCAGTGGTTGCACATGAAGATGACGACGAGGGCCTTCGATTTCGAGTAGTCGGCCAGCGAGTGGATTTTTCCGTCGACTCCCTTCAGCGAAAACCCCGGGGCTTCGGAGCCCAGTTCTTTTTCCGTCGGAACCTGCGAGTACATGAGTGCCATGCCGAATCTTTTAGCCGGAAAGTCGCCGTGGAGCCAAGGGGCCTTTCTTGATAAGGCTGCGGCATGGACATCACTGATCTTCAGCGAAACCCCCTTGCCGAATTCGAGACCTGGTTCGACCTCGCCGTGAAGTCAGGCGAGAAGCATCCGGACGCGATGACGCTGGCTACCTGCACCAAGGGCGCCGTGCCGTCCGCGCGCGTCGTCCTCTACAAGGGCCTGTCGAAGGGCGCCTTCCGGATCTTTACCAACCTCGAAAGCCGCAAGGCACGAGAGCTGATCTCCAACCCTCGTGCTGCACTCGCGTTCCACTGGAAGCAGCTCGATCGTCAGGTTCGCATCGAAGGACGGATCCTTTCCATGCCGCGAAAGGAGGCCGAAAAGTACTTCCATAGCCGGCCGCGGACGAGCCAGCTCGGCGCCTGGGCCTCGAAGCAAAGCACGGTCATTCCGAACCGCGAGGCCCTCATCGGGCGCCTCAGGCATTACGAGATGCTCTTTGAAGGCAGAGAAGTCGAGTTGCCGAAGCACTGGGGCGGCTTTCTGCTCGTGCCGGAGCGCATCGAGTTCTGGATCGATGGAGAGTTCCGCCTGCACGATCGTTTCGAGTACACGCGCAAGGTGCCGGCGCGCGGCAAGCCCGGCGCTTGGAAGCGCGTGAGGCTATCGCCCTGACCGCGAAAACGCGCTCAGATGTGCGGACGGCCCTTGGTGAATTTTTTCTCGAGAGCGCGTGACAGGCGGACGAACGGAAGTCCGATCACGAAATACATGGCGGCCGTCAGGATGCCGATGCCGAGGTAGTCGTAGTAGGTCGACGCGAGCTGGCCGTAGACCTTTGTCAGCTCGACCATCGTGATGACCGACACCAGCGATGAATCCTTCAGCAGCGAGATGAAGTCATTCGTCATCGGCGGCAGCGCCACGCGGGTGGCCTGCGGCAGGATGACGTGGCAGAGCGCCTGCCAGCGATTCATACCCAGCGAGAGCGCAGCATCCATCTGGCTCCGGGGCACCGAGAGGAAGCCCGCACGGTACACTTCCGCCTCGTAGGCACCGTAGTTCATGCCGAGTCCGATCACGGCGGCAACAAACGGTGAGAGCTTGATGCCGATGTTCGGAAGGCCGTAGAAGATGAAGAACAGCTGGATCAACAGCGGCGTTCCGCGAATGGCCTCGGTGTAGACCATGGCGAAGAAGCCCGGAACCCCTCCGACATAGAGACGGACGAGCGCCAGGAGAAGGCCCAGGGCAACGGCTAGGATCATCCCGACGGCCGAGAGCTGGAGCGTCGTCACGGCACCGCGCGCAAGGAGTGGAACGTACGACCAGTACTGCGCCGCCTGCTGCCGCCAGGTCTGGGTCCTGCCCATGGCGGCCAGGTACTCGTTCAGCTCGGTGGCCTTCTTCGAAGGAGAATAGTCCTGGAACGCCTCGGCCATCCGCGAGTTCCAGATTCCCCAGCGATCATAGATCTCGCGAAGCTTGCCTTCGCTCTTCATGCTGGACAGCGCCTGGTTGATCTTCTGTTGGAGCGCGGCGTTCGAGAGCGGAACTGCAATGCCGTAGGTCATGTCACCGACGGGTCGACCCACGCTCTTGAGTCTCGGATCCGGATTGCCGTAGTAGACGGCAATCGGATGGTCGAGGAGCACGAAGTCGAGGCGACCATTCGAGAGATCCTCGTAAATCGTCGTCTGGCTGTCGTAGCCGCGAACTTCGATTCCACCCTGCGCCTTGAGGATGCGCTCGGCGAGCGAGTACTTGAGCGTTCCGGCGATCCTGCCCTTCGCATCTTCCAGGCTCTGGAGGTCCTGGTTTTCTTTTCGCACCGTGATCTGCTCATAGGTGACGAAGTACGGATCCGAAAAGAGCACCTCGCGCTTTCGGTCTTCCGTGATTTCGATACCGTTGACCGCCACGTCGTAATCGCCGCGCTGCAGGCCAGGAATGAGCGAGTCCCACTGGTTCTGGACGAACTCCGCCTTGAGTCCGAGGCGATGGGCGACTTCTTCCATGAGATCGACTTCAAAACCGACCATCCGCGACGGATTGCGCGGATCGCGGAAAACATAGGGCGCCCCGCCTTCGGCGTCCGCCGCCCAACGCAGCACTCCTTCTGCCGCAGTGGCGGCAGGAGCGGATGCGGCTCCGAAAAGTGCGATCAGCATGCCGGCGATCAGGCTCTTCATGCGTACTTCCTCAAGAAGACTCGGGTGCGATCGTCCTTGGGAGAGTGAAAGATCTGTTCTGCAGGTCCCGCCTCGACCACCAGGCCGTCCTCCATGAAGATGACCTGGTCGGCGGCTTCACGGGCAAACCGATGCTCGTGCGTGACCACGATCTGGGTCATGCCTTCATCGGCAAGCTGGCGCATGACCTGGAACACTTCATCCACCAGAAACGGATCGAGCGCCGAGGTGGGTTCATCATAGAGCATCACCTTCGGATTCATTGCCAGGGCCCGGGCGATGGCGGCGCGCTGCTGCTGGCCACCCGAAATCTGCGAGGGGTACTTGAAGAGCTGGCTCTTGAGCCCCACCTTCTCGAGGAGCGGAACGGCGATGGCCTCGGCATCGGCGCGGCTGAGGCCCTTGACGACCATCGGCGCCTTGATGACGTTCTCCAGCACGTTCAGGTGTGGAAACAGATTGAAGCTCTGGAAGACCATGCCGAACTGGTTGCGAAGGCCGCGGATCTGGCGCTCGCTCAGCGGCTGGCCGCCGGACATCTGCACATCGACGTTACCCACATGAATCTTGCCGAGCTCGAAGCTTTCGAGCCCGTTAAGGCAGCGCAGGAGCGTGCTCTTGCCGCAACCCGAGCGGCCGATGATGAACACGGCATCGCCCTTCCTGACGGAAAGATCGACGCCGCGGAGGATCGGAATATCCCCAAAGTTCTTGTGCAATCCTTCCACACGGATGAACATTCGCCTCAGTATGCGGACTCCCTCAATTCGGACTCAAGACTTTCTTTACGAGCTGCCCGCGGCAAAAATTGCCCAGCATCCTCTTGCCGATCGAGCTGCGTCGAAGCTCCTGGTCGCAGATCTTCCGCGCCGGACGATCACGGATCATTCGTTTGTGGCACTACCCAACCTGCTTCCGCGCGATTCGTTGATCGTCATGAACGATAGCCGCGTGATGCCGGCGCGGCTTCCGATGCTCAAGTCCACGGGCGGAGCGGCGGAGATTTTCCTCCTGGACCCGGTCGAGCCGACGCCGAATCCGACGCTGGCGCTCGAGAAGGGCTCGCCCGCGGTGTGGAACTGCCTGATCGGCGGCAAGCGCATCGGCGAGGGCGATGCGCTCCAGACCGCGGACGGAAGGATTCGGGCTCGGATTCTTTTTAAAGAGCGAAACGAAGCGCGCGTCGCCCTGGAGTGGACGCCGGAAACCGAATCACTGGCTTCGGTGCTCGAGCACGCCGGAAAGCTTCCTCTTCCGCCCTACATGAGGCGCGAGGTGGAGCGAGAGGATCTTGAGCGCTACCAGACGGTCTACGCGCAGGCGGCGGGATCGGTCGCGGCACCGACGGCTGGGCTTCACTTCACCCCCGAAGTGCTCGCCGCCCTGGACGCGCGGGCCATTCGCACGGCACGGCTCACGCTTCATGTGGGTGCCGGAACCTTCAAGCCCGTCGAGGCCGAAACGGTCGCCGGACATGCCATGCACCGCGAGCGGTTTGAAGTGACGGCGGAGTTTCTGGAAGCCGTGGCCGCGCAGCTCGACCCCAAGCCGCACCGGGCGCCTCTGGTGGCAGTCGGAACGACCTCACTCCGAACGCTCGAATCGCTCTACTGGATGGGCGTCCTGTGGCTGGAAGGGCACGAACCCACGCACCTCGACCAGTGGACGCCCTACGCGTTGATCGAAGCGGGAGCGCATGACCGGGTCTCTCCGTCGGAAGCCTTTCGTGCTGTAGCCGAGTTCATCGAGCGCCGAAAACTTCGCCGCCTCGTGGCCACGACCTCGCTCATGATCGTGCCCGGCTACAACTTCCGGAGCGCCGACATTCTGCTGACGAACTTCCACCAGCCCGGAAGTTCGCTCATTTTACTCGTGGCCGCCTGGATGGGAGAGCGCTGGCGCGAGGTCTACGACCACGCACTTGCACACGATTACCGGTTCTTGAGCTACGGCGACTCGTCGCTTCTGGTTCGGTGACCGGGTACTTTCGAGGGAATGTCCGAGGCGACACGGCTTTTCAGCACTGTGATTCCAAAGCGATTCTGTCCTTGGAGCTTTAAAGCCAAGGTCCTGTTCTGATTGTTTCTTTCCCATCTGACACAGGGGGATCGAGATGAGCCAACAGGCCGGCAAGGGGGTATTTTTGAGCTTTCGGGAACAACGTCGACTGGATGTAGCCCATCAGGTTTTACGAGCGGAACTGACCGTCGAACAGGCTGCAAAAAAGCTGGGATTAAGTGAAAAACAAACCGGAAGAATCGTCAAAAAAGTGCGAGAGCTCGGTGTTTTAGGCGTCAGGCATGGAAATCGGGGCAGAGTTCCTGCGAACAAGACTCCTGATGAGGTCAAGCGCTTGGCGATCGACCTGCTGCGAGAAGACTATTACGACTTCAACCTCACGCACTTCCTGGAAAAGCTCGAAGCCGAGCACGCCCTGACGCTCTGCCATGAAACGGTCAGACTCTGGGCGCTGGCGGAGGGCCTCGTGAAGCGAGCCAAGAAGATCCGCCGCCG
>CAMAQA010000040.1 GCA_945860415.1 Bacteriovorax stolpii
AACCTTGTAGGCTCCGCCTTCTTCATTGAACTTGCCACCGGCATGAAGCTTGGTCATGACGACTTCGACTGCCGATATCCCAGTAGCGTGCATGCCCACCGGTATGCCGCGACCGTCATCCTCGACGGTCACGCTGTTATCGAGATGCACCGTAATGGCGATGTTTTTGGCGTGTCCAGCCAATGCTTCGTCTACGGAGTTGTCGACAATTTCGTAGACGCAGTGATGAAGACCACGGGCTCCGGTGTCGCCGATGTACATTCCAGGCCGTTTCCGGACTGCTTCAAGCCCCTCGAGCACCTTGATCTGGTTTGCTGAGTATTCCGTTGTGACCTGAGTTCCGACATTTTCGGACATAAGCTCTTCAACCTTCTTTTTTAGACACTGCGCTCAAACTTCTTAAATCGGAGCCACTGTGCCTTCATCCACTAAAAACTTCTTCCCGGGTAAACCCACGGAATCGGTGCTCGAGATGAAAACCTGCAGATCCGTCGATTCCAGGAAGCTCATCAGGTACTGCCGTCGCTCAAGATCCAGCTCAGATGAAAAATCATCGAGCAGCAGGATGGGACGATGGCCGGTTGCCTGGCGAAAACTCTCGATCTCCGTCAGCTTCAATGCCAGCAGGGCCGTTCGCACTTCTCCCTGCGAGCCACGACCGCGAAGCGACTTGCCGTTGTATTCCACCGACCAGTCGTCTCGATGTGGTCCGACCAAGGTGCTTCCCAGACGCTGTTCATCCGGAGCTACCCGGGCAAATTGCGCCCGCATCAAAGCATTCAAATCTTGTAGTGAAGGTAGAGGGGTGTGTCCAGCAAAATGAATTTGGCTCAAATTACTGTTTTCACTCAAAAAAACCTCATTCTTTTCGAGCCATTTTAGAGTGTAGATGAGTCCAATTCTCGACTGGCGAGGGGCGATCTTTCGAGCAATCTCGGCCATCTTATCTGCATGATCCCTCACCCAGCGGAGTCGGGTGAGGGTCAGGCTGGATCCAATCTCGATGAGAGGCTCAGTGAAGTCCGATAAAAGTGAATAAAAACGCCTACCTCCGTCCTTCAACACGCTATTTCGTTGATCGAGAATGGACTGATATTGGATTAATTGATCAAAATACTCTGCGTTCTCTGCGGACAGTAGTCGATCGAGGTGGGCACGACGCTCCGATGGCTCACCTCGAATCAGGTCGTGATCGTTCGGGTTGAACGAAATGCCGTGAAGGCCCATCTCCGCGTTCCCAAATTTTAATTTGAGGTACTGAGCGGAGCTCCTGATGGTCTTTTGGTTGATCTGAACGACTTTGCGAACCGAACCTTCTTCAGACTGTCTGGTCAAGTGTACCGAAAGCTGGCTACGCCAGCTGGCATGCTCCTGTGACGGGATGATGGTGGCGAGCAGCTCCGATTGGAGGTGCCCCTGCTTAATCCAGTCAGCGGGACGGGCATCCCGAAAAGAACGAAGCGATCCCAGAATTCCGATGGCCTCCAGGATCGAGGTCTTTCCCTGGCCGTTGGCACCCAGAAAGAAGTTCAATCCAAAGTCTGGTTGAACCTCAATCGTGGAGAGGTTCCGGAAATGCTTGAGCCGGAGTTGTTCCACCAGCATCGTGAGCGACCTGAGGCTCTAGATCCTCATCGGCATGATCACGTAGGTGTGATGTGCCTCTTCCTGGCCACGCATGATTCCGGGGCTCAATTTATCCTTCAACGAGAACAGGATCTCGGGCGAACGGGTGATAGCCAACGAATCCAGCAGGTACTTCGCATTGAAACCCACCTCGAGAAGATCACCATTGAATTGGACGTCAAGCTCTTCGCGGGCATCGCCCACATCCGGGTTGCTGGAGGTGATGACGAGCGAGTTGTTGCTCATGCTGAGCTTCACACCACGGCTCTTTTCATTGGCAAGCAGGCTCACACGGCGAAGTGCTGAGAGCAGGTCTTCGCGTCCCACCTTGAGTGTCTTGTCGGAGTTCTTCGGCACGACCTGCTTATAATCGGGATATTCTCCCTCGATGAGTCGCACGAACAGATAGCTCTGACCTAGTTTGACGAAGATGTAGCCCCGCTCGAATGCAAGACCTACCGATGATTGGCCGTCATCGAGGATCTTACGAAGCTCATGGAGGCCTTTTCGCGGAATGATAATTCCACGCTTGAGCTCGGGAGCGTTCAAGAAAACTTCCGCGTCAACGAAGGACAATCGATGACCGTCGGTTGCAGTCATGCGCATCAAATTGCTTTCGAGGGCCTCGAAGAAAACTCCGTTCAAATGATAGCGTGTCGCATCAAGAGATACGGCGAATTCCGTTCGATCAATCATCTCGGCGAGAGCATCGACGCGGGCATCAAAATAATTTTTTTCATCAAATGCGGGTAGAGCCGGAAATTCATCTGCAGCCAGGCTGACAATATTGAACTTCGATTTTCCTGAAAGAATCTCGACCCAATTGTTCTCTTTTTTAGAGAGGACCAGCTCCCGACTCGGAAGCTCCTTCACAATATCGTGAAGCTGTTTGGCAGAGAGGGTGACCTTGCCTTGCTCCTGCGTCTTTACTGGAATCGTGACACGAATGCCGACTTCAAGATCCGTGGCAGAGAGAGAGAGTTCGTCATTGCCCACAACGAACAAGACGTTTCCAAGTATCTGGACGGTGTTCTTCTTTTCGACGACAGAGAGTGCGCGCTGAAGTCCATCCAGCAAAGGATCCCGGTGGATTGTGAATTTCATAACCGAACTCTCTATGAGCTTTGATTCGGTTTGTCCATTCTCCGAAGTCAGACTGCGCTACGGGCGTTCGGTGTCTTCACCGTCCCGTACTAAAGGAGACCTATTATATAAAAATACTAGTAGTAGTAGTAGGGCCTGTGGAAATGTGGATAACTAATTTAAGTTATTGAAATATATAATTAAAAGTACGTTCTAACCCTGTTGATTACCTTTGGGGACAAATCGAGCGATTTGTGGAGAAGTGCCAGGTGCGGCTTCGAAGCGGAGTTTTCCACAACTTTTCCACAGTCGGTGGGGGAAAGTTCAGATAAGTTGACTCGCTTGCTCAGGCTTAAAGGGCTGAAATGAACGTTTTGGCTCCCTCCAGGAGAGGTTATCCACAGTCCGGGTCCGTGTGGTGCCGGCTTGATCCCCATCGCGCTGATAGGGTCATGTGAATATGTGGAAAGTTGATTAAAATCCCAACATTTCAATAAGTTGATTTATAAATGGTTGTGGAGAAAAGACGCCCTCAGGCCCTCTCAAAGGAGGCTTACCCACACGTTTTCCACTTTTATTGAGGTAGTTATCCCCAACTCGCCACGGAGTTTCTAAAAAAGTCAGGCTTACAAAAGGTCCTGAATACTTTCGACGGCATCGCGAATCGTCGGCTCGTTCTCGATTCCCTTTTCGATGACATGGCAGGCGTGCAGGATGGACGTGTGGTCACGCCCGCCAAAGTGCGCCCCGATGTCCTTGAGGCCAAGACCTGTGTACTTGCGGGTGAGATAGATGGCGATATGCCGTGGACGCGTAACGGCACTTGCCCTACTGGTCGACTTCAAATCCTGAATCTTGATGTTGAAGTGCTTCACGACGGCGGCCTGGATGGCCTCTACAGTGAAAGTATTTTCTGATTCGGATTCGGCAAAATTCAGCTCTTTTTTCGCCATTTCAAGAGAAATTTCAGCACCGGTCAGCGAGGACTGGGCCTTGAGCTTGACGAGAACCCCCTCGAGTTCGCGGACATTGGATTTGACGTGCGTGGCGAGAAACGTCGCCACGTCGTCTGGAAGGTAGACGTCATCGCGTTCGGCCTTGCCCCTGAGAATGGCGATTCGGGTCTCGATTTCGGGCGGCTGGATGTCAGCAACCAGTCCATGCAGAAAGCGTGTTTTCACTCGCTCTTCCAGACTCTCGATTTCTTTCGGAGGTCGATCGCTCGTGACGACGATTTGCCGTCTTGAGGAATGCAGAGCGTTGAACGTGTGGAAGAACTCCTCTTCACTGGATCCCTTGCCTGCGATGAACTGAATGTCATCAATCAGGATCATGTCGAACGAGTTCCGATATTTATTTCGGAACTGGATCATCTGACCCCTTTTTAGCGATTCGACCAATTCGTTCACGAACTGTTCCGCCGAAAGGTAGGCCACCCGGGCGTTTGGATTCAATGTCTTGAAATGATTGGCAATTGCGTGGAGCAGGTGAGTCTTCCCGAGTCCAGGAGGGCTGTACAGAAAGAGAGGATTGTAGCCCTGGGCAGGTTTCTCCGCCACGTTGACTGCTGAAGCCTGTGCAAAACGGTTGCTGTTCCCGACGATAAAGGAGGCGAAAGTGAGGTTGGGATCAATCCGGTCCTCATGTTGCTGAGGACTCCTCGGCCGCTCCAGTGGTTGTTCCAACGAGCCGGGTGCGGCAACTGGTTCAGAGCCATTTCCGATCTCGTCACGCTCTCGGTGTGCACGAACCTCGATTTGCAGCGAGCAGGGAAGGCCAGTAATCTGCTGGAACGCTGATTCGATGGTTCTTTTGTGACCGTTATTGAGCACCCAGTTTCTGACCCAGTCATTGGGTGCGCCAAATTGGACGCTCAGTACCTCTCCATCATGCTGGGTCCCGAGGAACTCCAGTGGCATGATCCAGGCGCGGACCTGCTCAGCAACGACCTCCTGCTGGATCAACTTCAGGGCCGATTGCCACAGCTCAGGGAGGTGGGAGGGATCAATCTCAAAACGGGTTCGCATAGCGCAGGGGAAGGGCATTAGCATGAGGTCCAACCCTTGACAACGGAACCGCATTTCGCGTACAAGCCTTGCTTCTATGAAACGCACTTATCAGCCTAGCCGTACCAAACGCCGTCGTCGCCACGGGTTCCGCGCCCGCATGGAAACCCCCTCAGGCCAGACGGTGATCAAGAGGCGTCGTGCGAAGGGCCGCAAGCAGCTCACTCCAAAAGTTGCTGGAAAGTAATTTCTTGTGAGCCGGGCGACCGGTCCCAAAGAAGCTTCTTTTTCCCTTCCTTACCCGTTTCGACTCCATCAACGGCAGGAGTTCCTGAGATTCTTCGAGGGCAGCGAAGTCGCGCGCCTGAGGACTGCTATCGTCTTTCGTGTCCCAAACGAGCTGGGTCACTTCAGGCTGGGTCTCACCTTTAAGATCAAGTGTAGCTCTGTAGAGCGCAACGCACTCAGGCGCCGAATCCGGGAGAGTTTTCGTCAACAGCGTACTCTGCTCGGCTCGTATGATTATAATATCGTGATTCGTTTCTATGAGTCGCCAATGAGGTTGTTCGCTCGAAAGCTGGCGGAAGAACTTTGTTCCGGGCTCGGGTCTGCAGCGTTTAAACCAGCAAAGCCAAAAAGATCTTTGCCGTGAGTCTCGTTCGCGTGCTCTGGAAGAGCTATCGTCTGGTGGTGTTTCCTGTTCTTCATGCGCTCTCGGGCGGTGGAACCCAGTCCGGTTGTCGTCATCAGCCAAGTTGTAGTGTTTACGCGGTGCATGTAATAGAGCGGGACGGATGGATTCGAGGCGGTTGGAGCGCATTCAAACGCGTGCTGAGCTGTAATCCGTGGAACAGCTGAAAGAGTAATTGGGGAAAAATAATGGATCGAAAGACATGGGTGGCCATCGGTTTGAGTGCGCTGATTCTTCTGGGATGGCAGAAGTTCATCCTCGAAAAGTACCAGCAGCCCCAGCTTCCGGCGGCCGGGACCCAGAGTGCATCGCCCCAGCTGAATTCCACTCCGGCAAACGCGCCTCAACCTCAGACGCTCACTCCTCGATCGATTGAACCAGCGCCAGCACTGATCGCCAGTCTTCGCCAGGGGGAGCTTTCGATCGGCAGCGGTGCGAAAGTTTTCGAAGCATGGAGCTATGAGCCTGAGGGCGCAGCAGCACAGAAGAAGGTTGCTGTCGACATGTCAGCGCTCGTTGGCGCCATCCCGCAGCTCGACCTCACGGTGGATTCCGCCGATTACGGTCAAATGTCGACGCTGGTCGGAAAGACAGTGAAGCGTTCGGAAACTGAATTCCAGTCGGTGATGGAATCCGAATCAATGAGGCTAGTTCGCGACGTGAAGCTGTCGCCGAAAGAGGGATTTGCGGATGTCACTTTCACGGCCGAATTTAAAAAATCTAAACCGAACTTCGCCTTCGTTTCGCTAGTTGCAAAGACCGCCACAAGCGGCGAGAAGCAGGATCATCAACTTGTCTATTTTGCTGGAAAGCAGCATCAGTCGGTAGCGGCTTCTGAATCGGTCCAGCTCACCGACATTCTCCTGCCCGTCGAATGGATCGGCGTGGAGGATCGTTATTTCATCCTGAGCGTGGTTGATCGCGCCGGCGGCGCTCGTGGTCTTCTTCAGCCGCTTTCTGGAGACCAGAACCGCATTTCTCTGGTTTATCCAGTTGGCGCAAGCACCGCGGTCATTCCTGTTCGTGTGTATTTTGGTCCAAAGAGCGTCGATACTTTGAAGACGGTTCATCCGAGTCTGGATCACGCAGTGGACTTCGGCTGGCTCACGCCGCTTGCTTACGGAATCCTCCACTTCATGAAGTGGTTGTTCTCCTTCCTTGGAAACTATGGTTTTGCGATCATCGTCCTCACGGTCGTGCTCAAGATCCTGCTTTACCCGCTCACTTACAAGAGCATGAAGAGCATGAAGAAGATGTCTGCAATTCAGCCGCAGCTCCAGAAGCTCCGTGACCGTTACAAGGACGACAAGGAAGCCCTGAACCGAGAGATGCTCCAGCTCATGCGGACTCAGGGATACAATCCTGTCGCCGGCTGCCTTCCGATGCTGATCCAGATGCCGATTTTCTTCGCGCTCTATCGTGTCCTTTATAGTTCCTTTGAATTATATCGTTCGCCATTTGCGCTTTGGATCCAAGATCTCTCCAAGCACGATCCCTGGTACGTGACTCCGGTGATTCTGACCGCAGTGATGTTTCTGCAGCAGAAGCTGACGCCGACGGCGGCCACCGACCCTGCTCAGCAGAAGATGATTCAATGGATGCCAGTCATTTTCGGTGTCTTCATGCTGGGTCTACCGGCTGGATTGACGCTGTATATGCTCACGAATGCGGTGGTGAGCATCATTCAACAGCTGATTTTGAACAAGAAACTCGGGATTCATCCGACGCATGCAGCAAAGGCAGGCTGATTCCTCGGGCTACATGTCCGAGGACACGATCGTCTCGAGGATTTCGGGCGCGGGTGGTGCCATTTCCGTCCTTCGTGTGAGTGGTCCCGATACCCTTCGGGTGGTCGCCTCTCTAGCGTCGAATGCGGTCGACCTCATTCCTCGAAGAATGGAGCGTGTAGCACTGCGTGGCGCCTCCGGTGCCGTCCTCGATGACGCCATGATAGCAGTCTTCAAGCGTCCTCATAGCTTCACTGGCGAGGATGCGGCGGAGTTCTTCCTGCACGGAGGAAGCTACATTACGGGGGCTGTAGTCCGTGAGATCCTCCGGTTGGGAGTGCGGCAGGCCCTTCCGGGTGAATTTAGTTTTCGAGCGGTCAGGAACGGCAAACTGACTGTCGATCAGGCCCAGGCCATTCATGACCTGGTTTCAGCAACCAACGCATCAGCCCATGGTCTTGCTCTGGAGCGCCTCTCAGGCGCGCAGTCCAAGATCTTTTTTGAACTTGCAGAGGTGCTCCGGAATGCGCTCGTTCTTGCCGAGGCTGGTATCGACTTTTCGGACCAGGATCTGGATGAGTTGGGGTTGGAGCGCCTGAAGAATCAAGTGATTCCAGTCATTGAAAGGCTTGCATCGATTGCCACGAGCATCGAGCGTGGGCGTCGAATTCAAGAGGGTGTCTCTCTGGTGGTCGCGGGGTTACCGAATGCCGGCAAATCGACCCTCTTCAATGAATTACTGGGGCAGGAGCGAAGCATCATCTCGGAGGAGGCAGGAACCACCCGAGATGTGATCCGTGAAGCGGTTCGGCTCCGAGGCACTTCCAGTGTTTCCGAAGCAACGTTCGTGGTCCATGATACGGCCGGCCTTCGAGAGACCGATGGGCGCATCGAGAAGCAGGGAATCGAACTCACCCGTCGCGCCGCTGCATCGGCCGACATGATTCTCTTTGTGATCGAGGCGGGATCCCAGGCCACTCAGGTACTGGCGGAATGGGAGAATTTGGGCCGACCGAAGGATCGGACGATTCTGGTGCTCAACAAGATCGATACTCTTGATGACGGACCGGCGGGAGACTCCTGCCTGAAGGAGTTGCATGAGTGGCGAGAGAGGACCGGAGTCCGTGATTCGGTGCCGGTTGCCGCTGCAAGCCACCGAGGAATCGATGAACTTACCGAACGGATGATCCTGAGGGCAGGGGAGTGGCTCGATCGCCAGCCCTGCGAGACGATCCTGACGCGACAGGAGCAGGTGGATGCGGTGGAGCGCGCCGTTTCCGACCTGAGGCGTGCCTTGAACGCCGACGCTCATGACATCTTTGCCGCAGATCTTCGGCAGGCCCTCGATCAGCTGAGTTTCTTCATCGGATCGACCTCAGCCGATGATGTCCTGGGCCGGATCTTCTCTCAGTTCTGTATCGGAAAATGAGCGGTTCTCGGCTATACGAAAACCGACCAACTTATTCAAACAGGGAGGCTCTTCCATGATGAAGATCGGGGTTCTGGGTGCTGGACAGATGGGTCTGGGGATTGCGCAGACAGCGGCCCAGAGTGGATTCAGCGTTCTCCTCGCCGATCAGAGCCTGTCTCACGCCCAAAAAGGCAGGGACAGGATTGCATCGCAGCTCCAGAAGCTGTGCGACAAGGGTAAACTTGCTGTTGCAGACAAGGACGCAGCCCTTGCGTCGATCTCTCCGGTAGCTGGCATCGCTGACCTCAAGGACTGCGAGTTCGTGGTCGAGGCGGTTTCGGAGAACCCGGATCTCAAGTTCAAGCTCTTCCGTGAACTTGATGCTGCAGTTCGTCCTGATGCGATCCTTGCCACGAACACATCTTCGATCAGCATCACCAAGATCGCTGCCCAGACCAAGCGTCCCGGAAAGGTTGCGGGCATTCATTTCATGAATCCGGTTCCGATCATGAAGCTGGTTGAAGGAATCCGTGGAATTCAGACTACCGACGAGACTTTCAAACAGGTGCGCGCCATCTCGGAGATGATGGGCAAGACGTTTGTGGAGGCCAAGGACTTTCCAGGTTTCGCCGTCAATCGCATCCTGATGCCGATGATCAACGAAGCCGTTTATGCGCTTTATGAGGGTGTCGCTTCCGTAGAGGACATCGACGCCGCCATGAAGCTTGGAACGAATCAGCCCATGGGCCCCCTTACTTTGGCCGATTTCATTGGTTTGGATACATGCCTGGCGATCATGAATGTCCTTCATGAAGGACTCGGTGATTCAAAGTATCGCCCGTGTCCCCTTTTGAAGAACTATGTGGCGGCCGGCTGGCTGGGTCGCAAATCCGGAAAGGGATTCTATTCCTATGACGCTCAATAACCTCGTTCTTTTGCGCCAGGATCCTGGTGTTCTGGTTGTCCAGGTCAACCGTCCGGCTGCTCTCAACGCGCTTAACACCGACACGTTGCGAGAGCTCTATGCCGTCCTGAAGGATGCGTCGGTTGATGCTTCCGTGCGCGTAATCGTGCTGACTGGCGAGGGTGAAAAGTCGTTTATTGCCGGTGCCGACATTCTTGAAATGACGGGTAAGGATAATCGTGAGGCGGTCGAGTTCTCCAAGCTGGGGAACGAAGTGGCCAAGCTTCTTGAACTCATGCCGAAGCCGACGATTGCCGCCGTGAATGGCTTTGCGCTGGGTGGAGGCTGTGAAATGGCCATGGCCTGCGATTTTATCGTGGCAGCGGACAATGCGGTGTTTGGGCAGCCGGAAGTGGGGCTAGGTCTGATTCCAGGATTTGGTGGCACGTTTCGCCTGATGAAGTTGGTCGGCCTGGCGCGCGCTAAAGACCTCATCTTTTCGGGACGAAAGGTAAAGGCTCCCGAAGCATTCCAGATGGGGCTCGTGTCCCAGGTCATTCCCGCTGCCGAGTTTCGGTCCAAGGTGATGGATCTTGCCGTGAATGTGAGTCGTAATTCACTTCCTGCCGTTGTGAAGAGCAAGCAGCTGATGAACGAATTCTCGGAGAGCGTTGGCTTGAACTTCAAGGTCGATGCCGAGTCGCATGCGTTTGGTCGCCTCTTTGGATCGAGTGATCAGGTGGAAGGCCTGGCCGCATTCGCCGCGAAGCGCAAACCTCAGTTCGAAGGTATTTAAGAAAGGAACTTCTCATGTCCGTTTCTCCGATGTTTGGCTGGCCCGAAGTGGATGATTCGAAGAAAATGCTGCTCGAGCAGATCCGCTCGTTCGCGCAGGGAGAGATTGCGCCAAAGGCGAAGCATTTTGACGAAAGCGGCGAATTTCCAAGCGCTATCGTGAAGCAGCTCGCCGAAATGGGACTCATGGGAATGATGGTTCCTGAAGAATGGGGTGGCGCTGGGATGGATGCCGTTTCGTACGCCATGGCGATGGAAGAGATCTCGGCCGCATGCGCCTCCACGGGCGTGATCATGTCAGTCAATAACTCCTTGGTCTGCGCGCCATTGGCGAAATTCGGCAACGACGATCAGAAGCGCAAGTACCTGATGCCACTTGCCCGTGGCGAAAAGCTCGGATGCTTTGCCCTTTCGGAGCCCGGACATGGTTCGGATCCAGCTGGTCTCAAGCTGCAAGCCACCCGCGTCGAGGGCGGCTGGAAGCTCAAGGGTAGCAAGAACTGGATCACCAATGGGCGTGAAGCCGACTTCGCCATCGTCTTCGCGAACCAGGATCGCTCCAAGGGCCATAAGGGAATCTGCGCATTCATCGTGGATACGAAGTCGCAGGGATTCCAGGTCTCTAAACTTGAAGACAAGCTCGGCATCACGGCTTCTTCGACAGCGGCGCTGTTTTTTGATGACGTTTTTGTTCCTGAGAGCTGCCTTTTGGGCAAGGAAGGCGAGGGCCTGAAGGTCGCATTATGGACGCTGGATGGCGGACGGATCGGGATTGCTTCGCAGGCGCTCGGCATCGCTCGCTGCGCGCTGGATGCTTCCAAGAGATTTGCCTCCGAGCGCGAGCAGTTTGGAGCGCCCATTGCCAAGCTTCAGGCCATTCAGTTTTTCATTGCTGATATGGCCACTCGCCTCGAGGGAGCCCGCCTGTTGACCTGGCATGCTGCCCGGGCCAAAGATCTCGGAGCTCGGTACACCAAGGAAGCCGCCATGGCGAAGCTTTCGGCTTCGGAAGCCGCCATGTGGATCACCACCAAAGCCATCCAGGTACATGGCGGTTACGGTTTCACCAAAGAATACGTCGTGGAGCGCAATTTTCGTGACGCCAAGATCACCGAGATCTACGAGGGCACCTCGGAGATTCAGCGCCTCGTGATTGCGGCGCAGGAGCTGGCGGAGCTTCAGCAGGGATGAGTTCGACCAACCCGATCCGCGTACTGGTTGCCAAGCCGGGTCTCGACGGGCATGACCGTGGGGCCAAGGTGGTCGCTCGCGCCCTTCGGGACGCTGGCTTTGAAGTCATTTACACAGGTCTGCACCAGACGCCCGAGATGATCGTGAATGCGGCAGTGCAAGAGGATGTTCAGGTGATCGGTTTGAGCATCCTTTCGGGTGCTCATCTGGTTCTGGTACCTGAGATCGTCAAGAGATTGGCAGATGTGGGACTTTCGGATGTGTTGCTCGTTGTGGGTGGCATCATTCCGGATGAGGACATTTCCTCGTTGAAGGCCGCCGGTGTGCACATGGTTTTTACCCCCGGCACCCCGCTGCCCGAAGTGGTAGACTACATCAGACAGAACGCACCGAACCGAACCTGAGGGCCAAGGCCCTCTGCTTTCTGGGGGCACTCTCATGGTCAAGCTTCACCGGAGGATTCGAACTCCGAGGCCGTCGCGCATTCAAGAAAATGAGTGGACTCAGTCCGCCCTGATCGTCCTTCGAGAGCGGTATCTTCGAAAGGACCTGCACGGTTCGGTGATCGAGAGTCCTCGGCAGCTCTTTGAGCGTGTGGCCGGTGCGATTGCTGCCGTTGAGAAACCACGCATTCGCGAGCAGTTTCGAGAGCGGTTTTTTGAAAGCATGGTTTCGGGCTCATTCCTTCCGAATAGCCCCACCCTCATGAACGCAGGCAAGCCCGGTGGTCAGCTCTCGGCTTGTTTCGTGCTGCCCGTCGCCGACTCGCTGGAGTCGATCTTCGAGACCTTGAAACAGTCCGCGTTGATTCACCAGTCAGGAGGGGGAACCGGGTTTTCATTTTCGAGACTGCGTTCGAAGGGCAGCCTCGTGAAATCCACGCATGGCATTGCAAGCGGACCAGTATCTTTCATCCGGATTTACGACACCGCCACAGAGACGGTGAAACAGGGGGGGGTGCGTCGTGGAGCCAACATGGCGGTGCTTCGCGTCGATCATCCGGATGTTTTTGAGTTCGTCGACAGCAAGCGCGACTTGCGTTCCATTACCAACTTCAATCTTTCGATCGGCATCACAGAAGACTTCATGGAGGCGGTGCGGACCAGGGGCTCCTTCAAGCTCAGGAATCCGCAGGACGGCAGGGTCGTCCGCCAGATCGGCGCATCCGATCTACTCGACCGGATTGTGGATTCAGCGTGGAGCTGTGGAGATCCGGGACTCTTGTTCTTGGATAGGATCAATCTGTTCAATCCGACTCCGGTCCATGGCGCCATGGAAGCCACCAATCCCTGTGGTGAGCAGCCGCTACTGCCCCATGAATCCTGTAATCTGGGGTCGATCAACGTCTCGAAATTTCAATTGGGTACGGGGCTGGATTGGGATGCGCTGGGCTCGATGGTCGATACCGCGGTACGGTTTCTCGATAACGTGGTCGAGACCAATCATTACCCAGTTGAGGCCTGTCAGCGAGTGACGCTCGCGAATCGGAAGATTGGTCTCGGCGTGATGGGTTTTGCCGATCTGCTGTTGGCACTTGGTATTCCATACGATTCTGACCAGGCCCGATCGTTGGGAGAGGTGCTGATGTCCTTCATCGATCGGCGCGGGAAGTCGGCGTCGGTGGCGTTGGCGAAGCAGCGGGGTCCTTTTGCTAGATTTTCCTCCAGCATGTGGGCGCGACTGGGGTTTCCGGAGATGAGAAATGCGACTGTGAGCACAGTGGCACCCACGGGTACCATCAGCATGATCGCCGGCTGCTCCAGCGGAATTGAGCCGATCTTCGCTGCGAGCTTTGAGCGCCATGTTCTGGATGGAAAAGTTCTCCATGAGATCCATCCGGCGGTGGAGAAGGCCTTCCGTGCCGTCGGTGGCTCCGGAGCAATGACCGAGGCGCGGCTGCGTTCGTTACTGGGAGACGCCTGGGTGACGGCGCGTGACTTGAGTGTGGATGCCCACATTCGGATGCAGGCGGTCTTTCAGCGGCATTGTGACAGTGCCGTTTCCAAGACGATCAATCTGCCGGAGTCGGCTACGCGTGAGGATGTGAAACGTGCGTACTTGCAAGCCTACGCTTTGGGATGCAAAGGCATCACGGTATATCGTGATCAGAGTCGGCCGGCGCAGGTGCTCCAGTCCGTTCGTGACGAGAGCTGCGAAGTCTGCGCGGATTGAAGGGCGCAGGGTGCGGGTGTAGCTCAGTTGGCTAGAGCGCGAGCTTCCCAAGCTTGAGGTCGAGGGTTCGAGTCCCTTCACCCGCTCCATTTCCTTCAGAAATCCCCTAGCTTGATATTCGACTCAGTGCCGTGGTAATGCTGCGCCGTTTCATTTTGAGCAAAGCGATGGGTTTACCAAGTTCCTGGGACGTCATTGTAGTTGGAGGCGGGCATGCGGGCTGTGAGGCGGCGCATGCCTCCGCTCGTCTGGGATGCTCGACGCTCATGCTGACGATGAACGCCGGGCGTATCGGCTTCATGTCGTGTAATCCGGCGATGGGCGGCCTCGCCAAGGGGCAATTAATCAAAGAGATCGATGCTTTGGGCGGTCTGATGGGCAGACAGACGGACTTGGCCGCGATTCAGTATCGGCGACTCAATGAGAGCAAGGGCCCCGCAGTTCGATCCTCACGCGCTCAATGCGATAAGAACGTCTATGCGCTGGAGATGCAAAGGGCGATTCAGTCCACACCAAACCTCGTTGTAGGCCAGGGCGAGGTCGCGGAGATTCTGCTCGATTCGGGGAGCGTCTCTGGTGTTCGGTTGGCCACGGGCGACGTGATTCATTGCCGTGCAGTGGTGGTCACCTCAGGAACTTTTTTGGGTGCAGTGATGCACACGGGCGAGGTTCAGGAGAAGGGGGGACGGGCTGGTGATTCCGCATCGAACGGGCTGAGCCAGTGGCTGCGCAACTCAGGTTTTCGGATGCGTCGGCTGAAGACTGGGACGCCTCCGCGGCTGCATCGAGACAGTATCGATTTTTCTAGGACGGAGCCTCAGGCCGGCGATCAGGTACCCCAACCGTTTTCGTTTTATGGGGAGCCCGGGAAGTTTCCTGCCCTCCCTCAAGTAAGTTGCTTTATTGTCTACACCAATTCACAAACTCACGAAATCATTGCTGAAAACTTCCACCGTTCTCCGATTTATACTGGCGCCATTCAGGGACTTGGACCCCGGTACTGTCCTTCGATTGAGGATAAAGTAAAGCGGTTTAGTGACAAGGATCGGCACCAGCTCTTTTTGGAGCCGGAGGGCCTGGATGTCTCCGAGATCTATGTGAACGGAATCTCGACCAGTCTTCCGGAGGACGTTCAGGAGCGATTTGTTCACAGTATCCCCGGGCTGGAGAAGGCAGAGTTTATTCGTTTCGGGTATGCTGTAGAGTACGATGCCATCGATGCTCGTGAGCTCCGGGCAACCCTAGAGACGAAGGCGGTTCACGGATTGTTTCTGGCAGGTCAGGTCAACGGCACCTCGGGCTATGAGGAGGCCGGCGCCCAGGGGCTCATGGCGGGACTAAACGCCGCGCTACGGGTTCTTGATAGAGAGAGTTTCGTTCTGGGTCGCGGCGAGGCCTACATTGGGGTCATGATTGATGACCTGATTCTTCGGGGATCAGATGAGCCTTACCGAATGTTTACCTCGCGAGCCGAGTATCGACTGCTGCTTCGAGAGGACAATGCGGACCTTCGTTTGAGCCCGCGGGGCCACGAGATGGGGCTACTTTCCGACGAGGCGTTTTCTCGTTTTCAAAGGAAGACGGCCGAAATTTCTGAGGGTCAGGCCCGGCTCGCCGCGTTCTCGGTAAATCCGAAGCCCGAGGTTCAGGCGTGGTTTCAGTCGAGGGGCTGGAACAGGCCCTTGGACCGCTTGAAGGGTGAACAGCTTCTTCGTCGACCCGAGATCAGCTGGCCAGAGCTTTCGGAGTTGGGTCTTTCGACTGACGGCTTGTCTCCCTCGGCTCTCGAGCAGGTGGAGATTCAAATCAAATATGCGGGCTACATTCGCAGGGATCAAGATCTGGTGGACTCGATGAGGAGGAATGAGGGGCGGGCCATTCCTCACGCGCTCGACTATGCGGTCGTGCCCGGCCTGTCGACGGAGATTCGCCACCGGCTTCAGGAGGTGCGACCCGAGACACTGGGGCAGGCGAGTCGAGTCTTTGGGGTGACACCAGCAGCGGTTGCCAATTTGCTCATTTATCTTTCTATGGAGGCTCGTCGTGGGGGAGTTTAAGGCTTTACTCCGAGGCGCGGGCCTCTCCGAGGCACAGATCGACGCGGCATCTGCATTCCGTGAGGCCGTTCTGAGCGAGAACGTGCGGCAGAACCTGACTCGGCTACTTAGTCCCGGTGATTTTTTTCGCGGGCACGTCCTGGATGTGCTTGAACTGCGGCAGTTTCGCTCTCAGATCGGGGACCGCGGCAATACGGCACTCGACCTGGGTACCGGCGCTGGGGTTCCCGGACTTTTGTCGGCGGCCCTTTATTCGGATGAGCGTTGGATACTCGTGGATTCGGAGGTTCGAAAGGCTGAGTATCTTGCGAGAACGGTGGAGGAGCTGGGGTTATCCGACCGGGTTCGCGTGATTCACGGCAGGATTGAGCAGATAAGTTCCCAGATTCCTCAGGTAACCCTCGTGTCACGCGCTGTCGGCACCGCGGAGAAGCTCATGGCGTGGACGGAGATGTGTTCCACGTGGAACACGATGATTCTCTTGAAGGGGCCCAAATGGAACACCGAGTGGGCGGACTTCCAGCAGAGCCGCTGGAAAAAGCAGCTACAAGAGGGTAAACGGCACGAATACTCGGTCGGAGACTCCGTCACCCGGGTGATTATCCAGCTGAAGCGTGTTCCACGTGGAACACTTAAAAACTAGATTCACTGCAAAAAGTTCTTGAACCACCGAGGGGCGCTGGCTACTCTTCAGGGCAGGAGTGATTAGTCCTCCGTAAGTTAGCTCGTGTCCACCACAACCACACGGCTCTCGGGGGTGAATTGCAGTTTCACCCCCGAGAAAAAATCTTCAGGACCTATGGGAAAAATTATCGCTCTCGCAAATCAGAAGGGTGGAGTCGGTAAGACGACCACTACCGTGAACCTCGCAGCATCCCTGGCCTTGGGTGAACGCAAAACCCTAGTGATCGACTTCGATCCGCAGGGTAACGCGTCTTCGGCACTCGGTGTTGACCGAACCCAGCTGGGCGACAAAACGGTGTATCAGGCGCTCATCGGCGAGGTGGATGTCGCCAGCATCGTTCAGGCCACCGAGATGGAGTGCCTTTTTGTAGCCCCAGCCACCGGCGACCTCGCCGGAGCCGAGATTGAACTCGTCAGCGCCTTCGCTCGCGAAAATAAGCTCAAGGCCGCGCTCGCCCCACTGCGCAGCCAGTACGACTACATCCTGATCGACTGCCCCCCATCTTTGGGTCTTCTCACCATTAACGCACTGACAGCAGCCGACAGCTTCATTGTCCCGCTGCAGTGTGAGTATTTCGCGCTCGAGGGGCTGACTCAGCTCTTGCACACCGTGTCATTGATTCGGCAGAGCACGAATCCAGCGCTTGAACATGAGGGCATCATTCTCACGATGTTCGATGGTAGGAACAATTTGGCCAACGAAGTGGTCAAGGAGGTCCGCACTCATTTTGGTCCGCTGGTGTTCGAAGCCGTCGTTCCTCGAAATGTCCGACTGAGTGAGTGCTCGAGCTTTGGAAAACCCGTCGTTCTCTACGACATCGATTCGAAGGGCTGTCTTGCGTACTTGAACCTGGCCAAGGAACTCATTGCCAAGTCGCAGCCTAAACCGGCGCAGGCGCCATCACCGGCTCCGCAAACCGCGGCGCCTGTTCAGCCGCCGCCTTTTGCTGACATTCAGCAACCATCCACAGTTTAAAAAGTGAGAGCAGAGGGGGAAGTTGTGGCTCAGAAACCAGTACTCGGAAAAGGTCTCGCATCACTGCTCCCTGGAGCGGTTTCGCCTGGCGCGACGGCAGTATCTTCGCCGTTTGGGGCTCCGGTCTCGAGCTCGGCCCCTGCGGTGAGCGCGCCCTCAATGATGGCCGCTGGAGCTACCGTTAGCCCGGTCAGCCACACGGAACGACTTGCTGGTATCACTATGCTTCCGATCGAGGAGCTGGAAGCCAATGATTACCAGCCGCGACGGAGTTTTGACGACGCCACGCTGGCAGAGCTGGCCCAATCGATACGCGCCAATGGAGTCATTCAGCCGCTGGTCGTTCGGCGAACATCGGACGGCTATCAGCTCATTGCCGGTGAACGCAGGCTCCGCGCCTCGAAGATTGCTGGGTTGAAGCAGGTTCCTGTAGTCGTTCGTCGATCGACGGACAAAGAGGCCTTGGAAATGGCGCTGGTGGAAAACATCCAGCGCGAAAACCTCAACTGCATCGACGAGGCCTTGGCGTATCAGCAGTTGATGGACGAATTCCAGCTCACACAAGAAGAGGCCGCTCTTCGCGTGGGTAAGGAGCGCGCCTCGGTTGCCAACTACCTTCGACTGCTCCGCCTTCCCGAGGCCATCATCGATGATCTGAAAAAGGGTGCGCTGAGCTTTGGCCACGGCAAGGCACTCTTGATGATCGAGGACCAGGACAGCCGGCTCGAGCTTCGCAAGAGAATCATCGAAACCAAGCTGAGTGTCCGTCAGGCCGAGGCCGAGGCCCAAGCCCTCAAGCAAAAGGCAGCAGGACCAGCCGGCCAGACCGTGGAAGAGGCAGCCCTCGCTCAGCAGGACCCGGTTCAGCAGCGCCTTGCCAGCCTCTCTCAGGACCTGACTCGCCGCTGGAGCGCCAAGATCGAGGTCAAGGGCTCACGCAAGAAGGGCAAAATTCTGATTCATTACGATGGCGCGGAACAGCTTGAGAGAATCCTCGCAGCCATGCAGAATTCCTCTGTATGGGAAAATCCGCGAACCTAAGCCCCGGGGTCGTCCATTCGGCGATCACCGGCATCATCGAGCCGGGATGTGAATTCGAAGGAAAGCTCAGCTTTCTCGGCGCCGTCCGAATCAGTGGAGTCTTTCGCGGAGAAATCTATACCCCGGATACACTGATCATCGGTGAAGGCGCCCGCGTTCAAGGCAAGATCCAGGCAGGAACAGTCATCATCAGTGGCGAGGTCAGCGGCGAGATCCGGGCTAGGTACCGGGTCGAGATCCAGAAGCCGGCGATCTTCCGCGGTGACATTCACACTCCTAGCCTCAGGGTCGAGGACGGCGTGATCTTCGAAGGCAGCAGCAAGATGGTTCGAGGGGCCACGCTTCCCGGCAGCGCACCCTCCGCCAAGGGCACCCTCTAGTTTCGAATAGCCACAGAAAATTTAGCAAGATCGCGGGCCTTCATCCTTGACCGGCCGCTCAGACGCGTGTTAGCACGCCCGGAAATCACTACTCACGGGAGCCTGATGTGACCGCGATCCTGCAGCAACTCGGTCTCGATTCGACCTTTTACACCCAATTGATGGTGTTCTTTGTCCTTTTCATTTTCTTGGGCCAATTCTTCTTCAAGCCTTTTCTCAGGCTGATCGAAGAACGGCACCGCCGTACGGTGCAGGATCGTGAGGCGGCCGAGACCATGATGGCCAATGCCGCCGCCAAGATGGAGGAGTATCAGGCCAAGCTTCACGTCGCCCGCGTTGAGGCGCGAAGCGAGCTCGAGGCGGTCATCGCCGCGGCCAAGACCGAAGAGGCCAAGGTGCTTACCGAAGCCCGCGATGCGGCCAAGAAGATCACCCAGCAGGTATCTTTCGAAATTGATGCTGAGCGCGCGCGAGTCCGCGCCCAATTGGAATTGGATGCCGAGGCCCTTGCCACGGCGATCTCCGATAAACTCCTGGTCAGGAAGGGATGATTGACCCATGGAAACGCTGATTTTTCCGTTCATCAACCTGACCGCGCTGCTCGTTCTGCTGGCGATGGTTCTTCGCAAGCCGCTCGCGGAATACGTGGTCAACCGTCACCAGACCGTGAGCAACGAGCTGATGACGGCGCGTGATGCGCTGATGACTGCAAAAAAGCAGGTCGAGGATTTCAACTCTCGCTTGAAAGGAATCGACGCCGAGCTGAGTTCGCTCCGTGCGCAAGCGCGTGAAGATGGCGAGAAGTCAAAGGTCACGATTCTGGCTTCAGCGGGCAAGCTATCATCGATGATTCTTTCAGATGCCAAGGCGTCCGCGAGCTCGCTCCAGTCGGAATTTCGAACTTCGCTTCGCCGTGAATTGGCCAACCTCGCGCTCGTCCGCGCAGAGGCTCGTCTTCGGGATCGCCTGACCGGTGAGGATCATGTCCGCATTCGGCAGGAATTTTCTACCTTGGTGGAGAAAACACAATGAGTGTGTCCAAGAGCTACGCAAGTGCTCTATTTGCCGCAGTTCAGGCGGAGCACCTGGATGCCGCTGCGATTGAGAAAATCGAGGCAGACCTCAACAGCTTTGCTTCACACCTCGCATCCCATGCACAGCTTCGTGCTGCGTTGTGCGGGCCGGCTGCCACCTCTGCTGAAAAGAGCGCCGTCCTAACCCAGCTGGCATCCAGGCTCCAGTGGCACCCCATGACACTGAAGTTCCTGGATCTGGTGAACCGCAAGGGTCGCATGGATCTCTCAACCGAGCTTGCCCGCGGATTTGCTCGTGTCCGTATTGAGGCTGCGGGTGGGGTGCTCGGCATTCTGGAGTCACCAGATCCGCTCCCCGACTCGGATGTGAAGCAGCTGGCGGCGGCATTCTCGCAGAAACTCGGTAAGCAGATCACGTTTGAAAAGAAGACCCGCCCTGAGTTGCTCGCCGGAGTGAAAATTACTGTGGGCGGAACCACGTACGACGGCACGCTCAAGGCCCAGCTCAATCGGCTTCGCGATAAATTTTTCGAAACTTCATCTTCAACCCACTAAGGAATGTCTATGCAGATTCGTCCTGAAGAAATCACTCAGATCCTGAAAACCCAGCTCGCCGACTTCGACAAGAAGCTCGACGTCTCTGAAACGGGAACGGTTGTCGCTGTGGGCGATGGTGTTGCCAAGATCTACGGTCTCGAGAAGGCCATGGCGGGCGAGCTCGTCGATTTCGGTAATGTCCAGGGAATGGTTCTGAACCTGGAAGAAGAAAGCGTTGGCGCCGTCATTCTTGGCGACCCGCTCTCGGTTCGTGAAGGCAGCAGCGTCAAGCGCACCGGCAAGATCGTTCAGGTTCCGGTTGGCGAAGCGCTTCTTGGCCGCGTGGTCAACGCTCTCGGTATTGCTATTGATGGCAAAGGAGAGATGAAGACGGACCAGTTCCGCCGCGTGGAAATCAAGGCTCCCGGCATTGTTGATCGCCAGTCGGTCAAGGAGCCCCTCCAGACGGGCATCAAGGCCATTGACTCCATGATTCCGATCGGCCGAGGCCAGCGCGAGCTGATCATTGGCGACCGCCAGACGGGCAAGACTGCCGTTGCGATCGACACGATCATCAACCAAAAGGGCAAAGGCGTTTACTGCATCTACGTCGCTATCGGCCAGAAGCAGTCGACGGTTGCCCAGGTGGTGGACAAGCTCCGTCAGCATGGCGCTCTCGAGCACACGATCATCGTCACGGCAAATGCGTCGGAGTCCGCTCCGCTCCAGTTCCTGGCCCCGTATGCGGGCGTCACGATGGGCGAGTGGTTCCGCGATAACGGCAAGCATGCCCTGATTGTATACGACGACCTTACCAAGCAAGCGCAGGCCTATCGCCAGCTCTCCCTCTTGCTCCGCCGTCCTCCGGGCCGCGAAGCTTATCCGGGCGACGTGTTCTATCTGCACTCGCGCCTTCTCGAACGTGCAGCGAAGCTCTCGGATAAGCTTGGTGGTGGATCGCTCACGGCACTGCCGATCATTGAAACTCAGGCCGGCGACGTTTCTGCCTACATTCCGACGAACGTCATTTCGATTA
>CAMAQA010000041.1 GCA_945860415.1 Bacteriovorax stolpii
CAACTCTCGCGACTGGAGCTTGAATCCAGTCTGCTGGATAATCGGCTCGAATCCGCCATCGCCGATGCCTCAGGACTCCGCAGCAGGCTCAGTGCCGAACTTCAGCTCGACCCAGACTCGAGCTGGGATGTCGCACCAACGGCGAATTACTCCATTCCCAGGCAGTATCTCAAGCCGGCACCAGAGGATATCCGTCGAGCCTCAGCTTCGTGGAACCGATCTCTTGCGCTAGCCGAACGAAGTTATAATCTGGACGGGCCGACTCGTTGGCTGGCCTACTCCGACCAGCTACCCAAAGTAGACTTCAAGGCAAGCGTCGGGCGGCCAGATTTTAATACAGTCAAAAGTGAATTCTCTATTCGCGCAAACTTGGAGATTCCAATTCCGGCATTTCACATGCCGACCATGTTTAAACCGATCAACACTATCATCAGCCAGGAGCTTCGGCAGAACGAGACTCGACGGGCCCAAGTACTCGCCGAATTGAAAGCCAATATCGAATCTCGCACTGCCCGTCTGAACGCAGCGATCGTTCAACTTCAAAAGCTCGAAAAGCCTCTTCAATCAGCAAGATCCGACCGCGATCTGGAACGACAAGAGGTACTCACCGCAGGGGGCCAGGCGGTTGGGTATGTCACGTACCTGAGCCAGATTCGCGAGCTCGAGATCGCCCGCAACGCCGCCATCCGAGCCAAGGACACCGAATACCGTGCCCTTCGCATCCTGCGCGGCGATGACCCGCTCCGCGAACGCTGATCAGAGCGCCTGCTCCATCTCTTGTTTCCGCACCAGACCAATCTCGCCGAGGCGCTCCCTGAGGAACGATCCGGCCGTGTGCTTTTCCGAAAGTCGAACTTCAGGACGGAATGCAGGAAGAGCGGCAGCGAGAATCGTGGCTTCCTTGAATTCTCGCCCACCCTCCTGCTTGCCCGGATCGAACTTGTAATTCCACTTGTCTTCGCCTCGGAAAAGCCGAGTCCACTCCTCGAAGACCTCCTGGATGAGATCCTGCGGAATCGGATGATCTGTGATCACCGCAAATCCGGCGTTCTTGAGGGCCTCCGCGAAGCGACGTGAAGCATCAGGCGCAGTGCACGGAACAGTCAGGATATTCATAGCGCTGTCGCCAGAGCAGGACCCGGGCCAAGGCGGCTGAACCATTTCAAATCCCGCGATCTTCGAGAAAACTCGTGAGGAATCCGACTGCATGAAGGCTTTTCCACGGTCAACTCCGCCAGTAGTCTGGGCATTTTGTCTTGCCGTCGGCCGCCTTTTGCCTCATCAAGGTGACCATGCCGCGCCTGCTCCCGCCTGTACTCCTCGCCGCGCTCGCGATCGTCGGGCTATCCCGATCTGCCCACGCTTATGTGTCGTACCACCGGATGGGATACGTCAGCTGCATTGCCTGCCACTCCAACCCGATGGGCGGCGGAGTGCTGACCGATTACGGACGGAGCGTCCAGGCCGCGATGTCGGCATTCTCACGAGAACTGAATCTCGAAGATCGCCAAGTCCACGTGGCCCTTCAGGCGCGATCCATCGGCTTCAGCCAGAGCGGACCGGCCAATCCATTTCTGATGCAGGCCGATCTCCTCGGTCTGGCACACTTACGAGAGAACCTATCCCTACAAACGAGCATCGGTCCCAACCTCCAGCGCCGAGAGTCCTTTGCCACGGTTCCCTCAGGCGCTGATGCCTTCGTCGTTCGCCGCGCCTTGGTTCAGTGGCAGCTCTCGGAGGAGAGCATGATTCAGGCGGGTCGCGATTTTCCGGTCCAGGGACTTCAGCTCGATGACCACACCTCGTTTCTGAGGACGAGAAATCGCCGCAATATCCTCGACTACCCCACCCAGTTGCGTTTCATCCGCCAGACGGATTCGATGCAGCTGATTCCGTACGTCTCTTTTCCGAGCTTCGAAGAGGCCGACCGCAACCGCGAGTACGGTACAGGAATTCGGAGCGAGTTCTCGCTCAACGATCGAAATTCGGTGGGAGCTCTGGCGTTCTATGGCAATACTCCGGCGCTCTCTCGCGCGATGGCGGGCGGCTTCTTCCGCCTGAGTCATGACCACTGGAACGCCCTCCTCGGCGAAGCTCTGGTCACCCGATTCCATCAGCACGCGTCAGACAGCGGATTCACGCAGGCCAATCTTTACCTGCGCCCGTCCATTTCTTTTCCGGAATGGACGGAGACGAGCTTCATCTTTGAGGTCCTGAATGTAGGTACGCCCTATTCACGGACACTGCAGCAGTGGGGACCTGAGCTGAACATCCGCATTCATGAGTGGATCAGCCTGATCGGTGACGGGCGCCAGATCCACACTCCCGACTTCGGAACCAACAACTGGATCTGGTATGGACAGGTGTTCCTGCATGTTCAGATCTAATCGGGTTATCTTCGCAGCGGCTCTCATGGCTGTGCTCAGTTCGTGCGAACCACGCGGCACCGACCTCGCATCCATGTACCAGCCGGTGGATGAGATTCCGAATCCGGTGACCTTCTCCTGGCTCAAGAGCCGCGTGTTTGATCCGGTCTGCTCGCAGTGCCATCACCACGACGGTTTGTTCACGTCCGAAGCGGCCCTGCTTTCTGCCACTGCCGGTGGCGAACACTATGTGGTGCCCGGAAATGCTGCGGCTTCGCTCGTGTACCAGCGCATGACAGACAGTCTCGACCCGATGCCACCCGACGGAATGCTCGAGGCCCGTTACAGCGAGGCCGTGCGGCAGTACATTGAGTCTCTCGCGCCATGATTTTGGCTTCTGCCCGCTCAGCCCGTCCCAGGCCTTGTGTTTATAGGCATAAATTCACAGGACTTTTTGTGATTATAGACACAATAAGTCCCTCTTAGATTATTCTTTTTCTTTAACTGAAATTAAGTTATGCTGGATCTTAACGATGGCTTCAATCGCCAAATACCCGTTAACTGACGTGTTCCGAGCAATTGACGAGACAAGGTACTGGTTCTCAGCTCCTAGCCGTTCGTTGGCGGAGGTGATTCGGGTTTTTGAAAAACTGGGTGCCCCTAAAAGCGAGGCTGAGGCCACCCACTTTATTCTGCAAGGAATCAAGTTGCTCCAGGAGACCGACTTCGTCCAAAGCGTGCTTCAGTGGAACGACCCCAAGTGCATTGCGGATGTGTACGGAAAGGTGATCGAAGGCCAACCTTGGTTCATCAAGTTCCGAATCGATGAGGACGGAGTACTGGAAGAGATTTCATTTCACCCACCCAACAAAAGTATGACCACGGTCAACGGCACCGTGATTTTTTAGGGAGATTGGCAAGATGAAAAACAAAAGATGTGGCAACTGCGGCTCATTCGAGATCACGAAAAATAAAGTCGAGGGTCCTTTTCGCTGGAAGGACTACCCGTTGGTTTACCTGACCTCGCCCATTTCGCTTCTCCAATGCAACGCGTGCGGCGAAACCATGCGTCTACCGGGCGACTCGGAAAAGATTGATCATGCCGTCGAAGAATCTCTTCGCCATTATACACAGTTTTTCATCGCCAAGATTCTGGAGCGCGAGAACTGCAAGCAGATCGAACTTGCCGCAAGGCTTGGAGTCTCCCCCGAGTACCTCTCGTCCCTCAAGGCAGGGAACAGGACCCCGAGTTTCCAGACTTTCAATTTTCTCCGCACTTTGGCGATGAATGAGGGAGCCTTCCAGGTCGCCGCCCCTGAAAACGCCACTAGGCTGGCCAAGGTCGGTTAAGATCGTTTTTCAGAGCGCTTGCTGAGGGGGAATAGACTACCCTCCAGGCACGCCGAGGGTACTTATTGGTAACTCGGAATCCCCGGAGTGGGAAAAAGTGCGCTGGAGAGCGATTTAATGGCTGGGGAACTAGGATTCGAACCTAGATAGCCAGAGTCAGAGTCTGGAGTCCTACCATTGGACGATTCCCCAACAGAATGGATTGCACTCTTAGCGCAGCCCAAATCCGATGGTCAAGCCTCTTGATCCGATGATGCGCCAGCCCCCGCCACCGCCGGAAAGTACTGCGCCTTCGGGCCGATCTCGTGGCCGGCCTTCATGGGCTTGCCCAGTTCATCCAGGCTGAAGACCGAGGGATCCAGCCTCAGCGACTGCCGCAGGCGGTCCATGGTCTCCGGCACGAAGGGCCAGAGCATGATCATCAGGTTCTTGAGCACGTAAAAGCTCGAGAAGAGCGCGTTCCGGCGGGCCTCTTCCAGAAACCGGTCGTCATGCGGCTTGAACTGGGTGAACAGGCTGTTGATCGACCGCGCGTAGTTCTCGATCGCACCGAGGAGATTCGCATAATCCGCGCGCCCCATCGACTTGACGTAGCGACGGACGATCTGGAGCGTCTCCTGCTCGATCTTTTCCAGCACCACGCCTTCCGGAATCCTTCCGCCGAACTTCGAGTGACAGGCCGAAATGGGCTTCTCGAACGAGGCGTTCATCGGGCCGGCCAGGAACTTGTTGCGCTCATCCAGTGCAGCGAAATCGAAGTTCGAGGCCTTTTCTGGAAGCGTCAGCGTCGACAGAAAATACCGGATCTGGTCGGCGGCATAGCCCTTCTCGTCGAGGAGCTGGTCGCCCGTGAAGAAGTTGCCGCGCGACTTGCTCATCTTCTCGCCGTTCACGAGCAGGTGATAGCAGCCAAAAATATCGGTCATCTGAAGCTCACCGGGCTGCGGCAGATGCATCGGGTCCTTCTGCGTACCGAGCCACATCGCACCCTGCATGAGCACGTAAAAGAACACGTTGTCCTGACCCAGGAACTGGTAGACGCGCGCGTTCGGATTGCACCACCATTCCTTATAGCGCTCCGGATCGCGGCCGCTCTGCTTCAGCGCCACCTTCGAAAACGAGATCGGCGCGATGAGCGAATCCGGCCACACATAGAGCGTCTTTCCCGCCATATCCGGATCGAGATCCACCGGAAGCGAAATGCCCCACGCCACGTCACGAGTGATCGAGCGATGCGCCCAGCCATCCACGAGCTCGGTGGTAATGCCGATCTTCGCCAGTGCTTCGCGCCCCTGCTCCATCTCGGGCTTGGACTCAAACTGCAGCGCAATCTTCTTGCCGGGAGCATAGCGGGGCTTGTGCTTCGGAAGCTGCGCCTTGATTTCCTTGTAGGCAGCTTCGCTTGCGGCATCAAACGAGCAGGACGGCAGGACCGTGCCGAGCACTTCAGCCAGCACGGGCTTGCGCCACTCGGTCTTACTCTTCAGCCAGTCGGCAAGGACATCCGAAACCTTCCACATGTCGAGCCACCAGTGGACGGTTTCCTTCATCACCGGAACCGCATCACTGATCGCGCTCTTGGGGTGGATGAGCTTGCTCGGCTCATACTGCATCCCGCAGCGATCGCACTCGTCGGAGTAAGCGCTCTCGTTGTCGCACTGAGGATTGGGGCACTTGCCCTTGACGTAGCGATCCGGAAGGAAGCGGCTCAGCTTCGGATCAAACCACTGCAGGCTCGAGCGCTTCTCGAGCATGCCGTTCGCGTAGAGCTTGCGGATGAAATCCTGCGACAGTTCCTTGTGGACCGGAAAGGTTTCAGGTGCGGAAGTGCCGGTATAGCAGTCCACGCCGATCGAATAGAGTTTGAGTGTTTCCTGCTGGCGATCATGAATCGAGCCGATGAAGTCGCGAATGGACTTGCCGGCCTGCATTGCCGCCACTTCGCTCGTCGAACCGTGGTCATCCGTGCCATTGACGAAAAGCACGTTTTCGCGGCCGATCAGCAGCGTCATCCAGCGTGCAAAAGTATCTGCGGGAACATGAGCACCGGCGAGGTGTCCCAGATGCAAAGGACCGTTCGCGTACGGCATTCCAGCCGTCACGACCGCGCGCTCGGGGCGATGGACCTGCTTCAGGACCGAAGCCACATCCATCGGCGGGCCGCGATGCTGGCCAGCGGGGGCGCCGGAATTTTCAGGAGCTCCGGATTCCTTTTTTTCGCTCACAGTGCCTCCAGCTTCGTCAGGCGCGCTTCGATTTCATTCCACGGCAGCAGGCTGACGAGATCAAAGACCGAGGCGCTCACCGCCTTGCCCGTCAGAGCCACGCGCATGGGTGCCATCAGGTCTCCGAGCTTCACGCCGAACTGCTCGCACAGCGTTTTGAAGAATCCGTCGACATCGCCGTGGCCCATGCCGAGATCGGCAAGCGAGGCGACCGTTCCCCACACCTCATCTTGCTGGACCCGGGCGACCGGGCCGTAGGCGGCCACTTTGGCCGAAAGCTGCTCGACCGCTTTGGCGATCGCGTTCTTGAGCGCAGGCTTTGCTTCCGGAGTCTTACCCCACTTGATGATCGAAGCGTCGAACTCGATGGCTCCTGGCGTGCAGAGCGTGACGAGCGGTTCGGCGATTTCCTGGATGAGCTTGACCTTCGACAGGTGCGCCGTGATCAGGCCATGACCGATTTTCGTATCCACTCGTGCGAGCGATGCCGGCGCGAAGAACGTCGTAAAATCCTCGACCACGATCTTTGCGAGACGCGAAGGCGTCGACGAACGAATGTGCGTGGCATTCAGCCACTGAAGCTTCTCGAGATTGAATACGGCCGAGCTGACCTGGACGTGATCGAACGAGAAGGCCTTCACCATTTCGTCGATCGAGAAGACTTCCTGGTCACCATGGCTCCAGCCCAGACGTGCAAGGAAGTTCAACAAAGCTTCCGGCAGGTAGCCCTCGCCACGATATACGTTCGCGGAAACGGCGCCGTGGCGCTTCGAAAGCTTCTTCTTGTCAGACCCCAGGATCATCGGCAGGTGCGCAAACTTCGGCACCGGGTACTGGAAGAACTGGTACAGGTGCATCTGCTTCGGCGTGTTGTTGATGTGGTCATCGCCGCGCACGATGTGGGTCATGCGCGAATGCACGTCATCCACCACGACGGAAAGATTGTAGGTGGGAGCGCCGTTAGAACGGATCAGGACGAAGTCGTCGAGATCGGCGTTCTCGAATTTGATCGGTCCGCGAATCATGTCGTGGAACTCGATCGAACCCTCCAGCGGAATCGCGGCGCGAATGACGTATGGCGCTCCAGCAGGTCCTGGCTCTTTTCTGGTGCGGCAGCGGCGATCGTACATCGGCTTCTTGCCCGCAGCCTGGAGCTCTTCGCGCATCTTTTCGACTTCTTCGGCCGTGCACCAGCACTTGTAGGCGTGCCCCTGGGCGATGAGCTCTTCCGCGCGTTGCAGGTACACATCGAGGCGCTTGCTCTGGTAGATCGGCTCTTCATCCCAGTTCAGTCCGAGCCACTTCATCGAAGCAAGAATGTCTGCCGTAAAGCGCTCTTCCGAACGTTCGAGGTCGGTGTCCTCAATACGCAGCAGGAACTTGCCCCCCTGCTGCCGGGAGTACAGCCAGTTGAACAAGGCCGTACGGACACCTCCGATGTGGAGAAAACCCGTAGGGGATGGAGCAAATCGAACGCGAACTTCGCCAGCACTTTGGGGATGCGACATGACCGCAGAAATGTAACGAAAGGCGGATCGGTTCGCTACAGCTTTTCCTGCCTACCGAACCATAACGCGGAACGTCAACGCAGACTGATAACCGTTTCCAAATCGGTCTCAACCGTGGATGCTTCTAGGTATGGCAATCGTGTTTGTTACAGGTTCTGGCGGGCTGATTGGGTCCAGCGCAGCAAGGCGCTTTCTCGAACTCGGATGCGAAGTGGTCGGAATCGACAATGACTCGCGATCGTACTTCTTCGGCCCCAGCGCTTCGACACGGTGGATGGTCGACGAACTTTCCGAATCAAGGGGCTATACTCATTATTCCGTCGATATTCGCGACATGGATTCGCTCGAAAGAATCTTTACGAAGTACTCGTCAGCCCTCGACTGCATCATTCACTGCGCCGCTCAGCCATCGCATGACTGGGCTGCAAAGGAGCCTCACACCGACTTCGGAATCAATGCTGTTGGCACGCTCAACCTGCTCGAGCTGACACGAAAGTATCGACCGAACGCGCCATTTGTCTTTACCTCAACGAACAAGGTCTACGGAGACGCGCCGAACCGTCTTCCGCTGGAGGAGACGCCGACTCGATTCGAGATTTCGAGAGGTCATGAATTCTTCGGCAGGGGCATTCCGGAATCATTTTCGATCGACCAGAGCCTGCACTCCATCTTTGGTGCCTCCAAGGTGGCTGCGGACGTGATGGTCCAGGAGTATGGCCGGTATTTCGGAATGAATACGGTGTGCTTTCGCGGCGGATGCCTCACCGGTCCTGCTCATTCCGCTGCTCCCCTGCACGGCTTTCTCGGATACCTCGCGAAATGTGCGATCACGAACACTCCGTACACGATCATCGGTCATGGCGGAAAACAGGTTCGCGACAACATCCACTCCGATGACGTGGTCTCCGCGTTTCTCGAGTACATTCGCGCTCCCCGTCCCGGGGCAACCTACAACCTCGGGGGCGGAATCGAAAACAACTGCTCGATCCTCGAAGCCATCGAAATGATCGAAAAGATCACATCCCGAAAGATTTCCATCAGCCACGATCCAAAGTCGAGGATCGGCGATCACATCTGGTACGTGAGCGACCTTTCCAAACTCAAAAGCGACTATCCGAACTGGCAAATCACCAAGAGCCTCGAAGTCACTATCAAGGAAATCTGTGCTGCCTATCAGGATCGTTTCGGAGCAGGAAAATCATCCGGATGAATCTTGGTCGACAAAATGTACTTGGGGTCCTCATTGATGCTGTCGATTACGAGTTCGTGATCGATAAGATTCTCGAGTCTGCTCGCGCTAGGAAACCCTTGAAGGTCAGCTTTCTGGCAACACACGGAGTGGCACTGGCGAGCGAAAGCGCCCACTACCTTGCTCGGCTGAACACCTTTGACCTCAACCTCCCTGATGGGCAGCCCGTGCGTTGGGGGCTTTTGATGCACGGAGTACTTCTCAAGGATCGAGTCTGTGGCCCTGACCTCGTCGAGAAACTGCTTCAGGCAGGCCGCAAGGTGGGATTGCGGGTCTATTTTTACGGAAGCACGAATCAGGCGCAGGAGCTTATCCGAAACAAGATCGAGAAGGACTATTCAGGCATCCGTTTCGTTGGGGGCAAGGCCAGTCGATTTCGGTCCGTGGGACCGGAAGAACGACGTGCGATCATCGAAGAGATCCGAGCCACAGAGCCCGACGTCGTCTTTGTGGGGCTCGGCTGCCCTCTTCAGGAAAACTGGGTTTTTGAAAACGGCGACGAGATTCCGGCACCGTGCCTCGCAGTCGGGGCAGCGTTTTCGTTTTTGAGCGGGACTCTGTCCAGGCCCCATCCCTTCTTTCGAAACATTGGCCTGGAGTGGCTGCATCGACTGATTCAGGAGCCTCGCCGCCTGTTTCATCGCTATTTCTACTTCGGTGGGAGATTTCTCGTCCTGGCAATCCTTCAGGCATTCAGAATTCGAAAATTCCCACTCCCCCGCCCACCGTCACGGCCGGACGATGCTTCACCCACATGGGTAGCGTGACTAGCGGATCTCAGTGCTCGCCCTGCTCCGACCGAAAAGCGCTCCAGTAGCTCGTCAGGGCGCGCTCGCTCCGAACCGGCATTTCCTGGAAACCTGGTTTACGCGGGTGCTTCTTCAGTTTCTCGGCCAGGGCGGCGGATTCCCATCCCGCCCAACCTGCGGCGGCCACCCCAGCACCGTGGCAGCCCAAGCAATTCTGGACGAACACCTTCTCGCCACGCACGGCAGCAGGGTCTGTGCGGCGCTTCAGGTAAAAACGGCCAAACTGCTCGCGGTAATTCGTCAGCTCGACACGCTGGACTCCGCGAATCCAGTAGGTGTCGTGCGGAAGCTCCTCGCCCTGCAGCTTGGGTCGGCTTTTGACCGGAACCACGCTGTCGAGCCCTGGCTGGGCCAGCAGCATTGGATATCGAGTCAAGAAAGCACGAGGAATCCAGGCCTGCTCACCGTTGCTTCCTTTGAGCACGATCAGGTCGACCTGCGAACGCGCCTCCACCGTCATCTCCTTCATCGCCTCATCCAACAGCGAACCCAGGAGCGGCCCCTTCCACTCGACCACGCGGTCGGACCCAGGACCCTTTTCGCGCAGACTTCCGGTCTTGATGACCTTCAGCTCTCCTGCGCCAAACGACTTCAGCACCTGCTCACCCTGATTTCCACTGCGCTGCCAAACAACCGAAATCGTTGGCGTTGAGGAGGCCTCCGCAGCAGAAACGGCTCCGATCAGAAGGAATGCGAGCACAAGGGACAAAGTGGGCATAAACCTGATTTAAGGATGGGGCCGGAGGGCGTGTCAAGTTCACCAAAGGATCATGTTTTCGCTTGGGTGGCCGACCTCGTCTATGTTAAGACGCCGTCAAACGGATCACCTAGGTGGGCCAAAACCCCACCTTTTTTTTTGGCCTGACGGGGACCTGAAACGACGTCATGAGCACGGAAATGGATAACAACCAGCCCAACACGGAATCGCCGGACACCGCATTGCGGAACGTCAAGGCGGAGGACCGCCTGCTGGCCCGGCTCAACGAGATCCTGGCACCGCTCGGTTATGAGCTCGTCCATCTCGAAGTTCAGACCCATCGCCAGAAAATCCTGCGGATTTTCATCGACAAGCTCGATCGCTCGCACGACGAAAAACGGGGCGGCATCGGCATCGAAGACTGCGCCCTGGTTTCCAAGACGCTCGACGAACCTCTGGAAGGCATCGCCGAAGTCGCCGAAATCTTCGGCAGCGCCCCCTACGAGCTCGAAGTGTCGTCGCCCGGGGTGGATCGCCCGCTTCGCCGCGAGCAGGACTACCTCCGCTTTGCTGGCCGCAGGATCCGCTTGAACACCTTTCGCCCCCTCTCGGCCGAAGAAATGGAAAACGCGCCTTACGCGACCCAGAATCCGCGGCAGAAAAACTTTCTCGGCGAGCTGCTGGGCTTCGAATCAGGCAAGGTCTGCCTGAAGTCGAGCATCGGTGGCGCGGAAGTCCGGATCCCACTGGCCCTCGTCGCCAAGGCAAACCTGGACCCCGATTTTGACTTTGAACAAGCAAGCAAGGAGAAGACATGAACACTTCTGAATTGGCACGCGTGATTGAATCCGTTGGCAAGGATCGTGGCATCAAGCGCGAGATCATCATCAGCGCCCTCGAGCAGGCGATTCTTTCCGCCGCCCAGAAACGCTATGGCCCGAACGCGGTCCTCGAAGCGCACTACAACTCGGAATCAGGCGAGATCGATCTGTTCCTCTTCAAGAAGGTCGTCGAGTCCGAACCGGAAATGCTCGAGGAATCTGAAGAGATCAACATTGACGAGGCCCGCGTGCTCGACCCCGAGTGCAATATCGGCGACGAACTCGGCGTGAAGGTCGAAGGACCGGGATTTGGCCGCATCGACGCCCAGACCGCCAAGCAGGTCATCTTCCAGAAGGTCCGTGATGCCGAGCGCGAAATCATTTACAACGAGTTCATCCATCGCAAGGGCGAGATCATCACCGGCATCGCCCGCCGCGTGGAGCGTGGAAACCTGATCATCGACCTCGGCAAGACGGACGCCGTCCTGCCGCGCACCGAAATCATTCCTGGCGAAATCTTCAAGCCGGGCGACCGCGTGCAGGCCTACCTCTCGGACGTGGCCCACACGACCCGCGGACCCCAGATCTACCTCTCGCGCACGTCGCCGAAGTACCTGGCCAAGCTTTTCGAAGTGGAAGTTCCGGAAATCCGCGACGGCATCGTCGAGATCAAGCTGTGCGCTCGTGAACCGGGTGCGCGTGCCAAGATCGCGGTGATTTCGAAGGATCGTGATGTGGACCCGGTCGGCGCCTGCGTCGGCATGAAGGGCATTCGCGTCCAGAACGTTATCCAGGAGCTTCGTGGAGAAAAAATTGATATCATCCCGTGGTCCGACAACCCGGTGATGTTCGTTCGTTCGTCGCTCGCTCCGGCAGAAATTTCGTCGGTTCGCCTGGATGAGCGCACCAAGGCCATGGAGATCATGGTCGAGGACGACCAGCTCTCGCTGGCCATCGGACGTCGCGGACAGAACGTGCGCCTGGCTTCGCATCTGACTGGCTGGAAGCTCGACATCATCTCGAAGTCGAAGCTCCAGAAGCGTACTGCAGATGTCATCTTTGGCCTGAAGCACATCGAAGGCATTCAGGAGACGATGGCGCACTCCATCTACGGCGCGGGCTACATGAGCGTCCGCCAGGTGGCGGAAGCCTCGATCGATGCGCTGCAGAAGATTCCGGGCTACGAGTCGGCTGAAGCCGCCCAGAAGCTCCAGGAAGGTGCTGCGGCCGTAGCCGACAAGGTCGAGGCCGTCATGGCTTCGATGGCTCCGGCACCGGCAATCGAAGCTGCCGGAAACGACGCCAAGAGCCAGGCTGAAGCCCGTCTTCGCGAAATGATGCGCGAAGAAGACAAGAAAACGACGGAATAATCATCAGGAGCGGATTCAGATCCATTCTGAGGAAATTGCATGACGGAATCGAAAGAACACATGGAACAGATGACCCAGCGTGAACCCGTGAAAGTGTATGAGCTGGCCAAGGAGCTTGGCATCGACTCCCTTTCCCTGCTCGACAAGCTGGGAGGCCTGGGCATCAAGGTCAAAAACCACATGAGCGAGCTGACGGAAGCCAATGTTGCGGCTGCCAAGGCAGGACTCTCCGCAAAGTCGACCAAGAGCGCTCCGGCCAAGGCACCGACCACGAAGACGGCGGCGACCAAGGCCACTGCCACGAAGGCTCCAGCCGCTGCGAAGGCAGCGACAGGATCTGTCAAGGCACGCCGGAAGACGGAAACCACCGAAGTCGAAGCGCCGCCGGCAAAGCCGGTCGCAGCCCCCGAGGCGGCTCCAGCAGCCGCTGCGGCTCCGAAAGCAGGAGGCGTCATTCGCCGCCGTGTTCGAGCCGATGGCGAGGTCGAGACCGTCGCACCAGCAGGAATGCTGAAGCCATTCCAGCCGGAAGGGTCCGCAGAAGCCCAGGCTGAAGCGGAAGAAGCCGCCATGGCAGCGCAGGCCGAGCAGGGTGAATCCGCAGTCGAGCAGCAGTATCCAGAGGAATCCGCCTCGGTCGCTCCTCCGCAGGACACAGGAATCGAGTCGGCAGAGATCGAATCGGCCCAGTTGGAAGCCCCGGTGGCAAAGAGGGCTCCGATCATCCTTCCGCCGCGTCCGGTTGCTCCGCGCCGCAGCGTGCTCAAGATTGCAGAAGTCACCGCTCCCCCACCCCGCCCGATGATCAAGCCGGCAGCTGCCGCTCCGAGCCCGATCACCCCGCGTGGTGCAACGCCGGCTCGACCGGGCGCGACCACGGACAAGGACGGTTTCCGCGTCATCCGCGTGAGCAAGGAAAACCTCGACCAGATGGCCGAGGAAGAAGCCGCCAAAAAGCGTGGTGGTCCAGGTGGAGGTCCGCGTGAAGCGATCATCCGTCCTGAAGACGTGCGCTTTGCCGACTATCGCAAGAAGGAAATGGTCTTCCTCCCGAAGAAGAAGCGCCTTCCTCTTGGAAAGAGCACCAAGTCGACGACGGTCACCCAGATGAAGGCGCAGAAGCGCGTCGTGGAAATGGGCGAACTGATCTCGATCCAGGACTTCGCGGCCCAGCTCGGCGTGAAGGCAGTCGAAATCCTTCGCAAGCTGATGGGAATGGGCCAGATGGCCACCATCAACCAGTCGATCGACTTTGATACGGCAACGCTTGTGGCCTCGGAATATCAGTACGAAGTCCGCAACGTGGCATTCCAGGAAGCCGAATTTTTCGAGGCAAAGACGGACGCCGAGGGAACTATCAAGCTTCGTCCGCCGGTCGTGACCATCATGGGCCACGTCGACCACGGCAAGACCTCGCTTCTCGATGCGCTTCGCAGCGCGAATGTCGCAGCCAAAGAAGCCGGCGGCATCACGCAGCACATCGGTGCCTACACCGTCGAAAAAGATGGCAAGCTGATCACCTTCATCGACACTCCGGGCCACGAGGCATTCACCTCGATGCGTGCCCGCGGAGCGAACGTCACGGATATCGTCATCCTGGTCGTCGCTGCCGATGACGGCGTCATGCCGCAGACTCGCGAGGCCCTGAGCCATGCGAAAGCTGCAGGCGTTCCGATCATTGTCGCCATCAACAAGATGGACAAGCCGGGAGCCAACCCCGAGCGCATCAAGCAAGGCCTGGCCGAGCTCGACCTGCTTGCGGAAGACTGGGGCGGACAGACGATGTTCGTTCCGGTGTCGGCGATCAAGCACACGAACCTCGACAAGCTGCTCGAAAGCATCCTGCTCCAGGCTGAAGTGCTTGACCTCAAGGCCAATCCGGAAGCCAAGGCCAGCGGCGTCGTCCTCGAGGCTCGCCTCGAAAAGGGACGCGGTCCGGTCGTCAGTCTGCTCGTCAAGCGCGGCACTCTCCGCGTCGGCGATGCGATCGTGGCAGGTCCGTTCGCGGGCCGCGTGAAGGCCATGATGGACCACTTGGGTCAGCAGATTCAGGAAGTTGCTCCGGGCATGGCAGCCGAAGTCCTCGGGTTCGAAGGCGTTCCGAATGCTGGCGAGCAGTTTGACTGCACGAAGAACGAAGGCGATGCCCGCATGATTGCCGAAAAGCGCCTCGACCAGACGAAGGCCAAGGCAGCCCTCGCTGCTTCCGCGGCCGGCAAGATGAGCCTCGAAGACCTGTTTTCGAAGGTCCAGACTGGCGGCATGAAGGAGCTTCCGATCGTCCTCAAGGCCGACGTGTTCGGTTCGGTCGAAGCGGTTCGCGACAGCCTCGTGAAGGCCTCGACCGAGAAGGTGAAGATCAAGGTGATCTTCGCCGGAGCGGGCGGAATCACGGAGAGCGACGTTCTCCTCGCAAGCGCATCCAACGCGGTCATCATCGGCTTCAACGTGCGTCCGGAAACCAAGGCCCGTCAGCTGGCCGAGGCCGAGCACATTGAAGTGAAGTGCTACAACATCATCTACGAACTGCTGGATGATGTGAAGAAGGCCATGGTTGGACTTCTCGACAAGAAGAAGGTCGAACGCTTCCTCGGTCGCGCCGAAGTTCGCCAGACGTTCTCGGTGCCGAAGGTCGGAACGATTGCCGGTTCGTCGGTCATCGACGGCAAGATCCTCCGTGGTGCGAATGTCCGCCTGCTTCGTGACAGCCGCGTGATCTATGAAGGCAAGATGTCCTCGCTCAAGCGCTTCAAGGACGACGCCAAGGAAGTTGCCCAGGGCTACGAGTGCGGTATCGGACTCGAGAACTACAACGACCTGAAGCCGGGTGACCTGATCGAGGCCTATCAGATCGACCTGATCGCGGGAGAGCTCTAATTGCAGCCCATTCGTCGTGCACGGCTTGAGGCCGTCATTCTGGAAGAACTCTCGAAGGTGGTTCCGCGGGAACTGAAAGACCCGCGGATCACCTCCGTGACGTTCACCGGCTGCCAGGTCACTCCTGACGGCAGCCAGGCAACCGTCCTCGTCACCCTGCTGGGCGCCCATGCGCTCGAGGGCGACGAAAACGCCAAGGCACGCGAGGAAAACGAAAAGAAGCTCAATGCCTGCATCAAAGGCTTGAATTCCTCTTCAGGATTCCTGCGCCGGCATCTGGCTTCGGCGCTCACCGTGCGCCACATCCCGACGGTCGTCTTCAAGGCTGACAAGGGCTTTGAAAACACCTACCGGGTGCACGAGCTCCTGAAGAAGATCTCGACCGAACCTTCGTCCGAAGGAAATTAAGTCCATGGCACACGGATGCCTGCTGGTTGCAAAGCCAGCTGGGATTTCCTCGTTTGGAGTCATCGAAGCACTCCAGCGCGCGCTGCTCGAGGCGGCCCGGGCTTCCGGACATCCGATCAAAAAGCGCGACCTTCCGAAGTTTGGCCATGGCGGTACCCTCGATCCATTTGCCACCGGCCTGCTGCTCGTCTGCGTTGGGGATGGCACCAAGCTTTCACGCTATTTTCTGGGCTCGGCCAAGGAATACCGGGCGCGCGTGCGCTTTGGGGCAACGACTATTCCAGGCGACCCGACGGCACCCGTGAGTGAGAGCTGCGAGCACCTGCCTGCGTCGCTGGAAGAGATTCGGCGTGAAGCGGTACGCTTCACCGAAGCGCCGTATCTTCAGGTTCCGCCCATGCACTCAGCCAAGAAGATCGACGGCAAAGTGCTTTACGAACTGGCCCGTGATGGAATCGAGGTTGAGCGCAAACCTTCCCAGGTTCGCATTCATGAGTTCGAGGTCGTGGACTATACGCCGCCCCTCGCGAGTGTTCGCGTGGTGTGCAGCGCTGGAACCTACATCCGCGTTTTGGGCCAGGACCTCGGCCGAAGGCTAGGCTCGCTCGCGTATCTCGAGACTCTCGAACGCTCGGGCTCTGGAAAGTATCGACTCGAAACCGCTGAGTCTTTGAATGCGATCTGCGCGAGCCTGCAGTCCGGCACTCCGATCAGTTCGCTTACGTGCTTCATTCCGTTCGAGCGGATGCTGGATGGGTTTCCGTCGCTCCAGATTTCGGAAACCGAGGCGCTTCAGATCCGGCAGGGGCAGACGAAGGTGATCGGGCCGCTGGAAGAGTCGGGAATCCAGGAGCGGCTGGATGCGGGAGGTTTTGCTAAATCAGGTCAGACTGAGAAATCTCCGGCCGTTGTTGCACTGGTCGAAAAAGGGCGGCTTGTGGCCATTTTTTCAAGAACGACCGAGCGCCACTGGAAGCTCGATCGAGTTTTTCAGTAATCGCACCCAGCTGCCGCAAGCCAAGAGTCCGAATTTCGGAGCTACTTCTACGTCGGAGCTACTTCTACGTCGGAGCTACTTCTACGTCGGAGCTACTTCGAGATCACAACCGGAACTTCACGAGCCCGAGCTTTTTCGCCCAGCCTTCGGCCATGCGAACTCGATAAAACATTCCTTTTTCGATTTCGCGCGAGATCTCGACCGAGCCATGCGCGTGGATCATCGCGTGCATCTTGCTCTCGGCGTACGGAATGACCACCTCGTAAACTTCGAGGTGGCTTCGGAAATACTCCAGCACCTGGTCGCGCAGGCGTCGGACATCTTCTCGATAGAGCGCCGAAATGCGCTCGGCCCCCGGCGAAAGGGTTCGGGCCCGGACCCGCGCTCCACCATCCGGAAGACAGTCCATCTTGTTCAAGACGACGATCTTCGGCTTGCCCCCCACCCCGAGTTCTTCGAGCACCTTCTCGGTGACGTCCATCTGCTCGCGTGCGGCCGGAGAGCTCGCATCCACGACGTGCAGGAGCAGATCGGCTTCGTGCAGCTCTTCGAGCGTCGAACGGAAAGAGGCCACGAGTCCATGCGGCAGGCGGTTGATGAATCCGACCGTGTCGATCGCCACGATGGGTGGATGGCAATCCGGATCGAGCGCGCGCACGGAAGCATCGAGCGTGGCAAATAGCTTGTCTTCTGCCAGCACGCGACTTTCCGTGAGGGAGTTCAGGAGCGTGGATTTTCCGGCATTCGTGTAGCCCACGAGTGCCACCTTGAGCACTTCCTTGCGGCTCGAGCGCTGGATCTGGCGTTCCTTGGCAATATCGACGAGGCGCCCCCGCAGGATCGACATGCGGTTCTTGACGAGTCGGCGGTCGACTTCGATCTGCTTTTCGCCCATCCCCTTGTTGCCGATGCCGCCGCCGCGCTGGCGCTCGAAGTGCGTCCAGAAGTGCATCAGGCGAGGCAACAGGTACTGCAGCTTGGCGAGCTCGACCTGGGTCTTGGACTCTTTGGTGCGCGCATGGCGAGAGAAGATCTCGATGATGACGCCCTGACGGTCGAGCACCGGCTTGCCGACCTCCTTCTCCAGGTTCCGGAGCTGGTTCGGCGAGAGATCGACATCAATCACGGCGGCATGGGCAAGATGGGCGTCCATGAGCTGCTTGAGCTCATCCAGCTTGCCCTTGCCCATGTAGGTGCCGGGGTGAACCGAGCGCTTGGACATCAGAATGCGCCCCGCCACTTCCACCCCGAGGGTCGAGAGCAGGCGCTGCAGTTCATCCAGCGACTCGTCATCCAGCCCCACGCAGTAAGCCCGCAGCTTTTGATGATCCGGTGCAACGGGCAGGAGCGATTCAGTATTTTCCAGCATGCCTTTTCAGGGTTCTAGCAACGATTCACGGCCCTAGCTATAGTGTTTGCATGGACCACCTGCCCGCGCTGGCCTCGTCGATTCCTGCTGTCTTGAATGTCCAAGGAAAGCTGCTCCTGCCGGGGCACGAGTCGATCTCCGCCTTCGATCGAAGCTACCTCTACGGCGATAGCCTCTATGAAGTCGTGCGCTCGCATGAAGGCCGCTTTCTGGATGACCACATGCAGGGCCATCTCGACCGACTTCAAGAGTCAGCTCAGCTCTGTAACCTGGAACTCTCGCAAAAGTCCGACGAGTACCGCCGCGAAATGGAGCGGGCGCTCCGGTTCTTCCACCAGCAGCCGTTTGGAAAGGATGCCTCGGGAAAGAAGCTCGATGCCTATTGTCGGATCGTCGTTTCACGCGGAGTCGGTCGAATCGGATTCGGAAAAGGACAGCTTCTCGGACCCACGCTCTTTACCATCTACGTTCAGCCCGTCGACACACCGAGCGAGGCGGCCCATGAACGGGGCCTGCACCTTCAGGTCGTCGAGCGCATCCGCAATCATCCGAACGCTCTCGACCCGGCAATGAAATCCGGAAACTACCTGAACAACCTGCTGGCGTACCTCGAAGCGGCCAAGTCAGGCTTTGACGACGCCCTGCTGGCCGATGGCGAGGGCAGCCTGACTGAAGGAACGACGTTCAATCTGTTCTACGTGCGCCGCGGAATCGTCTGCACTCCGCCGCTCGATGTGGGCATTCTCGACGGCATTACCCGCCGCACGGTCATTCGCCTCGCCCGCGAAAACCGAATCGAAGTCCGTGAGGTCCGCTTCAGCAAGCAGCGCCTTTACGAAGCAGATGAGGTGTTTGCCACGAGCACGCTCAAGGAAGTCATGGCCGTGACGAAGGTTGATCGGATCAGGATCGGCAACGGCAAGCCGGGGCCGATCACTCGCAAGCTCCGCAAGGCATTCCAGGAGGAGATCGCCCTCACGCTGGAGGCCGAAAAGCAGGACGGGCCCGTTGAAGGAGCGCACGCATGAAGACCCAGCAGCCCTCGCCGCGCGAACTATCGCACCTCAAGAAGTCCGTCATCGAGGCGGGCCACGCCGCAGGCAAGGTGCTGCTCAAATACTTCGGGCGTCGTTTCGATGTTCGCGAAAAGGCTCAGGCCGGGCTCGTCACCAACGCGGACCTCGAAGCCGAACGCGCCGCACTTCGCGTGCTCAAGAGGGCTCGCCCGGATTTCGGCTTTCTAGCCGAAGAGTCTGGAGCCTCGTCGAAACCGACCGAAGGGCGCTGGGTGCTCGACCCACTCGATGGCACGACCAACTTCGTCCACGGCTTTCCGATGTTCTGCGTCTCGATCGCTGCGGAGTGGCGCGGCACCGTGGTGGCGGGCTGCATTTATCATCCCGTCCTCGATGAAACCTACTGGGCCATCCGCGGTCAGGGAGCATTCCTCGGCCGGAAGCGCCTGCAGGTCTCGAAGACGCGAAAACTGAAGGATTCGCTCCTGACGACAGGCTTTACCTACCGTAAAAACGAACTGCCTCTCGAGATGCGCCCCTTCGAGCGGCTCAGCAGCACGGTTCGTGCGATCCGTCGGCCAGGAAGTGCCGCGCTCGATCTGGCCTACACGGCGCGTGGGGTTTTTGACGGTTTCTGGGAACGAAATCTCTCACCCTGGGACGTCGCAGCCGGATCGCTCCTCGTCGAGGAAGCTGGCGGAAAAGTGACGGACTTCACGGGCAGGCCCTTCTCGATCGATGGCCATGAGATCCTGGCCACGAACCGGATCCTCCACCCGGAAATGCAGGCCATCATGGAAGCTGCCGCCCGGGCTTCAGGAAATCACGTCTGATTTGACTCATCCCCGCTCTGGTCCCACACTGGAAAGAGATGACTTCCTGGGTCCACCTGTTCTCGAAGTTCACTTCGGAAGCCCTGCTCTTTGAGGCGGCTTTCATCTGCTTCCTCATCGGAAGCTACATTGCCTATTCCGTCGTTCGGAAGCGCCGTGAAGGTGCCGTGGCCGAGGCTGTTCCATCGAGTGTCGTCAAAGTGTACCTGAACGAACTCATCACCGACGCCGAGCAGATGCGCGCCCAGCTTTTTGGACTGCTGCAATCCTCAGGAATTTCTCCCGGACAAATCGGCAATGGCGAGGCTGGCGCGGCTGCCCTGCTTGCATCGCTTCAGGCTCGGCACGGATCGGAATCTGCGGCAGCCGGCGCCCAGGATTCTGAACTCCTGCACAAGATCTCGGCTCTCGAAGCTCGGATGAAGGACCAGGCCAGGGCCATGGAACTTCTCGTCCAGGAAAAGACCCGAATCGAAGGCGAACTCTCGCTTGCCCGCGCCACGGCCGAAAAGCCCCAGCCCTCGGGCGCCAGCACGGAGGGCCCGGATACGAGCGAGCTTCAGAAGAAGATCGCCCAGCTGGAGGGGAAGCTTGCCGAATACAGCGTGATCGAAGACGACCTGGCAAATCTCAAGCGCCTCCAGCAGGAAAATACGGAGCTGAGAACACGACTGTCCACGTCGTCCGAGCCGGCGTCGAAGACCGATGAAGCGGATCCTGAAGCCGTGGTGGAAACTCCGGTCGAAGCCGAAGCGGTATCCGCGGCCGCGGTCGAAACTCCTGCCGAAGCGGTATCCGCGGTCGAAGTCTCGGCGGAAGCACCCGCTCCTGCCCCTGTCGAAGCCGTTGCTGAGGCCTCGTCCGAAGCTGAAACACCCGAAACCGCCCCTGCCGAAGCCCCAGCAGACTCGATTGCCACAGCTACAGATGCCGAGCCCGTTGCAGTGGAAACGAGCGCTGAAGCCGCCACGGTGCCGAAGACGGAATCTCCAGCCTCAGCCCCCGAGTACGAAGTGCAGGCAGCATTCGAGACGCTCGCCACCCAGGTGGATGCCAGCCTGGCTGAAGTTCCGCCTCAACAGGCCGCAGCCGAAGCGCCTGCCGCAAATGAAAAACCGGCTGAAGAAGAAAAGAAACCCAGTGAAGCAGATCTTCTCGCCGAGTTCGAGAAGATGCTCAATGGCTAGGGCATCTCATTTCATCCCCCAAGCGCTGCTTGTTCTCGCCCTGACCAGCGTCGGGCTATCTTCCGAGGCGGCATCCTCCCATCACCCT